>JBJMPM010000030.1:0-16994 GCA_045803205.1 Longimicrobiaceae bacterium
GTGCCCAGGGACAGAGTCGAACTGTCTACACACGGATTTTCAGTACCACTCTATACAGTTTCTAGCCCCGGCACACCAGCTCACCCAGCGGCGGATCCCTAGCACAGGGAGACGCGCTCATGCGACCGAAACGCACCACGACCGACACGCAGACTTACCCCGCCTTCGAGACCCGCCCCCGCCCCGCCGAGATCTGCACCCACGCCGGTGAGCACCCGGCGTTTGACCCCGGGTTCATCGACCAGCACCGGACGATCTGGTTCACCGTCCCGAGCTCGCGGCCGCCCTGCCTGTGCGGCCTGCCCGCCCGCCGGGACCGGCTGACTTGCGGCGCGCCCGCCTGCATGGGGGTGCTCTGATGGGCGGCGCCTGGGGACTGATCAAGGTCGACCTCACGTCGTCCTTCAAAATCGCCGACCAGGACCTGACGGCAGTCAGGTACCTGAACGAGCCGGAGGCGGTGGAGATCCGCGCGAACACCTACGGCGGTGAGAACGCGAAGATCAGCCTCTGCGTCCTGCTGTCGCCGGCAGAGGCCGAGCAGCTCGCCGCCGACCTGGTGGCCAGGGCCGCGCGTGCGCGCGAGCTGCTCGAGCAGAAGAAGGCCGCCGCCTACGACGCTGGCCCGGAGGTGCGGTGATGCCTCAGACGTTGGAGGAGTTCGTACGGGGGACGCCGTTCGCGCTCGAGCTCGAGCGTCTGCGCATGGTGGAGAAGGCCTCTGCCGACCTGCTCGACGCCGTCGACTCGGTGCCGCCCGGGATGCTTCCGCGGTGGGCGGCGCTGGCGTGGCTGCGCGAGCTCGTGGGGCGAAAGGCGGTGGGCTGATGGCACCGCCACCGAGCAAGCCGCTGAACGAGGAGCCCACGAAGCGACGAAAGACAGGCGTGGTGCTCGCGCGGGTGCACAGCCCGCCCCGCTGCGCATCCTGCTCGGCGCCGGTCATCTGGGCGGTGACCCCGGCCGGCAAGAGGATGCCGGTCGATGTGCAGCTCTCGATCGCAGGGAACCTGGTGCTCTGCTACGAGGTCGACCAGCTCGGCCGGCCCGTGAGCGGCCAGCAGGTGATCCCTGCACCGCCGGACTACGCGGGTCCGCGCTGGGCGAGCCACTTCGCCAGCTGCCCGCAGGCGGCGCTGTGGCAGCGGCGCTCAGCGCTGCGAGGTGAGCTGTGAGGTTCCGCTGCTGCGGCCGCTTCGCCTACTGGGAGATCCCGCTGGGTCCCTGGCGCTGCACCGTCTGCGGCCGCGCCCTCGCGTGGGGGGGGCCGATCCCGCGGGCGCACGAGGCGCGCTTCTGGGAGGCGATCGACGAATGGGCGGCCAGCGTCCGCCAGGACGGCGAGGACCTCGAGCTGCTCAAGCTGTTCGAGCAGACGATCCCCCGGGGTCACGTCCTGATCGGAGGCGGCCGGTGAGGTACTACAGCGAAGACGTTGAAGTCGAGCTGTCGCCCGAACGGCTCGCCCTCGAGGCGGACCTGGTCGGCTACCACTTCCGCCTGAAGTGCGCCTGCGCCAAGCACGAGAACAGCGGGATCGTCCGGGACTGCAAGCGCTGGTCTGAGAACCGCTGGCGGTGGCTCGCAGGCATCAGCAAGCGGACGATCCGGCGGCTGCAAAAGGCGGGGTTGGTGCGGTGGCTGGACGACCACCTGGTCGTGCTCGGCTTCAACACCTACGGCGTAGCAGCGCTACAGCAGCGGCGCTCCGAAGCAGCTAACGCCGCGAAAAGACGGTGGTCGAGGCATGCCGGACGCAATGCCGGGGGCAATGCGAAAGATCGATCTCCTACTGGAGATCCCCCTGGTGATCGATCCGGACCTCCGGCCAACGCGCAGCGATCGGCCTCCTCCTCCTCTCCGGCGATCGAGGTGGTGGAGGCAGGAGGAGGAAGGCTGCCTGACGGCACGTGGGAGCGGATCTGGGCCGAGCTCCCGAACCGGCGGAGCTACTGGAAGCCGAAGGCACGCGCGGCGATCGAGGCGGTGGTGGTGCCCGACGAGGTCCTCGAGTTCCTCGAATTCCTGAACACCGGGAAGAGGACCTCGAGCTGGAAACGGTCACCACCCACCCCCCTCACGATCGCCGAGGACTTCCGATCGCGGCGGAGGCCTCCGGCCGCGCGGAAGGCCGCACCGACGAAGACCGACGAACCATCCCGCGACCAGATCCGGGCGAGCTGGTCACAGGTCGTAGATCGATCTCGCCCACGAAAGGAGACAGGCTCATGACCGAACGGCTCGACAGGATCCAGCAGCTGGTGGAGACCATCCGCCACAAGTCCGAAGAGGTGCAGGCGCTCGATGCGGCCGCCGCCGCGAAGCGTGGGGAGCTCGCGCGGCTCGAAGCTGAGCTGTCAGCGCTGGCGGTGCGCAAGTCGCCGCCCCGGCCGGCCGAAGGCCGGGCGAAGAACGGCGAGCGCCGGGACCAGATCCTGGCGCTGGCGCGCGAGGGGCTCGACCGGGTGCAGATCCGCCAGGCGACCGGCCTGCCCCCTCACGTGGTGAACGCGGCCCTGCGGCGGCTGCGTGAGACAGGGCGGCTGCCGGACCCTCGGCAGCTCGCGCTCGAGCAGCAGAAGAAGCACGTATCGTGAAGCGGCGAGCTCGGGGACGTCCCATCCCGACGTCCAACGGACGTCCCCGGGCCGTCACCTACCATCGGGTCAGCACCCGGGACCAGGACCCCACGCTCGCGCGGCTCGAGCTGCGCGCATCGGCCGTCATGCGGTGTCTCGACGTGGTGGAGGAGATCGAAGAGACCGGCAGCGGGGCGCGGGGGGATCGGCCCGGCCTGGCGCGCGTCCTCGAGCTCGCGCGCGCCGGCGCGATCCGGTACGTGCTCGTGTGGAAACTGGACAGGCTCGGCCGCAGCACGCTCGACGTCCTGACGACGGTCGAGGAGCTCGAGAGCTGCGGGGTGTCGCTGGTGGCGACCACCCAGGGCCTCGAGGTCGGGCCCGGGGACAGCCCGATGGGGAGGATGGTCCTGCGCATCCTGGCCGCGGTGGCCGAGCTCGAGAGCGAGATGATCAGCGAACGCACCCAGCTCGGCATGGAGTCGGCCCGGCGCAGGGGAGTGAAGTTGGGCCGGCCCAGAAAGTTCGGGAGCGCATGAGCGACGAAATCGACGAAATCGACCGAGCGCGCCAGGAGCTCGAGGTGATGGGCAAGGTGCTGGACGCGCTCAAGCCACTCAAGCCGGCCGAGAGGTTCAGGACGCTAGCCGCGGCGGCGGCGAGGTTCGGGCTCTACGACATCGCACACAAGGCGCTGCAGGCGGCGGAGGAGCGCGACCAGGTCGAGCGCGAGAACACCCCATGAGCCCCATCGACGTGTTGCTGCTGGATCGTCAGCCGCCGCCGCTCGACCGGTGCCCACGCTGCCGGGCCGATCCCTTCGAGCCGTTCCTGCGCGGCCAGGTCGGGCGCTCGCCCTGGCCGTGGTGGGCGCAGCTGCTGCCGCTCGAGCGGTGGCGGCGCCCCCACTGCGCGGTCATCTGCCGCCGCTGCAAGAACATCGTCGGGTGGGAGTCGCCGGCGGAGAACACCCCATGAGCCGCGCCGATCGGCGCTGGTTGTTGCGGGTCTGGAAGGAGGGGGAGGCCGTCTACCTCAAGGCGGACCACACCGTCGACGTCGCGGTCGCGGTCGCGCACGCCTGCCAGGTGCTGTCGAACGATCCGGACATCCCGGACCGGATCAGGGAAGCGGCCGACGCCCTGGTGGCGGCCCTGCGCCCAGACGGCCAGCGGACGCCCCTGGTCTACCCCCTGAAAAAGGGACCCCCCGGGAGCGCCGCGTAAACCACCGAAACCACGTGAGGCGCGCAGCGCGCCAGAAAAGGAACCTTTCCATGCCCGAGACCACCGCCGAGCTCATCACAAAAATCGAGGCCCTCCTGGCCGAGGCGCTGGCCGTCCAGCACGACCAGACCGTCACCCTGTGCCGGCGGGCCCTGGGCGACCCGCCCGACGCTGCCGCCTTCGACCAGGCGGTGCAGATGATCCGCCATGGTGCCCCCTGGCATGCTCCGCAGGGCTGACGGACGTCTCCTGGACGTCCTCGTGTTCGTCCTGGTGATGGTGGCGATCGCGACGGGCATCCTGCTCGCCGCTCGGTGCCCAACCGGGGCGGGGGACGTCCAGGACGTCCCCGGGGACGTCCGCCCGCTCTACCCCCGCCCACCGGACGCGTCGGCCGGGTAGGCGCGCTCGAGTCGCCGGCGGCCGCCGCCGATGATCCCCTGCCGGAGGGGACGACATGGCGAAGAAGCGGTTGACGGAGGTGATCAGGGACGAGGTCGGCGAGGAGGGCGTGCACAGCTGGGACGCCTTCAAGGACCTCGCCACCGTGAAGCAGCGGTACCCGAAGATCGCGGACGCGATCAACGACGAAGCGGAGCTGCGGCCCACCATCGGCGGGCCCGCGAAGGTGCTCGAGAAGCTGGTACGGCCGTGGTTCGCCGCGGAGTACGGTCCTCAGGCCGAGTTCGCCGACGCCGAGCAGGGGTCGCGGGCGCAGAGCGAATGACGGCGTCCGAAGTCCGGCGTCGGGTCAGCGAGGGACTCAGCGACGAGGTGGTGGCCTTCCTGATCCGAGCGGAGCGGGCCGCCCCCGGATCCGTCGAGGGCTTCATCGGCGGTTTCAACCGGACGTCGGTCCAGGCGCTCGCGCCGTTTCAGGAGGCCTTCGCCGATCTCGAGCGCCAGCGCCCTTCGAAGCTGAGGGCGAGGTCGAAGCGCACGTGAACTGGACGCACGTCCTCGAGGCGGCCGCCGGCACCATGGGCGTGCTGGTGGCCGTCCGCGTGTTCCGGGCGGCCGCGGCCGCGGTGACGATGGCTGCCATTCGTCGGAGGTTGCATGGCGGGAAGCAGACTCGGCCGCAAGGTCGCTGAGGCGATCGCCACCTACCGCCGGGAGCCGCCCGAGCTCCGCGCGGAGTTCGAGGCGGGCCTGGTCGCCGCCCTCGAGGCGCTGGCCGCGGCGAACAAGCTCGGGCCCGACACGGCCCGGATGCTGAAGGACGTGCTCGGCCAGATCTTCGTCGAGGGCTACGTCGGCGGCAGCTGGGCGAAGGTGCACGCCGCTCTCGCGGAGGAAGCGCCGGCGATCTACGTGCGCGTGAAAGACAGGCTCCCCAGTGCCACCAGCAGTAACCCTCTGGCGCTCTAAACGCGACGGGAGGCCTCGAGGCTTCATCCGCGCCAGCTGGCGACAGGATGGTCAGAAAGTCACCTGGGACACCCGCTCGCTGGACGAGGGCGAGGCGAAGGAGCGCGCGCTGGCCGAGATCGCCCGGCGGCTGTCGGCCACGCAACGGCCTGTTAAACCGGAGAGCGAGGCGACTCCCATCGTCATGGGGGAGCGACAGCCGCCGGGCGATCCCGGCGAGCGGCCGAGCAACGTGATCCCGATGCGCCGGCCGATCGGCGAGGCGGTTCACCGGGCGCTGGGCGGGCCGGCCGTTGCGGCGCCGGCGCCGGCGGAGCCACCGGCCGACCACGAGGCCCGGGCGAAGGCAAAGAAGCTGTACGAGGTCTTTGGCCGGGCGATGGGCATGGCCACCGAAGGCGGGCTGAAACGGCTGTGCCGGTGGGCCGGGCGAGAACCGGAGGAGATGGACGACAACGAGATCGCCATGGTCCGGGAGGGGTGGGAAGAGAAGGGCGCCGAGTGGTTCGGCCGGGTCGAGATCGGGCCCTGGGGGAAGATCGCGCTCGGGACCGGCCTGGCCGGATTCGGGATGTACGTCAACGGGAAGGTCCTCGAGGAGCAGAAGAAGCTACCGGCGAAGCCAGCAGATGGAGCAGACGGGCGGCCCGAGCGGGATGCAGGAGGCGGTGGTGGGTGAAGCTCGAGCCGCACGTTTGCCCCATCTGCGGCGAGTTGCACGGGATGGCCCTCGAGCGGCCCGAGCAGCGGATCCGCGGGTACCGGCGGTGCCGCGACTGTCGAGTGCCGTACACGCGGTTGCGACGCAACGGCCGCTGCGAAAGGTGTGACCAGCGATGGCAACGCCGACGGAACGCTCGAAGGTTTCGCGCGTGGTACCACCGAAGAAGGGCTCGAGTGCAGAGGCGCTCGAGCTGATCTTCGCGCCGCTCGAGCGGGGCGACGGGTTCAGGCACGGGGCGCTCGGGGCGCCGGGTTTCGGGAAGACGTTCCACCAGAACGTGGTGGTCCGCGAGGCGCTCGAGCGCGACCTGGTCGACCTGGTCCTGACCCACGACACGAAGGGCGCCGAAGCCGAGTTCGTGGGGGTGGAGCTCGCCTCGCCGGCCGTTGCACCGCCCGCCGAGCGGGCCGATCGGGCCCGCCACCTGGTCTATCGCGGGGACGTCATCAACGACGTCGACTGCCCGGCGGAGGACGTTGCCCTGCTGGGGAAGCGGCTCGCACAGAAGGAGCAGCTCCGAGTACTCCTCAACGTGGGCGAGCTCGACAACTGCCTGACCGACGGCGGTCGGAGCTGGGAGGCGCCGACGGTCCGCTGGTTCAGCTCGCAGGGGCGGCGGCTGCCCGCGTGCCTGACCTGGACGAACCAGCAGCCGAAGCGCTGCCCCGACGAGATTTTCGATCAGAGCACCACGATCGCCTTCTTGCACCTGGACGCCCGCTCGAGCAACTACCTGGGGAACACGCTGCTGCTCGACCCCGCGATGGTGGAGGAGCTCCCCAAGCTGGCGAACGGCGAGTTCGTCCTCTGGGTGCAGGGGCTCGAGTGGAATCGGAAGCTCTACCGCTTCTGATTTCCTAACCGGATGACGCGTCGCCGGCGACGGGCGGCGAGTTTCTAACCGGCTGGCCACCGAGGATCCGCCGACGGTGATCGGCTGGACCCGAGTCAATCCCCTCGAGGGTGGAGGACGTTCGAATGGCTGATCCAGTCGCGGCCGCGGTCGCAGCGCCAAAGAAGGCGTTCAACTTCGCGAGCCACAATCTGCTGGCCTTCGTGGTGCTGGCGGTGTTGCTGATGGTGGTGTTCGTCGCGATCGAGGCCCGCAAGCCGGGCCAGATCAGCGGCAACGTGGCCAAGATCCCCGTGCTGGGGAAGTGGGCCACCAGGCAGTCGGGCTGACGCCGGCGGCGGAACCAGAGACCAGCCATGCAGCCCAAACGCTACTACCAGCAGCTGAAGTCGACCGCCGGTGACGTCGTCACCCTCACCCCGGCGGCCCCCACCCAGACCGTCACATTCCGCTTCGACAACATCGACGCGAAGATGGGGCGGGAGTGGTGCTACGCGGAGAAGATCCGTCTGTTCATCCGTTCCCAGGTCGACCAGCCGAGCTCCGGCGGCAGCGCCATTCAGGCGGACCAGCTGTACCGGATCCTCAGCTCGATCAAGCTGAGCTCCGACGACATCGGCGTCCTGTACGGTCCCGGCGACCTCAACGGGCCGGCGCTCGGCCTGATCGCCCAGGTGGTGAGCAACAAGTACGCGCTGCCGATCCAGCCGCGCACCGCGATCGCAGCGGCCGACGGGGACACCGCCTTCGACCTCGTGATCGACATCCCGCTCGCGCACAGGTGCTTTCACAAGGGCCACCAGACCGGCATCTGGAACGGCTTCCTGAAGCGCGGCGGACAGCTCGACGTCACCGGGTTCTCGTCCACCTGCTACGACGCCGTGTCGACCGGCGCGGTGATCGAGGCGACCACGGACATTCGCGCCGAGCTGGTCTACACCAGCGAGCCGGAGGCGCGCCCGCCGGTGTTCTGGCACTGGCGGATGCGTGCGACGCCGGGGTCGGAGACGAAGCACACGATCCGCAACGTCTGTCAGGGCGCGGGGATCACCGGCGCGATGGGCGCGGGCAAGATCGCGTTCCTCGCCTACCTGGCCGACGTGAACGGGCTCGGCGGCGCGGACGGGGTGGACAACATCACCCGGGTCTACCCGCGCGACCGCGGCCAGCCGAACCACAACCTCTCGACCCCCTTCTTCGGGCCGGCCAGCTACATGGCCGATTTCGTCGAGGAGATCCGCCGCGCCAACATCATGCCGGTGGCGGTGGGCCAGAGCTACCCGTTCGGCCTCGGGACCCAGGTCGAGGGGCGGGGGAACGTGGCGACGGCCTACTTCCTCCCGTACTTCTGGCCGGACCTCGAGGGCCAGCAGGTCAGCAAGCTGCAGGAGTGGTCGGGGGACTACTACATCGAGCACGACTACACCGCCACGCCGTCCGGGCTGGCGCAGTGGCTGTCGCTCGAGCTCAGCTACCTGACCGCCCAGCAGGAGGAGTTCCTGATGGGGGAGCGGATGGGGCTGCCGAGCTCCGTGTTCCGCGCGTTCCCCAAGGTCGACCGCCCCCTGCACGACGCCGGCGACGCCGACGGCTTCGCTCAGCAACAGGCCAAGCTCCGGGGCATCCCGAAGAAGATCCGCGCCGTTCGGTGATCGCTTGCCGAGCGGGACGATCATAGTCATCGTCGCCCTGGTCGCGCTCTACCTGTTCGCAGGCCAGGGCGAGGCCAGCGGCGCGGCCGCGAGCGGGGGGGCGTACGATCCCCAGCCACCCGCGGTGATCGGCGGCGGCGGCTCGAGCGGCGGCGGCGGCGGCAGCACCGCGCTCCAACCGCCGCCCCCCTCGACCACCGCGCCGGGGACCACCGCCCCGCCGGCGAACACTCAGGCACCGGGGACCACCGCGCCTCCGGCGGCCAAGCCGCCGCCCACGAACTCGGCGGACAAGCCTCCCCCCGGGACCACCTGTCCTCCGCGAACGGCGTGGGCGAAGGAGGCGGGTAAGTGGTACTGCAAGGCCGTCCAGGCCAAGCCGCCCGCGAGCTCGCCGCCGCCCGCGAGCTCGGCCCCGCCCCCCACCGATCGCGGCGCCGCCGCCGGCGGTGGGTTCGGCGGCGACGGCTCGATCGGCGGCAAGCCGCCGAAGACCTCCGTCCCGCCTGCTCTGACCCCGCCACCGCCGGCGGCGTCGACCCCCGCGCCGGCGTCCGGTTGGGGCGGAGCTCCGCCGTCGGACTCGCGCCCAACGCGCGCAACTGGGTGGGGCTCGACGACCACCCGCACGGCTCCCACGCCGATCAAGCGCACGGCTCCCACGCCGACCACCCGCACCGCTCCCACGCCGCTGACCGCGCCGCCGCCCGCGTCCGGCCCGACGACCGCCAGCGGGTGGGGGGGGACGCCGCCGCCGGCGGCCAGGCCGCCCATCGCGACCGCCGAGTACGGCCGCAACACCCCGAGCCACGGATGAAGGCCGCGGTGATGCTGGTGGTGGTGCTCGTCTTCCTGCTGGTCCTGCACCAGCGGGCGCAGGGGACGCTACCGGCGGCGGCGACCCTGCCACCGCCGGGCAACCCGGCCCGCGGGCCCGATGCGCTCTACGATCCCACCACTGGCCAGGGCGGCCTGTCGACCCGCCAGCAGATCGAGACCGGTGTTGGTAGCGTGGTCGGCGCCGGCGCGGGCCTCTACGTCTGCGCGGGCAACCCGGCCTGCGCCGGCGCCGGCGCGTACATCGGCGGAGTGGCCGCGCCCTACGTCTCCCACGGCGTCGAAGAGGGCGCGAAGTGGACCTGGAACAACACCCTCGGGAGGCTGTTCTGATGGACGACGATCCCACGCTGCTGATCGTCCTGCTGGCGGTGGTCGCGGTCGTCATCCTCAAGCCGGACCTGCTCTCGAGCGTCTTCGGTGGCCGCGGGACCACGCCGACGCCGGCGAACCCGCTCGGCCCAAACACGCAGCTCTACCAGCCGCCGGCGGCGAACCCTGGCCTCGCGGCCTGGCAGGCGTCCGGCCACGGCGACGGCAGCGGCCGCGACCCGAGCAACCCGATCATGCCGATCGGGTGGAGGCCGGGGGATCCGACCTGGCACAGCACCACGCAGGCGAAGGCGGACGCGAAGGATGCGGCGTTCGCTCGAGAGCATCCTTGCCCGGCCGGGCAGTTTTGGAACTCGCTCAGCTACCAGTGCACCGAGCTGGTGGACCCGAACAAGCCGGGCCAGCGCTGGTATGGGGCGCCGCCGAATGCGCAGACGCCGCCGCCCGCCCCACGGGCCGAGTCGTCGCCGCCGGCAGCGGTCAGCGAGATCAAGGCCTCGAGCCGACGGGCGGCGCTCTTCACACCGTGGAGTTGATCGATGGGCAAGCTCGGATGGATCCTGGTGCTCGTGCTGCTGTTCCTGCTCTTCCATGAGCGGATCAGCGAGGGAGTCGACAGCCTGACCAGGCCGTCGACGTCGCCGTACTACGGCGCTCCGCCGCCGGGCCCGGGCTACTACAGCTCGCCGCCCACCGCCCCGCACTCGAGCGTCACCGACGTCCTCAACAACCTGATCAGCGGCGGTGTCGCGATCTACAACGGGGTCGTGAAGAGCGCCCCGCCACGATCGGGGGGCGCGCTGAACTACGGCGCTGGACCTGGCGAAGACGGCGGCTACGGCTGAAGAGGCACCGGTGGCTGAACGGATCGCCCTCGTCGTCCGCGAGCTCAACAAGGTGGCCAGCGCGGGCCAGGCTCGCGCGGCGGTGAACGCCGCCCTGGCCGAGCTCGCGCGCGGGACGGACATGGTGCCGGACCTGTCGCCGTGGAGCACGCCAGATCCGGGCGAGGCCTACTCCACACTGACCCTGCTGCGCGGGGCGCTCGATGGGGAGGCCCGCGGGTTCTCCGCCCAGGCCGACGACTCCCAGGTCGACCCCCAGGCATGGTCGAGGGCGCGCCGTCAGGTCGAGCGGGCCTACGTCGAGGTCTCAGGGATCGAGGGTGCGGCTGGTGCGGCCGCCGCGGTCGACCCGATCGCCATCCTGGCCGACGCCATCGCGGACGCGCCCCGGGTGCTCGGCAATGCCGTCGGCCAGATCGCCGCCGGCGCCGGCCAGGTCGTCGGCTCCGCGGCCGGCGGGATCCTGGCCGGCCTCGGTGTCGTCGGGATCCTGGTGGTGGCGGCGGTGATCTTCCTGGCCCTGCGATCGAAGGGGGTGGTCTGATGAGTTGCGGCTGTGGCGGCTCGCCCCCGGTCGACGGGTGGCGGCTCATTCCCGAGCAGAAGTGGGCGCAGGAGGCGCCGCTGGCCACCACCGCGCCGGCGCCGGCGCCGCAACCGGGGCGCGCGCCCTCGAGCTCGAGCGCGAGCTGGTCCTGGTGGGTGTGGGGCCTGCTGGCGGTGATGGTGCTGAGCTACCTGGGGAGGCCGAAGTGAAGCTGAAGCATCTCCGGGCCACCATCTCCGCGATCCTCACCGAGAACCCGGTCGCCTCGGTGGCCACCGGTACCGTTTCCGCGTTCATCGATGGCCTGCACCCCAACCTGTTCGTGGGGATCGCCCTCGCCTACTTCCCGAGCACCCGCCACCGGCCGAGCTCGTTCGGCGCGAACCTCTTCAAGCTGTTCCAGTGGGACGCCAACGAGCAGGGCGAGCTCGTGCAGCTGTCCTCGACCCCGGTCAACGGGAGCTCCGGCCAGGCCGCGCCGGACAAGTGGGAGGGAACCACCACGCTCCCGATGATCGAGCTCCAGCACAGCTACGTCGGGATGGGGGCCTCGGACCTGGGACGGTGGGAGGTGATCGTCACCCTCGCGCCGGCGATCGAGATGTGCGAAGCGGACTTTGCGGCGCTCGCCCAGGAGGTGACGATCCGGGCGGCCAAGATCGTCCTGCCGTGAACCGTGCGGCGATCGTCGTTGTCGTCCTGCTGGCCCTGCTGCTCCTCGGAGGCGAGACGGTGGTGAGCCGCATCGTCAACGGCTCGCGGGTGGGGCCGCGGACCGAGCTCCGGGACGACGGCCTGGTCGACGGCGATCCCTTCGCCCTGGCCGACGCTGCTGGGATGGACCCGAACGCCTACGCGCTCGCGCGCTGCCTGGCCAGCGAGCACGGCCAGGACGCCGACGCCTACCTGGTGGCGGTCGCGTGGGCGGTCACGAACAAGGCGGCCGAGCGCGGGGTCACGGTGATCCAGCTGCTGACGGACGGCGCGGGCAGCGCCGGCGATGGGATGTTTGGCGAGCAGAAGTCGGCCGCCGGGACGAAGTACGCCTCGACCCGAGTCGACCCCAGCGAGCGGCACGCCCAGGTGGCCACCGCGGTGATCTCCGGGACGCTGTTCGATCCGACCGGCGGCGCGACCCACTTCTATTCCCCGAAGGCACAGGACCAGCTGGCGGCGAAGGCGGCCGCCGGGGACACCCGATACGCGAAGTACGCCGGCAAAGACGCCGCGTTCATCGATCGCACCTGGCGCGCGCCGGGGGGACTCTACCCGGGCGGCGCTGTCTCCGTGGTGCCGGCCGGGGTCGACGCTCGCACGCTGACGCTCTACCGGAGGGCGGCTTGAGTGCAGCGGTCCGGGGCGTTCGACTGCTGGAAGCGGGCCGGTGCGGGCCTGGTGATTCCCGCGTACGGCGACGAGTCGCTCGCCTACCGGAACGATCTCTACCAGTGCGCGGGGGTGATCGCGCCGGCCGGCCCGAGCGACAGCGCAGAGCTCGCCGAGTGCGAGGGCACGGGCGCCGCGACCGGGTCTTTCGAGCCGTACATCTTCGCGTACCGGGTGACCTTCGGCCTCGACGGGACGATCACGTCGATCGGCGGCTACGCCGAGGGTGGCGGCGGCGCGCTCTTCACGTTCTGGGTTGCCGTCTGGACGGACGCCACCAGCCTGGGGAACCCGGTCCCGGGCGCGCCGGGGTCCGGGTCATGGTCCTACGAGCACCCGGGGGCCGGCTTCGACGGCGAGAAACTCCGCGCGGGTGCTGTCTCCGTCCCGGTGGTGGCGGGCGAGAGCAAGTGGTTCCTCACGCAGACGAAGACCTCGGCCCAGCAGCGCGGGTATCGACGCTCGAGCGCGTTCCGCACCATCTTCGGCGAGAACGCGGCGACGACGTTGACGGCGACGTCGTGCAAAAACTATATCGGCCTGCGCTCGAGCGCCCAGGCGCCCTACAACGCCGCGATCGCGAGCCTGCCGGCAATGACCCTGCTCCCCGCCGGCGACGACACGGTCCGCTCCGGGGACACCGCGACCATTTTGCGGCCGACCGTCTACTTCAAGTTCGTGAGGAGCTGAGGTGAACCGGGCGGCACAGACGACCGGCATGGGGCGAGCGGGCGCCAATGCGGCGCCACCGGGTCCCACCACCGACGAACTCGCCGGCCTGGCGACCGGGATCCTATTCAACACCACCGGGACTGGCGCGCGGTCCATCCTGACGATCGGCGCCGGTCTCACGTTGACCGGCTCGACGCTGACCAATGATCTCCTGAGCGGCAAGGCGGGCGGGCAAACGGTCGTCGGGGGCGTGGCCGCCGGCGAGAACCTGACGCTCTCGTCCACCAGCCACGCCACGAAGGGAACTCTGACGGCGACGTCGGGCTCGCAGATGATCCTCAATACCACCAGCGCGAACCTGCGCTCCCCGGCCTCCGACGGTACATCGGGGACCGCTGGGTGCTGGATTTCGGTCGCGGACTCTGGGCTCACGCTGGGGACAAGCAACGTTTCGATCTCGCTCGATAGGAACAATTCTCAGATCGCGATCAGTGGAAACATCTTTCTCACGGACGCTCGCAACATCGCTCTGGGGAGCGGCAGCGGAAACAAGATCGGCACCGCCACCTCGCAAAAGCTGGGGTTCTGGAACACGGCGCCGGTAGCGCAGCAGGTCCTAGCGACGGGCGCGGGCAAGGTGGTCGATGACGTGATCGCTCTGCTACAGACGATCGGGCTGTGCAGGCAGGCCTAAAGCGGGGGGAGCCATGATCGGGCTGACCGTCAATATCTCAATCTTCAACCTCACGCGCGTGGGGGTGGTCGACGTCGACTTTCGAGAGGACGACGGTGTCGCGCTGGTGAAACTCGAGGCCCGCTGCTCGACGGCGAACGGGGGCGACAACTTTCGCTATGGGACCTTCACGATCGCGGTGGTCGACGGCCTCGGGACCCCCGCAACGGCCTCACAGAAGGTCGTGCGGAACGCGACCCCGAACATCAACATCTACACCGAAGCGATCGCGGTGGTCTCGCAGGTCAACATCCCGAGCGGCTTCACCAACCTGAAAAACGCCTGGTTCGGCGCCGCCAACAACAAGGCCGCCCGGCGCGCGGCCGCTGAGACGCGGGGCCTGGCCGACGGGTGGATCGACGCCTCGCTGGCCGGGGCGGTGAGCTGATGGCCGCCCCGCAGACGATCGCCCAGGCGCGCAGCTCGGCTCAGCGGCTGGTCGCACTCGCGAACGAGCTCGCCTCCATCGGCAATCTCGCCGCGGCGGAGATCTGCGCCGGCGGCTCGCTCTCGCTTCTCGCCCTGGTGGCCGAGCTCGCGCCGCCGCCGACGCCGCCGCCCAAGCGAAAGGTGAAGTGACACATGAAGTCCCCGTGGCTCTACCTCGTGCTCGGCGCGGTCCTGCTCTACGTCCTGTGGGGCCGCCGGTACACCGTGGGGATCGACGACGGCGTCCGCGTGGGCCGCCCGGCGCCCGTCCCGCCCGCCGGCGCCGCCGCCACGCAGGGGGATCAGATCAGCTGGGCGCTCGTCGACGAACTGCCGCTATGACCACCGCCAACTGGATCACGATCATCATCGCCATCCTCGGCGTTGCCGTGACCTGGGGGCAGACCACCACCACGATCGCAGGCCTGCGCGAGCAGCTCCGCGAGCTCCGGACGGAGTTCAACCGTTCTCGAGAGTCGCAGGGGCAACGCCTCGAGGAGGCGGGCAAAGAGCTCACCGCGATCCAGGCCGCCCTCGCCACCCGCCACGAGCTCGAGCGGCGGCCGAGCCGCGCCTTCCGGTCGATGGGCGAGCCACCGGAGGACACGTGAGCGCCGGCCAGCTCGAGCGGTGGTCCGCGATGGCCGGCGTCCTGGCGGCGGTCCTGTTCCTGCTCGCCGTCCTGCGTCGGACCGAATAGGAGGCCCGCAGAGCGGCCGGCGGCCGCCGGGGAGGGGTCAGGGTGCACCCCCCCCCGCCCAGGGCGGCTCAGAGGCGCGGCTGTTTCGCCAGGCCGCGGCTCAGCGCGTACGCGGCGCTGGCCACCGCCATGGTGATCCACCCCCAGGGGGCGGGGACGTGCTGGGCGACGGCCGTGGCCATGGCCCCGACGGTGACCCAGAACTCGGTGGTTTTGACGCCCGGCTTCACACGGACGATCTCGACGGGCGCGGCGGCCATCGGCGGCTGATCCATGTCCTCGGTATCGGCAGCGCGGGTGACGAAGTTCGGCCGGGGGCTACCGGATCTGGTCCACCGTGCGTAGCAAATCCGGCACGGCTCCGATGTCCCACCCCGCCTGACTCGCCCGTTTGCGTTCTGGCACGCCAGCTGCTCTAGTCGGGCCTCGACCCCGCCGGAGGATCTCACCCCTCCGACGGAGCCAGACCCCGGACCGCCGAACCACGCGACGGCCAATGAAGACCGTACAGCACCACCACCACCACGTCACCGCCCTTGAGGCGCTCACCGAGCTGCTCGAGCAGACCGCGCAGCGCGTGCGCGACCAGGTCCGCTCCCCGGCGACGCTCGAGATGCAGCGCGCACACGTGCGCTGGTGGGAGCGGCAGCTTACCGGCCAGCTCGAGCTCGACCAGGTCGACGAAGAGCTGCTCGACCGCATCGCCAACCGCCCTCGCCCCGCGCGCGCGGCCGGGCCGGCGACGCTGCGGAAGCGACTGTCGACCCTGCGGGCCGCGCTCGAGCTCGCGCACCGCCGGCGGTGGATCTCGCGCGTCCCCGCGTTCCCGGTGGTGCTCGCGCCCTGGCGGCCGCGGCAGCGCTACCTCGAGACGTACGCCGACGCTGAGCGCCTCTTCCACTCGCTGCCGCTCCATCGCGCCGAGTGGTTCTGGCTGTGCTTGTGGACCTGTCAGCACGCGAGCGACGTCGACCGGATGATCTGGTCCGACGTCGACCTCGCCCGGTCGACGATGTTGATCCGCAACACGAAAAACCGTAGACCGCTACTCCGGGTCCGCATGCCAACACCGCTTGCAAAGGTGCTGCGAGACAAGTTTGGGCGCGAGCGACCGCGGCCTGCGGATCCGATTGTCCGGCCCTGGCCGTCGCGGCACACGACGCTCGGCCGGCACTGCAGACGGCTCGGGCTGCCCGAGCTCAACGCAATAGATCTCCGTCATACGGGCCTCAGTTGGGCCGCGCGCAAGCGCGGGATCACTCCCGCTCTGTGCAAATTCGCGGGACACTCCTCGCCGGCGATGATGGCCCGGACCTACGCGCACGCGCTCCCCCCGCAGCTCGAGGAGGTGACCGCCGACCTCGAGTCGATGGCGGCGAACGATCAGCGGCTCGAGGACGTGACCAGCGGCGCGCCGGCGTCGGCCGAGCTCGAGCTCGCCCAGTGGGCCGGGGCGGCGCCGTCCGACAGCGGCCGCGCCGCCGACGGCGGCTTGCAGGCGAGCTTGGCCAGATCGCAGGGCTCGAGCTCGCAGCCGGCCAACAGCACCACCAGCACCAACGCCCGTCGCATTGACGGAGACATCGACAGCTCGAGCGGGGAGGGCGAGTGAGGACGTTCGCCGAAGTCGACCCCGACGATCTGAACTGGGAGGACGCCGTGCAGGAGGTCAGGCGGCTGCGCGACATCGAGGCGGCCGCCCGCGCGCTGGTCGACGGCTGGGATAACAAGACGGTCTCGGCGACCAGCGTCGAGGTACTCGTCGAGCAACTTCGTTCCGTCCTCGAGGGCCGTGCCTCGAGCTCACCCCCTGCAGGAGGTGGCGACCCGCCAGGGTGAAACACAAGCGGCGGCCACCGGTGAATCAGACCGGCGGCCGCCTACCCGACCTCGGACCCCTTCAGACGAACACCGGAGAAGCCGAGGGCGAGCAAGGATGGTCGCCGCGTTGAAGGCGCGGCTTCCTGTGCCCAGGGACAGAGTCGAACTGTCTACACACGGATTTTCAGTACCACTCTATACAGTTTCTAGCCCCGGCACACCAGCTCACCCAGCGGCGGATCCCTAGCACAGGGAGACGCGCTCATGCGACCGAAACGCACCACGA
>JBJMPM010000341.1:0-7624 GCA_045803205.1 Longimicrobiaceae bacterium
TTCGGGCGGCGCAGGTACGGCGTGGGTGACGCTGGGGTGGGGGCCGCCCGAACCGACCCTCTCCCAACGGCCGGGAGAGGGTGAACCGACGGCTCGCTTCGCTCGGGGCTGCGGATGCGGCGATCCGGCGCGGCGCGAAGCGCTTCGGTACGCGCGCGGCCATGCGGCGAGCAGTCCGCGGAGGCGGACTTCGTGCCGTTCCAGCGACGGGTTTTCAACCCGTCGTGCATGGCGGACCGCGGGTGCATGGCGGACCGCGGGTGCATGGCGGACCGCGGGTGCATGGCGGACCGCGGGTGCATGGCGGACCGCGGGTGCGTGGCGGACCGCGGGTGCGTGGCGGACCGCGGGTGCATGGCGGTCCGCGGGTGCGTGGCGGTCCGCGGGTGAGGGGCTCCGTCTCCGTCGGGTAAGGGCCTCTGTTCACCTGTCGTGACGCGAAGGGGCGTCCCGTCGTCCGTCGAAGATCAACGGAGAACGACGCGGGACGGCCGGTGCGCGCTCGCTTTCGGACACGGAACATCCGGGTGGCGCGAGGGGTCGCATCAACCTGGGGCGGCGGAGTGTAACCCGTTCACCCGGCAGGACGTAGCACATGAAGTCCGTGAGCGTAGCAACCGACGTGTCGACCACGACCATCCCCGCCCTCGAGGCGATCGCCGACGCGTTCTGCACCGTCGGCGAGGACTGGAACGTTTCCTACTGGAACCGGGCCGCCGAACGGTGGTTCGGCGTCTCGCGCGACGATACGCTGGGGCAGCCGCTCTGGGACGCGCTCCCCGAGCTCGACGAGCCCGGGCTGCGCGCGCGCATGGCGGCCGTGGCGGCCACCGCTGCGCCGCTGCGCTTCCCGTTCCCCGCGCGCGACGACGGCACCCCCCTCTCGCTCGAGGCCACGCCGCTGGAGGGCGGCGGGGTGGCGCTGCACTTCCGCGACGGGGCCGAGCAGGCGCGGCTCGCGGAGCGCTACTCGCGGCTGCTGGCGTCCATCCGTGACGGCTTCCTGGCGGTCGACACCGAGTGGCGGGTGGTGTACCTCAACCCCGCCGCCGAGGCGCTGCTGCGCGTGCGGCTGCACAAGGCGGTCGGCGCTTCGCTCCTCGACTACCTTCCCGACGACCCGCCGGAGCTCAAGCACGCCCTCCACCACACCATGGAAGACGGGCTGCCGCGCGGGCTGCACGCGGTGCGCCCCGGGGCCGAGTGGCTGAAGGGGCGCTGCTTCGACCTCTCGGTGGACCCGCTGGCCGGCGGCGGGATCTCGCTCCTCTTCCAGGACGTCACCGACCGGCAGGAGCGGGAGATGGAGCTGGCGCGGCTGGCGGGCGAGGCGGAGGAGGCGAGCCGCGCCAAGAGCCGCTTCTTCGCGGCGGTGAGCCACGAGCTGCGCACTCCGCTGCACGCCATCGTCGGCTACACGCACCTGCTCTCGACGGACTCGTACGGCGACATCCCGGCGCCCGCCTCGCGCGCGGCCGAGCGCGCCAGCGTCTGCGCCGAGCACCTGGCGCGGCTGATCGACGACGTGCTCCTCCTCACCACTGCCGAGATCGACCAGCTCCAGATGTACCCGGCGCGCATCGCATTGCCGGAGTACGCCGCCGAGGTGCTGGAGCCGCTCCGCCGCCAGGCCGAGGCCAAGGGGCTGCGCTTCGAGCTCGACGTGCCCGCGGAGCTTCCGCCGATGCAGGTGGACCCCGAGCGGATGCGGCAGGTGCTCTACGCGCTGGTGACGAACGCGATCAAGTTCACCGCTCGCGGCCACGTGCGCGTGCAGGTGCGCGAGGACGGGCCGGGGGTGGAGATCCGGGTGGAGGACTCGGGACCGGGGGTGGCGGAGGCGGACCGGGCGCGGATCTTCGAGGTGTTCGAGCAGGTGTGCGACGACGCCCGCACCGACTCGATGAGCCGCGGCACCGGGCTGGGGCTGGCGATCGCGCGGAGCCTGACGGACCGCCTGGACGGCTCGCTGCGCCTGGAGCAGCCGGAGGGCGGGGGATCGGCGTTCGTCCTCTGGCTCCCGCTGGGGTCGGGCTGAACGCGAGGCAGAGGAAATGATGAGACGCGCGCCGTCTTTCTGTGCATCGGTTGAATCGACGTACTTGACGTCCGCAGCGATCGATTTTAGCCATTCTCGCTCCCCGAAGAACCCGCGATGGCACAACCGGGGTAGACGATCTGGAAGGGAGCAAAGCCGGTGGCGGACCCGCTCACGATTCTCGGAATTGCCCTATCCGCGCTCGGTGCGGGCGGCGCCGTGAATCCTGCCCTTCAGGCGGTACGTAGATTCCGGCGGGAGCGTGCGCGGCGTCACCAGACGCGAGACACCCCGCAGGACCTATTCTACCGCTCCATCTGCATCGGTTTGCGGATCGTTCAATCCGATAAGGAGTACATCCACCGGCGCGAAGCCGAGATCGTTGTGAGAAAAAGACGGACTAACGCGGTTCCCGTGGGGCTCCCGTCCGCTAGGGGACATTCAGAACCGTGAAGAAACACTGGAATCAGATGATCCTTCGGTCAAACTCTCGCTGGTAGAGGCGGATCCGCAGGTGGAACGGTTGGACGGATGGAATCGTCGTTACATCCAGCTGAGCAAACCGCTGCCCCGGAACGCTACGCTCAGGTTCATCCACACTGAGCGGAGTGTCGTCACGGGAAAACCATTGCAGCACCTGCTCCGGTGGTCGCCAGTGACCCGCTGCGACAGGGCTACATTGCAGGTTGCGTTCGCTTCCGAGGCTCCAGAGCAGGTGCGCTACTCCGTTATTGCGCCGACTGGCGAAGAGTTGGAATGGTGTATGCTTGAGTTGGAGGTTCTGACCGGGTCTTTCACGAGGGAGATTGACACTCCGATCCCCGGCCGGTACTATAAGATCTCCTGGTGAAACGAATGGAGCGTCTGATGGACGATTGGAGCTGAAACCTGCTGCGGGTACGCGAGACGGGCTGGAGCGCCGACACTCCAGCCCGTTTGGCCACTCCCCTCCTGTCTCACGGAGAGAGCTTCGCGAAGGCGCGAGGCTTTTTTGTTCCGATATTCCAGTTTGTTCTCCTTCTGGTCCTGATCCCGGGATTGCCCTGTTCGGAGCACGGTTCAGCGGACGTGCGCCGGTGATTCGTCAAGGGGAGTTCGTGGGGCCCTTGCCGCGGATTCTCCGCACATCAGGGAAGGTGCGCGCGTGCCCTTGCTCGGCGGCGGCCTTGCGGTCCAGGTCGCGGCCTGTGACGGAGTGTTGCGCATTGCCCGGCTCGCGCTGCTGGGTATTGAGCACCTCCAAGGCCTCGGCGGCGGCCTCGGCGCCCGCGCCGTAGAGGAAGATCGGCACCCCCGCCTCGCGCAGCGCGTCGGCCACGTCGATGCGGTCCTCGAAGGCGCAGACGATCTCGTACTCCCGCCGCAGCTTCGCCACCTCGCTCACCTTGAAGTCGCCGCTGCGGCGCAGGTCGCCGGCGGGGCGCATCAGCAGGCGGTCGTACTCGGTGAGGCCGTTCGCCTTCAGCCAGCGCTCGGTGGTGCGGCGGGTGTACTCCGGGCGCCCGGTGAGGAAGACCACGCGGTTCCCCGCCGCGTGCAGCGCCCGCAGCACCTCCATCGACGCCGCGATCGGCGGATCGGAGCCGATGGCGTCGAAGTACGACTTCCAGTCGCGCGTCCTCCCCGCCTCCACCTCCACGAAGTGCGCCCGCGCCCGGTCGTCGCTCAGGGTGCCGTCCAGGTCCCAGATCACCGCTCTCGGCAGGCGCTTCGGCATCTCCAGCCTCTCGCAGGGTTGATGGACCGTACGAAGCTGGAAGATGCTTGCCAGCGGGACGGATCATACTGCATTACAGAGCTTCGTTCACGATCAGATCCTTGAACTGAAGGGCCTCACACGGAGTCAACGGAGTCAACGGAACTCATCTCCGCTGACTCCGTTGACTCCGTGTGAGCCGTTCTGTCAGACACTGGAATCCAGAACGATCCCCGGCTCCTCCAGCCGCCGCCGCAGCTTCGTGAGGTCGTCCCACCCGTAGGCGACGCCGGCGTAAGGCGCGCCATCGATCGTCACCTCGCGCGTTCCGACGCGCCGGCCGCCGAGCCGCTCATAGAAGGCGCGAAACGGGCTCGCCTCCAGGGTCCAGACGATCATCGACCCGTGACCGGCTTCCAGCAGCCACTGGACGAGCGCGCGGACGAGACAGGTGCCAGTGCCGCCGCGCTGGTGCGATTGCAGCACGTAGATGGCGCGGAGCTCGCCGGTGAAGGCGTCGTACGGCGGTGTGGGATCGCGGTTCGCTCCACCGTCCCCGAACCCGGCGACCCTGCGACTCTCGCCAAGCCCTGACTCGGCGACGAAGCAGGTACGGCCGTCGCCGGACAGGACCTCGCGCCACCGCTCCGTCCGCTCCTCCACGCTCATCCGCTCCAACGTCTCGTCCGCGACGATGCCACGGAACGCGGTGCGCCAGGTCGCCACCTGCACCGCGGCGATCCCGGCCGCGTCCTCCACCGTCGCGGGGCGGATGCGAGCCGGGGCGGCGTCGCTCACCGTTTCGGCGGGCGCGAGGGGCGCACCTCGATGCGGGAGGCGAGCGAGCGCTTGGGGAACGCCAGCAGGTCCATCACCACCTGGCCGATGTCCTCCGGCTGGATCTTCCAGGCGTCCTTCTCCCCCGGCTCGTTCTGGTTGAAGTACGTGGCGACGCTGCCGGGCATGATGTAGTTCACGCGGATCCCCTGTTCCCGCACGTCCAGCATCAGCGCCTCGCTGAAGCCCACCAGCCCGAACTTGCTGGCGTTGTACGCCGCCCCGCCGGCGAAGGGGTTCTTCCCCGCCAGCGAGGCGATGTTGATGATCCAGGCGTCCTCGCTCTTCTGCAGGTGGGGGATGGCCTCGTGGCAGCAGTAGAAGACGCCGGAGAGGTTGGTGCCGATCAGCCGGTCCCAGGTCTCCGGCTCGATCTCGCCCACGGGCGCGAAGACGCCGAAGCCCGCGTTGTTCACCAGGATGTCGAGCCCGCCCAGGGTCTCCACCGTCTGCCCCACCAGCCGGCGCACGTCCTCCAGCCGGCTCACGTCGCAGGGGATGCCGAGCACCTTGCCATCGCCCGCCGCCTCCAGCCGCCGCGCCGCCTCCGTCACCTCCGCCGGGTTGCGCGCCGAAACCACCACGTTCGCGTTCGCCCGCGCCAGCGCCTCGGCGATCGCGTAGCCGATCCCCTTGCTGCTCCCCGTGACGATCGCCGTCCTCCCCCGCAGCTCCATCCCGCCCTCCTCGTTGGTGATCCGCTTCGGTCGAACGGGTGATTTGGGGAGATGGAGAGGGGGACGCAAGCATTCAACGGAATGATCTCACACAGAGGGACCAGAGGAACCAGAGAAACTTCCTCCGGTCCCTCTGGTCCCTCTGTGTGAGACGATCTGTTCCTATGCCGCGGCGAGCACCGGCCGCGGCGCCGTGCGCCGGTTCATGATGTGGATCGCCTCACCGAGGGCGTGCTTGAACGCCTCCCCCATCCCCTCGCCCAGCGTGGGGTGGGTGTGGATGGTGAGCGCGACGTCGCCGGGCGAGGCCATCATCTCCACCGCGAACGCCGCCTCCGCGATCAGCTCGCTCGCCTCGGGGCCGACGATCTGCACCCCCAGCACGCGGTCGCCGTCGGCCACGATCTTGATGAAGCCGTCCGTCTCGTTCAGCGACATCGCCCGGCCGGAGGCGGTGAAGGGGAAGCGGCCCACCGTGGGCTCGATGCCGCGGCGCCGCGCCTCCGCCTCGCCGATGCCGACGGTGGCGATCTCGGGGTCGGTGAAGATGGCCGCCGGGAGCGCCAGCCAGTCCGCCCGCGCGTAGCGGCCGGCGATCACCTCCGCCGCGACCTCGGCCTCGCGGAAGGCCTTGTGCGCCAGGTAGGGCCCGCCCGCCAGGTCGCCGACCGCGTAGACGCCGGGGACGCTGGTCGCCATCCGCTCGTCCACCGCCACGTGGCCGCGCCCGTCCAGCCGCACGCCCACCTCCTCCAGCCCCAGCCCGGCGGTGTTCGGGCGGAAGCCGACCGCCACCAGCACCTTCTCCGCCTCGATCGTCCGCGTGGCGCCGCCGTGCTCCACCGTCACCGCGGCGCCCGCGTCGGACGGCTCCCAGCGCAGCGCGCGGGCGCCGGTCAGCACCTCCGCGCCGCGCTTGCGCAGCCGGCGCTCCACCACCCGCACCAAGTCCGCGTCCACGCCGGGGAGGAGCGCATCCGTCGCCTCCAGCACGGTGAGCCGCGTCCCCAGGCGCTGGTACATCATCCCCAGCTCCAGCCCGATCACGCCGCCGCCGATCACCAGCAGGCTCGCGGGGACCGCCGCCAGCTCCACCGCGTGGCGCGCGGTGAGGATGCGCTCGCCGTCCGCCTCGAAGCCGGGGAGCGCCGCCAGCCCCGCGCCGGTCGCCAGGACGACGGCGTCGCGCGCCGCGTAGCGCTCGACGGACCCGTCCGCCGCAGTGACCTCGACGGTGCGCGGATCGACGAGGCGCGCGGTGCCGTAGACGGTCTCGCCGCCGTTGCCGCGGATCAGCGTGCCGACGTTGGTGGTCAGGCGCTCCACGATCCCCGCCTTCCACCGCTGCGTGGCGGCGAAGTCGATGGACGGCTCCCCCGCGGCGATCCCCATCGCCCCCGCCTCGCGGATGCGGGCGACGGTGGCCGCGGCGTGGATCAGCGCCTTGCTGGGGATGCACCCCCAGTTCAGGCACACGCCGCCGAACGACTCCTTCTCGATGCACAGCGTGCGCTTGCCGAGCTGCGCCAGGCGGATGGCCGCCGTGTACCCGCCCGGCCCGCCGCCGATCACGATCGCGTCGTATTCCTTCGCGCCCATCCTCCACCTCCTGCTAGAGACCGATCGGTCGCATCCAGGGCAAATGAAAATCGCGCCGGCGCCTCACGCGGCGCGGACGCGCTCGTCCAGCCAGTGGCGCAGGTGCGCGGCCGCGCGGACGACGTGCGCCTCGTCGTCGTACAGCTTCGACATCATCACCGCACCCTCGAGCGTGGAGATCATCACCGTCGCCAGCTCGTCGGGGTCCACGCCGGGGCGCACCTCGCCGCGTTCCAGGCCGCGGCTGGTGGTGCGGACGATGAGGCCGCGCAGGCCGTCCATGGCGGCGCGGGCGCGCTCGAGGAGGGCGGGGTTGCCGTCGTCGTTCTCGATGCTGGCGTTCATCATGGGGCACCCGCCCGGCACCGGCGGATCGCTCGGCAGCGCCTCGAACACCGCGATCACCGCGTAGAGCCGGTCGAGCGCGTGCGTCTTCCCCTCGAACGCCTCGAAGAAGCGGCGGCCCATCAGCCCCACGGCGTAGTCGAACGCCTCGACCGCGAGCTGCTCCTTGCTTTCGAAGTGGCGGTAGATGCCGCCCTTCTGCAGCCCCGTGGCCTGCATGATGTCCGACATGGACGCGCCGGCGAACCCCTGCTGGTTGAACAGCGCCGCCGCCTGCCGGATGATGTTCTCGCGCGTCCCTTCGCCTCGTGCGACCATGCTCGCCTTTCTCTACAGAGACCGATCGGTCTCAAGGTAGCCGCGGTACCTTCCTGCGTCAAGCGCTTCGACTCACCTGAACTGAATGCTCACACGGAGTCAACGGAGTCAACG
>JBJMPM010000387.1:0-47242 GCA_045803205.1 Longimicrobiaceae bacterium
GGACGGGGCGCGGGGTTTGGTGCGGTGGCGGGTGGCGGCCGCGCGGGCGGTGGGGGGGCTGGGTGCCGGCATCTGACCGCGCTGGGGGCGGACGGCCCCGGTGCCGTCCGCCCGCACCATTCTCTCCACCTGAACGGGGGATCCGTCGATGAAGACCCCCACGCCCGGCGCCAACGCCACCGTCTTCCTGCTCTTCTTCGGCGTCGCGCTGCTCGACGCCCTGCGCTCGCACGACTGGCTGCGGGCCGCCTTCTGGGTGGCCATCGGCCTGGTCTTCCTGCGCGGCGACCGGCTGCCGCACCCGGCGTCGGGGCGCGCCCCACACGGAGGGGGACCGCGCCCGACTGCTCCGCGGTGACGCGCGGGCCATCGTTCCGGATCGGCGTGCTCCGGTCGCACACCCGAACCTCTTCGCATGCGGAAGGGATACCATGTCCATCACCGCCGACCTGGTCCAGCGCCTCTACACCCCCGGCAGCCTGAGCGAGGGCGGGGGCGAGCTCTCCTTCGAGCTCAGCAACCGCCTGGACGACATGCTGCTCACCGCCGTCGGCGGGGTGCGCCTGGACGGCCACGACCTCGACCCCACCTCGCTGGAGCTCGCCCCGGGCGGCGAGCGCCGCGCCGCGGGCGAGGTGACCGCCGAGGCGCCGGTGCGCTTCGGGCTGGGCGAGACGCTGCGGGTGGCCACCCCGGGGATCGGCGCGCTCGCCGCCGGCGACCACGCGCTGGAGCTCCGCCTGGAGAGCCGCCCCTTCGGCGAGCTGCGCCTGAGCGTGTGCGACCGGGTGGGCGCCGGGGACGAACCCATCGCGCACGTGCCCCGTGACGAGGCGGACGACTATGCCGACGCCGCCGTCCAGGCCCGGCAGGCCTGGGTGCGCGAGCGCTCGGGCGCGGCGCTGGAGACGGTGGGGCGCTACGCCTTCGACGCGCACCGCGCGCGTGGCAACTGCGAGAACTTCGTGGGCGCCGCCCAGGTGCCGCTGGGGATCGCGGGGCCGCTGCGGGTGAACGGCGAGCACGCGAACGGCGAGTTCCTGATCCCGCTGGCCACCTCGGAGGGGACGCTGGTGGCCTCGTACAGCCGGGGAATGCGGGCGCTCAACCTCTGCGGCGGGGTGACCTGCACGGTGATGGACGACGCCATGCAGCGCGCCCCCGCCTTCGTCTTCGACGACGCCCGCGCGGCGCGCGACTTCGTGGCCTGGGTGCGCGCGAGCACGGAGGAGATCCGCCGCGTGGCCGAGGCCACCAACCCGTACCTCCAGCTCGCGGCCATCGACCCGTACACCGCCGGCAAGGTGGTCTTCCTGCGCTTCGGCTTCCACACGCACGACGCGGCGGGGCAGAACATGGTGGGGCGCGCCACCCACGCCGCCTCGCTCTGGATCCTGCGCAGCCACGACGGGGTGCGGCGCTTCTTCCTGGAGGGGAACATGGCGACGGACAAGAAGTCGTCGCAGATGAACATCCTCCACACCCGCGGCCGCCGCGTGACCGCCGAGGCCACGCTGCGCGCCGAGGTGCTGCGCCGCGACCTGCGCGCCGAGCCGGCGAGCCTGGCCTACCACGCCGGGATCGCCGGGCTGGGCGCGTTCATGGCGGGGGTGAACAACACCGGGCTGCACTCCGCCAACGGCATCACCGCGATGTTCATCGCCACCGGGCAGGACGTGGCCAACGTGGCCGAATCGAGCGCGGCGATGCTCTACACCGAGCTCACGCCGGCGGGCGACCTGTACCTCTCCATCACCATCCCCTCGCTGATCGTGGCCACGCACGGCGGGGGGACGGGGCTCCCCACCCAGCGCGAGTGCCTGGAGCTGCTGGGGTGCACGGGGCCGGGGACGGTGAACAGGCTGGCGGAGATCGTGGCCGGGGTGGTGCTGGCCGGCGAGGTGTCGCTGGCGGCGGCCATCTCGTCGAACGACTGGGTGACGGGGCACGAGCGCTACGGCCGGCACGCGTAGAGGAAGGAGACGGGGCCATGCGGGCGACCGGGGAGCGGATGGGC
Source organism: Longimicrobiaceae bacterium (assembly GCA_045803205.1). Taxonomy (GTDB): domain Bacteria; phylum Gemmatimonadota; class Gemmatimonadetes; order Longimicrobiales; family Longimicrobiaceae; genus Longimicrobium. The sequence goes on from JBJMPM010000387.1 coordinate 2,018, forward strand.
GCCGCCGACACGGCGTGGTGGCGGATGGAGGAGCCGTCGAACCCGATGGCGATCACCGGCGTGCTCACCTTCGGCGCGCCGCTGGAGTTCGCGCGGCTGGAGCGGCGGGTGCGCGAGCGGATGCTGCCGCTGGCGCCCTTCCGCTGCCGCCCGCGCGAGGGCCGGTTCGGGCTCGGCCGCCCGCGCTGGGAGGAGGACCCGCATTTCGCGCTGGGCCGCCACCTGTTCCGGGTGGCGCTCCCCGCGCCCGCGGGCGACGCCGAGCTGCGGGCGCTGGTGAGCCGGGTGATGGGCGAGCCCCTGGACGCACGCCACCCGCTCTGGCGCATGGTGCTGGTGGAGAACCACGCGGGGGGCGCGGCGCTGGTGGCGCGCCTGCACCACTGCATCGCCGACGGGATGGCGCTGATCCAGCTCCTCCTCTCGCTCGACGACGTCCCCGGCAACGAGGGCTCCGCGCACGTGGGGTGGAACGGGCCGGCCTGCCCGCCCCCGGGCACGCCGGAGCTGCTGCGCCCCCGCCTCTCGCCGGGGAGGCGCGCGCGCCTCGCCGCGTGGACGGGTGCGGCGCTGGGGCGGCTGGTGCTCCTGCCGCCCGACCGGCACACGGCGTTCACCGGGGCGCTCGGGGTGGAGAAGTCGGCGGCATGGAGCGACCCCTTCCCGCTGGCGGAGCTGCGCGCCGCCGCGCGGGCCTCGGGCTCGACGCTGAACGACCTGCTCGCCGCCGCCGCGGCCGGCGCGCTCCGGCGTTACCTGGCGGGGCGGGGGCGCGCCGCGGACGCCCTGCGCGCGGTGGTCCCGGTCAACCTGCGCCCGCCGGAAGACGCGGGGCTGCTGGGGAACCGCTTCGGGCTCGTCTTCCTCCGCCTCCCGGTGGGCGAGGCGGACGCCGGCAGGCGGCTGGCGCGGGTGCGCGCGGAGATGCGGCGGCTGAAGGCCTCGGCCGAGGCGGGGGTGACGTACGCGCTGCTGCGGCTCTTCGGCCCGCTGGGGCGCGCCGCCGTGCGCTTCGCCGTCTGGTTCCTGGGGATGAAGGCGAGCCTGGTGTTCACCGACGTCCCCGGTCCGCGCGAGGCGGTCTCCATCTGCGGCGCGCCGCTCACCCGGCTGATGGCGTGGGTGCCGCAGTCCGGCCGCCTCTCCGTGGGGATCAGCGCCGTGAGCTACGCCGGCAGCCTGCAGGTGGGGATCGCCGCCGACCGCGGCCTGGTCCCAGACCCCGGCGCGCTGGTGGAGGCCTACCGGCTCGCGCTGGACGAGCTGGTGGCGCGCGCGCCGGTCGCCGGCCCGCCGCGGGTGCTGCAGGAGACGTAGCCATCTCCCCACAGGGCAGGAGGCGAGACCCCGACGCGCCGGGCGTGCGCCAGACCCGGGTTGGAGGCTACGTTCCGTCGGCGTCGCCGCACGCCGAAAACCACCCTCTCCGCGTTCGCGGCACGACCATCCTGAAAGCATTCGCCCCGCTCCCGCTCCCTTCCAGAACATCAAAAACGCCAGCAAAACAAGGCGCCCGCGTGCACTGACGCGGGCGCTGCTTGCTTCATCTGGAATTGCCGCTACCGCTTTCGCCGCGGAGGTCCCATGGCCTCAGGGCCATCGTAGGTCGCGATCGCGGAGCGCGCCTCCGGGCTCAGCGATTCGAAGAACCCCGGCTTGCTCCGGATGCGCCGGCGCGCCTCTTCGCGGGAGGGCGCAGGAACATCGTCGGCGCCAGCGAATTGGGCGAGACGGGCTCTTGGCCCGCTCGCCTTCTTCCGCTCGACCGGCGGATCAATCGTTCCGGGGGGCTTCTTCATCTTCAGATCTCCTGCTCACAATATACCGGTTTTCCGCCCTCCCACGCAACATCGAAGCCCAGCAGCTCATAGTACCACAACAAGTTGCGGTCCGGATACCGGAGCCTCAGCCGGGTCGCACCGAGGGCGAGACCGTAGTTGCGCGCCGCAGCGACGGCGAGGGGGATGATCCGGCCACGCAAGGGAACCTCTGGCGGCTCCGGCCGGCGTTCCGCGTGGGTGAGCGTCACCGTGTGCCGCACGCCTGCCGCGCGGTGACGTGAGGCGTGTCCTAACGCCAGCCCACACAGGTCTGAGCCGTTCCAGATGGCCAAGGGAAGCACCGCGGCGCGCCGCGGCAATTGATCGACCAGTGCGGGCCGGTTCCACGCCCCTGCCTCGACGTTCTGGTGTGCACGGCCGGCCCAGGACTGCCGCCACGCATCCAGTGCCCTGCCATCGGTATCCGCCAAACGCAACAGGGACCCCAGGCCATCGGCGATCGCATCCTCGCGTGTCGCCTCGTACGCCTCCAGTCGCGCCGCTGCGTGCCGCGCCTTCGCCTGTCGGTATCTCCCGAACACCTACTCCGCCTCCGCGGCCGCTACCGCGAGAGATTCCCGGTACTCCATTGGGGCCATGATTACCTCCAGTTGAGCGATTCATCATAATGTGCCGTGTCCAAACCTAATACCAAATCCGGGGATAGAGTTGGCGCATCTCACCGACTCACGTGTTGACGCGATTATAGATCCTTCGGCCTGCAAGTTATTCTGCAGAACTTGGTAACAGCTTGGCCGGCCTCAGGATGACGTCGTCGGGTTGGGTTGCGTCAACAGCAGGTGTCCAGGCGGATTTGGTATAAGTCCCAATAAGTCCCCGAAAACAGCGCGTAGCGCAGTTGCCGTAGAGTACAGCAGCGACCGCGTCCGGTGGTAGTGGCGATACGCCGGGACACACGGCTACGGTGAGTTTACGGCGGATAAAATAGGTGTTATCGTAGAACAGTCGTGAACTCCCCTTCCTCTTTAGCCATCGCGGATGACTCCTCGCTCGAAGAGGCTCGACACGCCAGCGGCTCCTCGGCTCCAAGACACCATCCGTCTCTCGGCCGATGGCCTGGCGAAGGTGCTCGGCGACCTGGAAGCCCGGGTGATGCAGGTCGTCTGGCGCATCGGCCGTCCGGTTCCCGCGCGCTCGGTGTTCGAGCAGGTGGCGCGCGAGCACGCCGTCACCATCCACACCGTCATCACGGTCCTCAACAAGCTGGTCGGGAAGGGGCTGCTGAAGCGCGAGAAGCGCGACGACCTGCTGCACTACGAGGCGCGGATGAGCGAGGACGAGCTGCTCTCGCACGCGTCGCGGCGCGTGGTGGAGGGCATTCTCTCGCTCGGGCACGAAGCCGTCGCCGCATCGTTCGTGGACGTGCTCGCGGAGCGGGACCCGGAGCGCCTCGGCGAGCTCGCGCGACTGATCCAGCGCCGCCTCGACGAGCAGGAGAAGTGATGCCGGCGCGACCCGGTGAGGGAACGCTCGTCTCTCGGGAGCAGCACCGGCGGCGCGCCCTGCTCCTGGGTGTCGCAGCCCTGCTGGTGCTCAGCTTCGGCCCCGTGTTCGGCCACCACTTCGCGTGGGGGCTCGAGCACGCGCTCAGTGGAAGGGACCACCTGGGCCCGATCTGCCTGATCGCCACGCACGAGATCCTGGCTCCTGTCCACTACCTCTTCCACGCGCTCGTCGTCGGTGGGCTGCTCTTCGCGCTGTACGACCGCGCCCGCGCGTGGCTCCGCGTCCGTCGCGCCATGCGCCCCCTCGAGGTCAGGAGCCCGGCCGAGGGGGATGCCGTCTGGACCGCGGCCGTCGCCGCCGGTGTCGATCCGCTGAAGGTGCGCGTCGTGGAGGGGCTCCCAAACCCCGCCTTCACGGTCGGGTGGTGGTCTCCACGGATCTTCGTCGCGGAGGCGCTGACGGAACGTCTCTCGCCCGACGAGCTCGCCGCGCTGCTGGCGCACGAGGGGGCTCACGTGGATCGCCGCGATCCGCTGCGGCTCTCGCTCCTGCGCTTCTTCGCGCACCTGCTCTTCTGGCTTCCGGCGCTGCGCCGCCTCGCCGCCGACGTGGCGGACGAGGCCGAGATCCAGGCGGACGACCGCGCGGCACGGGAGCGTCCGCTCGCGCTCGCGAGCGCGCTGCTCGCCCTCGCGTCCTGGCAGCAGCCGCAGGGGTCGGCGCTTCCTGACGCAGTCGGCTTCGCCCAACGGGTCAGCCTCCTCGACCGCCGCATCCGCAGGCTCGCCGGCGAGGAGCCCGCACCCGCCAGCAGCCTCACCCGCGGCTCCATCGCCGCCGCGATCGTCGCGCTCGGCACCGTCTGGATCAGCGGCGCGATCATGGCACATCCCCTGCCCACTGGCGCCATACACCACCACCTCACGCACTGCGAGCACCCCGGGAAGCTGCCGTTCGTGCACCTGGTCTGCTTCCCCGACGCGCTTCGCTCGCGCACGGACCTCTGCCCACACGCCCGCGGGCTCTGAGGCGTTTCTGGTTTTCCAGCTCGCAGGACCAGGAACACCGAGGAGGTCTGGCAGCCTGCCAGACCTCTTTTCGTGGTCGGCCGTCACCGCTTGACATAGGGGGTGGGGGTATACAGATTTGAGGTGCAGCCGTTACGAACACGAGGTGAGCGGACGGGTGGAGGTACCGCAACAACCTGAGTTTTTCCGGGAGAAGCAGATGATGGAGCAGGCGAGGATCGAGATCGAGGGGATGAGCTGCGGGCACTGCGTGGCGAGCGTGAAGGCCGCGCTGGGACAGCTGGGCGGCGTGGAGGTCCAGGAGGTGAAGGTGGGCTCGGCGACAGTGGCCTACGACCCTCGCCTGGTCCAGCCGGAGCAGATCGCGGCGGCAGTCGACGCCGAAGGCTACGCCGCCCAGGTCGCGCAGGGCTGACCATGCGCCACGAACCGCTCCCGCTGGTGCAGGCGTCCTGCGGCTGCGCGGCTCACCAGGCCGGCGACGGCGGCGAACGCGCGGCGGTCGCCGTCGACCCCGGCATCAAGGAGCGCAACCTCAAGCGGCTGCGCCGCATCGAGGGGCAGATCCGCGGGCTGCAGAAGATGGTGGAGGAGGACCGCTACTGCGCCGACATCATGACCCAGATCTCGTCCGCCCACGAGGCGCTGCGCAGCGTGGGCCGCGAGCTGATGCGCAACCACCTGAAGCACTGCGCCACCTCCGCCATCACCAGCGGCGACGCGGGCCAGGCCGAGGCGATGTACGACGAGCTGGTGGATTTGATGTACCGGCACGCCCGGTAGTGCGGCCGGGAGCACCCGCAGGAGGTGTCTCCTTGCGAGTATGTTTTATGCACGGTAAAACCGGCCTCTGCCCCGGCTGGATGGTACAGCCACGACGAAACGGACCAGAAGCAACGATGACGATTCGAGGCATTCCGGGCGCGTTCGCCGCGTTCTTCACGCTCGGCACTCTGGCGTCGCCGCTCGGCGCCCAGACCGACTACTACAACACCGACGCATCGCGCCCGGTGCGAATCGAGGACGCGTACCCCGTCGAGCGGCACGCCTTCGAGGTACAGTTGGCCCCGCTCCGCCTGGAGCGCCAGCAGGGCGGCGTCTACAACTGGGAGGTGGCCCCGGAGCTGGCGTACGGAATCCTCCCCCGCACGCAGGTCGAGGTCGCGTTTCCGCTGCGCTACGTAGACGGCGGCTCGGGGCGCCGGACGACGGCCCTGGCCGGGATCGACGTCTCGGCGCTCCACAACTTCAACGCGGAGACCTCGTCGCTGCCGGCGTTCGCGGTCGCGGCCGACGTGGTGATCCCGGCCGGCGGCCTCGCCGCGGACCGGACGTACGCGTCGGTGAAAGGGATCGCGACGCGCACGCTGTCATGGGCACGCTTCCACGTGAACGGCCAGTACACCTTGGGCTCGGCTCCCTCGGCCGGCGAGAGCGCGGGCGAGGCGTCCCGCTGGATGGCGGGCGTCGCCGTCGACCGCAGCTTCCCCTTCACGTCCACCCTGGTGACGGCGGACGTGTTCGCGGAACAGCCGCTCGCCTCCGGGGCCGCCCTCGCGTGGACCGCGGAGGCGGGCTTTCGCTACCAGACGAGCCCGCAGTTCAACGTCGACGCGGGCGTGGGACGCCGCTTCACCGGCGACGACCAGGGCTGGTTCTTCACCGTCGGGATGTCGCACGCCTTCGCGCTGCGAAACCTGATCCCGCTCAGGTGACCGAGATGATCGCAACGACCCACACCCGGAACGCCCGCTCCGGCGGGATGGAGACTCGCATGACCAGGAAGGTGCGCGGCCGCGCGGTCCTCGGCGCCGCGGCGCTCGTGGTGGGACTCGCGGCCCCTGCGGCCGCGCAGCTCTCGCGGACGTACGAGCAGTTCTACCTGCCGGCCGAGCACAACTGGACCTTCCGGCGCAGCTACGCGGCGGCCGACCGGCTCTTCAACGCCTTCGACTACGGGCACGCGATCCTGTACGAGAAGCTGTACACGAGGCCGGGCGCGCCCGCCTCGGAGCTGGAGGAGAAGGAGTACGACTTCATCACCCGACGGCTGCTGGTGAGCCCCCCGCGGCTTCCGCTGGAGGAGGCCACGATCGAGGTGGAGTACGCCAAGCTCGCGCCCGAGGCGAAGATGATGTTCGACTGGGCGCACCTGCTGCACCGGCAGATCTACGACGTGCTCGCGGACGAGCGGCTGTCGCAGGCCGAGAAGGACGCCGAGGTGGCCAGCCTGGTGCGCTACTACAAGTCGCGCCCCGACCTCGCGTTCAGCTCGCGGCCCAAGAACATGGAGCTGATGGAGGGGCAGTACTACTCGACCGCGTTCCGCGAGGGGTACCCGAAGTTCAACGGGCTGATCTGGGGCTACCACTGGCTGCAGGTGGGCCTTTACGAGCCGCTGATGGCGGGCCGCACGCAGGAGGAGCGGCAGGCGGGCGTGACGGCGGCCGTGACGCGGTTCCGGCAGATGCTGGTGAACGCGCCCGAGCATATGCCGCGGGTGATGCCGATGACGGCGGCGGTCGCGCCGGCGTTCGCGGCCCGCTACCCCGAGGCGGCCATCATCTTCGACAACCTGCACGCGATGCACGACGTGATCTCCGACATCCTCGCCTCGCCCAGGGTGCCGCGCGCGAAGAAGCGGGAGGAGATCCTGACGGCCGCACGGCGCTACCGCGACGACACCTCGTTCGTGATGAGCATCGACGAGTGGAAGCAGATGGCCCAGATGATGGGCACCAACAACATGGGCGGCCCGGTGATCGGCTTCCTGGCCGCCTTCCCCGAGCCAACGCTCCCGCGCGGCGCCGTGATGGCCGGGATGGAGCACGGCGGGATGCCGGGAATGAACCACGCGGGGATGCAGGGGATGCAGCACGACAGCGCCGGCATGGCGGGGATGCAGCACGGCGGGATGGACATGCAGCGGATGATGGCGATGCACCGCCGCATGATGGCCGATCCCGTGATCCGCGCCCGCGTCGCCGCCGACCCCGAGCTGGCGCGGATGATGTCCGAGATGCAGGGGGGAATGCAGGGGATGGATCACGCGGCGATGCCTGCAGCCTCGGGCGCGGCGGCCGACAGTGCGCAGGCGCTGGACTTCGTCGTGCGCCTGCTTTCCGACCCCCAGGTCGCGGCCCGCGTCCACGCGGACCCGGAGCTTCACCGCCTCTGGAGCGATCCCGAGGTGCAGCGCCGCCTGGCCGAGCTGCGCCGCGGACAGCCCGTCGCGCCCGCGAGCCCGGAGCACAAGCACTGATGCAGACGCCCAGCAAAGCAGGGGGGGAGAGGATGCACACGAAGCTCGGAACCACCATGGCGGCGGCGCTGGTGCTGGCCGGCTGCGGCCGGCCGGACGCTCCGGCCGGGCGAACGGCGGCGTCCGGCCCGCCGCAGGATACTGCTTCCGCTTCGGTGCCTGCCGCGCACGACATGAGCGGGATGCAGGATACCACGGCGTCGGCGATGCCGGGCATGAGCCACGCGGCGGCGGGTGATTCAGGCCACGCGGGAAAGCAGATGCCTGCAACGAGCGCCGGCAGCGGCGCCTCGATGGGTGAAATGAATCACTCGGCCATGGCGGGAATGAACCACGGCGCTGCGGGTGGCGGAAGCCGGAGCGGCGGCGGGATGGCCGGCATGGACCACTCGAAGATGGCCGGCATGAGCCACGGCGCCGGTGCACGCACCAACCCCGGCCATCAGCGGATGGCAGGGATGGACCACTCCGGGATGGCGGGAATGAGCCGCCCAAGCGCGGCCGGCCGGACACCCGCCGGGATGGGAGGCATGAGCCACGAGGGGATGGCCGGAATGTCGCGCGGAGCGGCCCGCGCGGGTGGAGAGCACGCGGGGATGCAGGGGATGGATCACTCCGCCGCGCCCGCGGGAGCAGCCCACCAGGCGCACGCCGCCACGTCCGACATGGGCGGGATGAACCACGCCGGGATGGAGCCGGGGACGCGCATGGGCGGCGACGCGTCGCATGCCGCCGCGGACCCCGCCACCGCGAAGCTCCTGGAGCTCGGCGGGGCGCTCGTCCGCGACACGGCCGTGCAGCGCCGGATCCGCGAAGATCCCGCGCTGCGCGCGCGCTGGAGCGACCCGGACGTGCGGCGCGTGATCGAGGGCCGGCCGTGACACGCCCGGCGGCACGCTCCGCCAGCCGCCGTCCCGTCGTCCTGCTGCTGGCGGCTGCAGCCATGCTCGGAGCGCCGTCCCAGGCGCTCGCGCACGGGCACCTGCGCCACTCCGCGCCCGCGGACGGAGCACACCTGTCCGCGGCGCCGCGCGAGCTGCGGCTGGCGTTCAGCGAGGCCATGGTGCCGGACGTGTCGCGCCTGGAGCTGATCGGACCCGACAGCACAGCGGTGGAGCTGGGCGCGCTCGCGCTGGCGCCGGACTCCGCGAACGTGCTGGTCGTGCCGATCCGCGGCGCGCTGGCGGCGGGCGAGTACCGCGTCACCTACCAGGTCGCGGGCCCCGACGGGCACCCGGTGCGCGGGCACTTCGCTTTCGTGATCGCGCCGGGGGCGTCCGGCCTCGCGCCGCCGCGTGCCGCGGTGCCGGTGGGTCCCACGGCACCCGGACAGGCGCCGCCCCCCGCCTCGCACCACCCCGCGGCCTCGGTGGAGGACGAAGAGGGCTTCGGAGTGGGTTCGCCACCGTACGTCGCGGTCCGGTGGCTCGGCTTCGCGGCGCTGCTGGTGGTGGTCGGCGCGGTCGCCTTCCGCTGGGCGGTGCTCCCGCGGGTGCACCTCGCGGAAGGCGCGGACGCAGCCGTTCTCCGCGGCGCATCGGAGGCGGGCGCGGCGCGGGCGGGCCTCACCGCGGCGAGCGTGCTCGCGCTCGCCACCGTCCTGCGCCTGATCGCGCAGTCGTACGCGCTCCACGGCGCCGAAGATGCGCTCGACGCGGCGCTCGTCGGGACGATGGTGACGCGCACACTCTGGGGATGGGCGTGGCTGCTCCAGGCCGGAGCCGTCGTGCTCGCGCTGCTGGCCTTCCGCACCGTTCTTCGCGCTGTCCGGGGCGGCGTGACGGCGGCGGCGGCACCCACACGGCCGCCGGAAGCGACGGTCGTGCCTGACGCGGCTCCGGAGCTCCCGGCCGGCGGTGACCGCCCTCGAGCGCGGGAGCACTCCCCGGCCGCCGCGCGCCGCGGGTGGCTCCTGGCGGCTGCCGCGGCCGTGGTGCTGGCGCTCGCCCCGGCGCTCTCCGGGCACGCGGCCGCGGCGATGCTCGCGCCACTTCCGGTGCTCGCGGACGCGCTGCACATCCTCTCCGCGGGCGGGTGGCTGGGGAGCCTCTGCGTGCTGCTGGTCGCCGGAATCCCGGGCGCAGGAGCGGCGGGCGCAGGGCGGGCCCGCGGCGTCGCGGCGCTGGTCAACGCGTTCTCGCCTGTGGCGCTCGCCTCGGCCGCGGTGCTCGCCGCGACGGGTGTGTTCGCGGCCGCGGTGCAGCTCGACGGTGTCGCGGCGCTGTGGCAGAGCGTCTACGGGCGCACGCTGCTGGTCAAGCTGGCCCTGCTCACCGTCGTCTTCGCCACCGGCGCCTACAACTGGAAGCGGGTGCAGCCCGCGCTCGGCCAGGAGGCCGGCGTCGCCCGGTTGCGGCGCTCGGCGGGCGTGGAGCTCGCCGTCGGGATCGGCGTGCTGCTCGTCACCGCCGTCCTGGTGGCGACGGCGCCGCCGGGCAGCATGTAATCATTTTCAAGGAGACGCCGACATGCAGACTCGGGAGATGCTGGACACCCATCCCCGCCCATCGCCCATGGACCGCGGCGCGCTCGCCGAGTGCATCGATGCCTGCTTCGAGTGCCTGCAGAGCTGCACCACCTGCGCCGATGCGTGCCTGGGTGAGGCGACCGCCTCGGCGCTGCGGCGATGCATCCGCCTCAACCTGGACTGCGCCGACGTCTGCGACGCGACCGGCCGCATCCTGTCGCGGCTATCCGAGCCCGACCCGGGGCTGATCCAGGCGCAGCTCCGCGCCTGCATGGAGGCGTGCCGGCTCTGCGCGGCCGAGTGCGAGAAGCACGCGGGGCACCACGAGCACTGCCGGGTCTGCGCGGAGGTGTGCCGGAGGTGCGAGGACGCGTGCCGTAGTCTGCTGGCTACGGCGTAATACCACTTCGCCCAACAGGACTCCAGCGCTCGCCACGGCCGAGGATCGCGATCGGGATCCTCGGCCTCGCCGTCCCCGAGGTCCCTCGTCGCCACCGCCGCGCCCGTCAGCGCGCCGTAGGGCGCCCGCCATTCGACATCCCTCGATTTATCGTCGCGCGGGCGGCCGTTGACGCGCTTCCGGCGCTGACGCCGGTCCCGCCGTCGCCTCGTGCGCGGCCACTTCGGCACGCCGCGACCGGGGTCATCACAAAGCCATTGACATAGGTTTGGAGGGGGATAATACCAGATCCGGGGATAGCGTTGGCGCATCTCACCGACTCACGTGCTGACGCGGTTATAGATCCTTCGGCCTGCATGTCATTCCGCAGACGATGATTGCAGCATGGCCGGCCTCAGGATGACGTCGTTTTGTTGAGGTGCGTTAAACACCAGGTGTTCAGGCGGATTTGGTATAATACGATTCCTTCTACCGCCCGCGGAGCAGCGGCTGATCCGTGCCAACGGCGCCGGGGCTCTGAATCTGCGCATCACCCATCGCACCAGTGGTAGCCATGACCCGCTCGGCAGCCGAGTTGAGCGAGCCACCGGCCAGGCCCGGTTCCAGCGGCCACTCACACCGGAGATGGAGTCCTCTGCGGAGGATTCTCCTGCTGCTCGTCTCCGCCGTCGTCCTGCTCGTTGCAGTCGCCCTCGTCCGCACGGCGCGATTCCGCCCGACCGAAGCCTTGGTCCCCCCGGCGCCCGCGGTCGCGATCCCTGATGGCGCGGCGGAGCGGCTGGCCGGCTCGCTTCGCATCCGCACCATCTCGCACGAGACCCCCGCCGCGTTCGACGCGGCGGCGTTCCAGGCGCTGCACACCTACCTGCAGGCCCAGTTCCCCCGCGTGCACGCGCAGCTCCGGCGCGAGGCCGTGGCCACCCACAGCCTGCTGTACACCTGGCCGGGGAGCGACCCCTCGCTGAAGCCTGTCCTGCTGATGGGCCACCTCGACGTCGTGCCGGTCGAGCCGGGAACGGAGCGGAACTGGCAGGTGGAGCCGTTCGGCGGCCGGATCGCGGACGGCTTCGTCTGGGGTCGAGGCGCCATCGACAACAAGTCGGCGGTGGTGGGAATGCTCGAGGCCGTGGAGATGCTCCTCGGCGAGGGCTACCGTCCAGCGCGGACGGTCTACCTCGCGTACGGGCACGACGAGGAGGTGGGCGGCACGCGCGGTGCCCGCCAGATCGCCGCGCTCCTGAAAAGCCGTGGGGTGGAGCTGGAAATGGTGCTCGACGAGGGAGGCGTGATCGGGGACGGCGTCCTCCCCGGAATCTCCCGGCCGACCGCGCTCGTGGGGATCGCCGAGAAGGGGTTCGTCAGCATCGAGCTGACCACCCGCGCGGCGGGGGGGCACTCCTCGCTGCCGCCGCGCGAGAGCGCGATCGGCATCCTGGGCGCGGCGATCGCCCGCCTGGAGCAGAACCAGATGCCCGCCCGCCTGGAGGGGCCAACGCGGCAGCTCTTCGAGCGGGTCGGACCGCACTTCCCCTTCGCGCAGCGCGCCGTCTTCGCGAACCTCTGGGCCACCCGCCCGCTGGTCATGGACCGGCTGGAGGAGAGCCCCACCACCAACGCCATGGTCCGCACCACCACCGCGACGACGATCTTCCGGGCGGGGACCAAGGAGAATGTGCTCGCCAGCCACGCGCGGACCGTGGTCAACTTCCGGATCCTTCCAGGGGACAGCGTGCGGGGTGTGCTGGACCACGTCCGGCGCGTCGTCGCCGACCCGCGGGTGGAAGCCAGGATCGCTTCCGGCTTCACGGCCGAGCCGTCCGCGGTTTCCAGCACCGCGTCCGGGAGCTTCCGCACCCTTGAGCGGACCATCCGGAGTGTGGCCCCCGACGTGACGGTGGCGCCGTACCTGGTGGTCGTGGTGGCCGACGCGCGTTACTTCCAGGACCTCAGCCGGAACATCTTCCGGTTCCTCCCGCTCCGCCTTACCTCCGAGGACCTCAAGCGCATCCACGGCACCAACGAGCGCCTCGCGGTCCGCGACTACGAGCAGGCCGTCCGCATCTACCGCCAGCTCATCCTGAACTCCTCCGGAAGCAGCGTCGCACGCTGACGCAGCCGCCGTGAGGGTCCCAGCGGGTTCCGTGCGGCGCGAAAACTGTTGACTCGCGGGCCGGTGCGGAGGCACGATTGTCCAACACGCCTTACAGACCCACACGCACCTGCGAAGCTCCCATGCAATCCCACTCCCACGACCATTCCCACGACCACGACGCGCACCACCACCACGGCGGGCACGGGGGGCACATGGTGCACGAGCCCTCGGCCGAGACGCTCGCGGCTTACCACCACGCCTGTGCCGAGGCGCAGCCGGAGCCCGGCGGCAAGGTCGTCACGGTGGAACTCGACGCGCGCGAGACGGAGTGGGAGTTCGTCCCCGGGCGGGCGACGCGCGCCTGGGGGTACAACGGGCAGGTGCCCGGACCCGTCATCGAGGCGAACGTGGGAGACGTCCTCGAGGTGCGGCTCCACAACTCGCTCCCCGAGCCCACGATGATCCACTGGCACGGGCTGCGGCTTCCCCCGCCCATGGACGGCACCGAGAACGTGCAGCGCCCGGTCGCGCCCGGCGAGACGTTCACGTACCGCTTCGTGCTCCGCGATGCAGGCACTTTCTGGTACCATCCCCACATGAACGAAACCGTGCAGCTGGAGCGCGGGCTCTATGGCGCGCTCGTCGTGCACGGCCCGGACGAGCCGCAGCTGGACGCCGAGCGGGTGCTCGTGCTGGACGACGTAGCGCTGGACCGCGCGGGGCAGATCAAGCCGCCGGGCTGGTGGATCGAGAAGCACGACGGCCGGCAGGGAAGCACCGTACTGGTGAATGGAAGGAGCGGGTCGGAGCTGGCGATTGCCGGCGGGCAGGTGGAGCGCTGGCGTATCGTGAACGCCGCGAGCGCGCGCTACGTGCGGCTGTCCATTGGCGGTGCGTCCTTCCGGATCATCGGCACCGACGGCGGACTCCTCACCGCGCCGGTCATGGCGAGCGAGGTGCTGCTCGCGCCGGCTGACCGCGTGGAGCTGGCGGTCGGACCTTTCGTGGAAGGCGAAACGCTGCGGATCGAGTCGCTCCCTTACAAACGTGGTTCGTTCCGCCGGGCGAAGCGCGAGACTCTCGCGACACTGCGGGTCGGCCCAGCCGCCCCCTCGCGGGCGGTGATCCCGGACACACTGCGGCACATCGAACCGCTGGTGACGGGGCCCGTCGCGCCCACGCGCGAGGTGCGGCTTGGCTTCACGGTGAGCCCCATGAAGGGCGTGGAGTTCGTGATCAACCGGGAGGCGCACCACCGGGCCGACCCCGTCAAGCTGGGCGAGCTGCAGGTCTGGGACATCGTCAACGCGACGCCGGTAGACCACCCGTTCCACCTGCACGGGTACTTCTTCCAGGTGCTGGAGGTGAACGACCAGCCCCCTGCGTTCCTTTCATGGGAAGATACCGTCAACGTCCCGGCGAGAGGCCGGGTGCGGATCGCCTGGATGCCTGACGAGCGGCCGGGGGAGTGGATGTACCACTGCCACATCCTGGAGCATCACGCCGCGGGGATGATGGCCCACTTCGAGGTGGTGCGGTAGCAGAACAGCGGCCCGTAAAGCAGAGCGGACAGGGCAAGCGGGAGTACCAGCGCGGCGATACGGCGACGGGGTTCGCGTGCGGGCCTACGCGACGTGGAACGCAGCCCGATGTTCGCCGCCGGGCCGAGCGGACTGGTTGGCCCGGTGCTCGGGGCCAGTCTCGCCCTGCTGCTGGCGGACCACTGGGCGTAGCGCGCAAATGCTGTTGCTGGGTTGGAACGACAGTCCAGCGCGTGTATGTTCCTCCCCGTACTGCCACCCAGATTTCGCAAGGATCGATGATCGGAAACAAACACAACAGGGCCGTGGGCGTCGCCGACGGCGCCGGGGTGCTCGGCGCCGTGTTCGCCGCGCTGTGTTGCGCGGGCACTCCCGTAATCGTGAGCGTCGTTTCAGCGCTGGGGCTCGGCTTCCTGCGCAGGGACCGCATTCTCTGGCCACTGATGCTCGTCTCCCTGGTGGCCGCGCTGTGGGGCTTCTGGAAAGGACGGCAGATGCACCGGTCGGCGGGTCCGCTGATTCTGGGACTCTGCGGCGCCGTGGCACTCACTGCCGGCGTGATTTTCGTCCACGGCTTTCCTGCACGGGAGTTGATCGGCGTCGGTGCCGTGACTCTCGTGTGCGCAACCATCTGGAACATCGTGGCTCGCCGAAGCTGCTACGCGCCGCGGATGGTGGCGCCATGACAGCCCTCATTTCCATCCTCACCTGTCCGCATTGCGGCGCCACGGTGGAGGAGAAGATGCCGGAAGACGCGTGTCAATTCTTCCATGAATGTTCCGCATGCAAGACTTTGATCCGCCCGAAGCCGGGTGACTGCTGCGTGTTCTGCTCGTATGGCTCCGTCCCCTGTCCCCCTGTTCAGCAGTCGGGGAAGTGCTGCGACTGACGATGGTCGCCCCGCCCTCTGCCGCCGAAGATCGATGACCTCCAGTCCTCCTCCTGGTCGCACGGTCAATTGGGCGGCCAAGCTTTCGGGAGCTCTGGCCGTGCTCATCGGCGTGATCCATATCGCGTTCACCGCGAAGGAGTTTGACCGGGCGTCCCTCGACGCTCTCTGGTTCGCCGGAAGCGGTATCGCTCTGCTCCTGATCGGCGCATTCACACTCCTTGCGCATACCGGCCGCGCGGTCAGGTGGACGGCGGTCGCTGCCAACGTGGGGGGTTTCTTCCTGGCGATCGAGTTCGGCGTTCTTACCGGTTGGGAGGCGCCGCAAGGCCCGGTACTGGCCGGTGTGTTCCTGCTCGGCGCGGTCGCTCTCGCGCTGCGCCGATGATCGTCAGCTCGTTTTGCCTCGCATCGCACGATCTGCCTGGCTTCGGCAGGGCAGCCACGGCACGTCGTCCCACAAATACATAGAGCGGCTTCGCTGATTCTTGCCTCTGGACGCTTCCTTCCGGCTGCGCCTCCTTCAGGTTGCGGAGCGTTTTTATACGGAGTAAAATAGGGGAGCTCATGACGGCTCCGTCCGTAGCTATCACGCCATCGGGCCGAACGCCGGGAGTCGGAATGGACCATTCGCACCACCACCACGCTCACGACAGCCCGGAGCCGGAGCCGCCGGCGGAGCCCGGCTACCCCGAGCATCCCGAGGTCGCGCACGAAGGCGGGAGCCTCCCCGGCCCGCATGGTGTGGACGCGGCGCACGCGGACGTGCACACTCACCACGGCGGGCATGCCGGTGGTCGTGTCGCGGACCCGCACGCGGGGCATCACGCCGCCGGGCACGGCGGGCACGCTGGGCACGACAAGCACGCCGGTCACAGCGTGGAGATGTTCCGGCGGAAGTTCTGGCTCACGCTGGCGCTGACGATCCCGACGGTGGTGTGGGGGCACATGCTGATGTCCCTCACCGGCTGGCATGCGCCGCAGTTTCCCGGCTCGCAGTGGATCCCGCCGGTGTTCGGGACGGCCGTCTTCCTCTACGGCGGCGTCGTGTTCCTGCGGGGTGCCCTGCAGGAACTGAAGGACCGCCGGCCGGGGATGATGACGCTGATCGCGCTCGCGATCAGCGTGGCGTTCGGGTTCAGCCTGGCCGTGACGCTGGGCTTCCCCGGGATGCCGCTATGGGAGGAGCTGGCGACGCTCGTCACCATCATGGTGCTGGGCCACTGGATCGAGATGCGGTCCATCGACCAGGCGCAGGGAGCGCTGAAGGAGCTCGCGAAGCTCCTCCCCGACCTCGCGGTGCGCGTGACCGGAGACACGACGGAAGAGGTGCCGGTCTCCGCGCTCAGGGAAGGCGACATGCTGCTGGTGCGCCCCGGCAGCGCGGTGCCGGCGGACGGCCAGGTCGAATCGGGGTCGAGCTCGGTCAACGAGGCGATGATCACGGGAGAATCGGTCCCCGTGAAGAAGGAGCCGGGCGCGAAGGTGATCGCCGGCACCGTGAACGGCGAGGGGTCGCTGCGCGTGAAGGTCACCGGGACGGGCGAGCGCACCGCGCTCGCGGGGATCATGCGGCTGGTCGAGCAGGCGCAGTCTTCCCGGTCGCGCACGCAGGCGCTGGCCGACCGCGCCGCCTTCTACCTCACCGTGGTCGCGCTCGCCGTCGGCGTGATCACGCTGGCTGCGTGGCTGCTGCTGCGGCCGGGCGACCCGGCGTTCGCGGTCGAGCGGATGGTCACGGTGCTGGTGATCGCCTGCCCCCATGCGCTGGGCCTGGCCGTGCCGCTGGTGATCGCGATCTCCACCACGCTCGGCGCGCAGGGCGGGCTGCTGGTGCGAGACCGCCGCGGGCTGGAGGAGGCGCGCAACCTCGACGCGGTCGTCTTCGACAAGACCGGCACGCTCACCCTGGGCGAGATGCGCGTCGTCGACGTCGCCGTGGCCGACGGAACCACGGCCGACGAGGCGCTCCGCCTGGCCGCCGCCATCGAGCGCGACTCGGAGCACCCCATCGCCCGCGCGGTGGTCAGGAGCGCCGAGGAGCGCGGCCTGGGTGGGCTGCGGGTCGATGCCTTCGAGGCGGTGCCGGGATACGGCGTCAAGGCGCGGGTGGACGGGCGGGAGCTGATGGTGGGCGGGCCCAACCTGCTGCGGAAGCTCGGCACGGAGCCGCCGCCGGCGCTTCAGGACGCGGCCAGCCGAGCGGCACGAGAAGGCCGCGCGACCGTGTTCCTGGTCGAGGACGGCCGTCCCGTCGCCGCGTTCGCCACGGCCGATGCCATCCGGCCCGAGTCGCACGAGGCCGTGCGGCGGCTGCACGAGGACCACATCGAGGTGGTGATGCTCACCGGGGACGCGCGCGAGGTCGCCGAGGCGGTCGCCCGCGAGCTGGGGATCGACGCCGTGTTCGCGCAGGTGCTCCCCGACCAGAAGGCGGGGAAGATCAGGGAGCTGCAGGCGCAGGGAAAACGCGTCGCCATGGTCGGCGACGGGGTGAACGACGCGCCCGCGCTGCTCACCGCCGACGTCGGCGTGGCGATCGGCGCCGGCACCGACGTGGCGGTGGAGGCGGGCGACGTGGTGCTGGTGCGCAGCGATCCGCGCGACATGCCACGCATCATCGCCCTCTCGAAGGCCACCTACCGCAAGATGATCCAGAACCTGTGGTGGGCTACCGGCTACAACGTGGTCGCCATTCCCCTCGCGGCGGGCGTGCTCGCCCCGTGGGGGATCGTCCTCTCGCCGGCCATCGGAGCGGTGCTGATGTCGCTCAGCACCGTGATCGTGGCCATCAACGCGCAGCTCCTCCGCCGCGTGTCACTCTGAACCGACACCTGGAATGCCGATGTTTGCCGCACGCCGCTCATCCTTCGCCTGGCTTCTCCTGCTCGCCGCCTCGGCTGCCGTTCCCGCGACCATGTCCGCGCAGGGGCACGACCCGTCGCACCATTCCACGGCCGGTGGCGACTCCGCGGCGGTCGCGCAGACGGTGGAGCGCTTCCACCGCGCGCTGGCGGCCGGAGACAGCAGTGCCGCGCTGGCGCTCCTCGCGCCCGACGTCGTGATCCAGGAGAGCGGCGATCAGGAGACCCGGGCGGAGTACCGCTCCCACCACCTGGCGGCCGACATCGAGTTCGCGCGCGCGGTGCGGAGCGAGCAGGGGCCGATCCGGGTTCGGGTGCGCGGCGACGCGGCCTGGGCCAGCTCGACCACCACCACGCACGGCGAGTTCCGCGGCCGCGCGATCAACTCCGCGGGCGCCGAGCTGATGGTGCTCACGCGGACCCCGCAGGGATGGCGGATCGCCGCGATCCACTGGTCCTCTCACGCCCGCCGGTAGAGCGGGGGAGAATGCTCTCGATGAATACCCATGCCGCACAACTGAAACGAGCCGAGCTCGCCTCCGGCCTCGGCGCCCTCGTGCTGGGGACCGGGATCGGCGGGCTCGCCGCGCCCTGGCTCGGGCGCGCCGCCGTCGTGGTGCTGCTCCTGGGCCTCGCGGTCCACGCGTGGGGGATGTACGACAAGCATCGCCTCGAACGCGGGTCCGAGGCGGGGGCGGTGCGCTTTGCCGCGCCGCTCTACTGGAGCTGCTGGATCCTGCTCACGGTGCTGTTCGTGTGGCTGGCGGCGCGCAGCTTCGGGATCGGGCGGTGACCAGCGGCGGCGGCGCGGAGCCAAGGCACTCGCGATCGGCATGGCAGCCATGGGCGGCGGTGGGCTCGTTCGCGGTCCTTCTGAACTTTCCGTGGGAGATGCTCCAGGCGCCGTTCTTCACCGCGCTCGCCACCGCGCCGCACTGGGCCGCGACGCTCGAATGCGCGCGGATGGCGGCAGCCGACGCGGTGGTCGTCGTCGCGTGCTATGGCGCGGCGTCCCTGGCTTCCCGGTCGCGATGGTGGCTGCTGCGCCCGAGCCTCCCGCCGCTCGCCGTCTTCGTGGGCGCGGGCCTCGCCTTCACCATCTGCACCGAGATGCTCAGCGTCTGGCGCTGGAAGCGCTGGAGCTACACGCCATCGATGCCGGTACTGGGTGGCGTCGGCGTGGTGCCTCTGGTCCAGTGGACGGTTCTCCCGCCGCTGACCTTGTGGCTGGCGCGGCGCCACGTGGCATTTGGCGGAGAGCGCGCGGGGGATCACGCTGAGCTGCGTCGGTGATTTTCCCACGCAGGTGTCAGTCGTCTCCTCTTTGTGCCCTATTCAGAGGGTGATAGATTTCCGTCCATGAAAGCCCGCGTCCGCGTGCTCGCCGCGCTTCTCGCGCTCTTCGCCTTCACCGCCGCGTTCGCGGAGCAGGTGTGGGCGACGACGTGCGCGCAAACGGTGATGGCGGCCTCGATGGCGGAGATGGGCGCCGGCGCGGCCGAACACCCGCAGGCCGGACACGACCAGGAGATGCCGATGCCCGGCCAAGGCCAGGAGCGGCATTCGCAACTGCCCGCCGGTGACGACTGCCCGCTCCGGGCCGTCGCTGCAAGCGGCTGCGTGGCCTTTTCGTTCCCGGCCCCTGACGGCGCGGTGCCCGAATTCGCCGCCGCTCCATCCGGCCGCATGGTCCCGGCCGCCCAGGCCACCCCGGACCTGCTGCTGGTCTTCCCCCGGTTCCATCCTCCGCAGGCGTAGTCTCTCCGGGCGCTTCCGCCCGCATCCCACAGAGACCGAAGTCGCTCCGCCGCGCGGGCAGTGTGCCCGTGCGCGAGTCCGAGTCCGGCCGGCCGTACGCCGGCCAGACCGGCATCCGGAGCGCTCCGAAACGCCGCATGGAGATGAAAACCCTTTCTCGTACGCTTTGCGCCGGGTTGCTGGCGGTGGCGGCCGGCGCGTTCGAGCCGCCCGCGGCCGCGCAATCCGCCGCCAGCCACGGCCCGGCAGCCGCGGGCGCGGAGTCCCTGGATTCCCTCGTCGCGCGAGCGCTCGCGGTGAACCCGTCCGTCCGCGCCGCCGAGGCGCGCGCCGCCGCCGCCGCCGAGCGCGTCCGCCCCGCCGGGACACGTCCCGACCCCATGCTCATGGCCGGCATCGTCAACCTGCCGGTGAGCGACCCGGGGTTCCGGGACGAGATGACCATGAAGATGGTCGGCGTCACCCAGACGATTCCCTATCCCGGCAAGCTCCCGCTCCGCCGGCAGGCGGCGCGCGACGAGGTCACGGCCGCCGCCGCGATGAGCGATGCGGCGCGGCTCCAGGTCGTGCAGGAGGTGCGCGCCGCGTACTACCAGCTCGCCTTCCTGGACCGCGCGATGGAGGTGCTGGAGAACAATCGCACGGTGCTGCAGAGCTTCGTGGCCGCCACCGAGTCGCGCTACGGCGTGGGCACGGGCGGGCAGCAGGACGTGCTGAAGGCGCGCGTCGAGCTCGCCGGTGTGGCCAACGAGGCGGCCGCGCTCACGGAGGAGCGGCGCGCCGCGCTCGCGCGGCTGAACGTGCTCCTCGACCGGCCGGTGGACGCACCGCTGCCCGAGGCCGCCGTCCCCGAGCGGATCGTACGCGCGGCGGTCGCGGCCAACCCGGCGCAGATCCGCTTCGCCACCACCGCGCTCGGCTCGCGCGTCGAAGGCTCGCCGCTCCTCCCGATCGCGGAGCTGCAGGAGCGCGCCGTCCGCTCGAACCCGGAGCTGCGCGCACGGGACGCGATGATCGCGGCCCAGGCGGCGCGCGTGGACCTGGCCGCCCGCGAGCACCTGCCGGACTTCGACGTCTCGCTCCAGTACGGGCAGCGCAGCGTCGGTGCCGACATGCTGACGGCCACCGTCTCGGTGCCGCTCCCCATCAACCGCCGCAACCGACAGGGGGCGGAGCTCGCCGCCAGCCGCGCCGACCTGGCCGCGCTCCAGGCGGACCGAGCCGCCAGGGCCAACGAGGTGCGCGGCGAGGTCGCCCGGCTGGTCTCGGAGTTGGAGCGCGACCGCACGCAGCTCGCGCTCTACGTGCGCTCCATCATCCCGCAGGGCCGTGCGTCGCTGCAGTCCGCGACCGCCGGGTTCCAGGTCGGCCGCGTCGACTTCGTCACGCTGCTCGAGAACCGCTCCACCCTCTACGAATACGAGACCGCCTATCACCGCGCGCTCACCGGCTTCGCCACGAACCTGGCGATGCTGGAGCGCGTGGTGGGCGGGGAGGTGCTGAGATGAACATCGATCCTGGAGGCCGCCGCCGTCTCGCTGCCGCCGCCGGTGCCGGCGTGCTGGTGATCACCGTGGCGGCCCTGGCGCTCGGCCGCGGTGACAATGGCGCCCCGGCGGCGAAGCCCGCCGGCGACACGGCCCACGCCGGTGGCGGGCAGATGGCGGGGATGCAGATGAGCTCCGACGGCTCCGTGCAGCTCACGCTCGACCAGATCCGGCAGTTCGGGGTGACGTTCGGGACGGCCGAGGAGCGCCCGCTGGAGGCGGAGGTCCGCACCGTGGGCGTGGTGGCGCCCGACGAGCGCCGCATCGCGCAGGTCGCGCCCAGGTTCGGAGGCTTCGTGGAGCGGCTGTACGTGGACTTCACCGGCCGCCCGGTGCGCCGCGGCGAGCCGCTGCTGGAGATCTACTCGCCCGAGCTGGTGTCGGCGCAGGAGGAGCTGCTGCTCGCCGCCCGCCTGGACGCGGGGCTCGACCAGAGCACCGTGCCGGGGATGGGCGGGGGTTCGTCGCACCTCCTCGCGGCCGCGCGGCGGCGGCTCGCCCTCTGGGACATCTCCCCAGCGCAGATCGACCAGGTCCTGCGTACCGGACGGGTGCGGCGGACCATGACCATCCATTCGCCCGCTTCGGGAATCGTGATGGAGAAGCAGGTGGTGCGCGGCCAGGCGGTCCAGGCCGGCCAGCCGCTCTACACCATCGCCGACCTCTCCAGCGTCTGGGTGGAAGCCGAGCTGCGCGAAGGCGACGCGGCCGGCGTGACGCCCGGCGCGACCGCGACCGTGGAGCTGGGCGCGTATCCCGGCAGGCCCATCACGGGGCGCGTGGACTACGTCTACCCCACGCTGCAGGCCGAGGCGCGCACCCTCAAGGCGCGCGTGGTGGTGCCGAACCCCGACGGGCGCCTGAAGCCGGGCATGTACGCGAACGTCCGCCTCTCCGCGCCGGCACGCACCGCGCTCACCGTCCCCAGCTCGGCCGTGGTGCAGACCGGCGAGCGCGCCATCGTCTTCGTGGACCACGGCGGCGGAAAGCTGATGCCGCACGAGGTGGTCACCGGCCGGGTCGCCGGCGAGTACACCGAGATCCTCTCCGGCGTGGAGCCGGGGCGGCGGGTGGTCACTTCCGCGCAGTTCCTGCTGGATTCCGAGAGCAACCTCGCTGAGACCATGAAGACCATGGCCGGGATGAGCGGCTCGTCCACGCAGGACCTGCCGGGGGTGGAATCCGGCGACCGGCTGGAGGAGAAGGGCGCGGACATGCAGGGGATGCCGATGCCCCCCGGAACGAGGTAGGCCGCCATGCTCAAGCGAATCATCGAGTGGTCCGTCGCGCACCGCTTCCTGGTGCTGCTGGCGACCGCCGCCGTGGTGCTGGCGGGGACCTGGGCCATGCTGCGCACGCCCGTGGACGCGATCCCCGACCTCTCGGACGTGCAGGTGATCGTGATGACCGAGTGGCCGGGCCAGGCGGCCCAGCTGGTGGAGGACCAGGTCACCTACCCGCTCTCCACGGAGCTGCTGAAGGTACCGGGCACCAAGGCCGTGCGCGGCATGAGCCAGTTCGGACTCTCGGCCGTGTACGTGATCTTCCAGGACGGCGTGGACCTGTACTGGGCGCGCAGCCGCGTGCTGGAGTACCTGAACGGCGTGCGCGGCAAGCTCCCCGAGGGCGCCGACCCCATGCTGGGACCCGACGCGACGGGTGTCGGCTGGGTGATGCAGTACGTGCTGGCCGACACCTCCGGGACGATGAGCCTGGCCGAGCTCCGCGCACTGCAGGACTGGACCGTGCGCCCGGCGCTCACCTCCGTGCAGGGCGTGGCGGAGATCGCGTCCTTCGGCGGCTTCGAGAAGCAGTACCAGATCGAGGTGGACCCCACGAAGCTCCTCGGCTACGGCAAGTCCATCGACCAGGTGATCGAGGCGGCGAACGCCTCGAACCAGGACGTGGGCGGGCGCGTGCTGGAGCTGGGCGGCACCGAATACGTGGTGCGCGGCCGCGGCCGCTTCCGCACCCTGGACGACCTGCGCGCGGTGTCGCTCGGCACCGGGCCCGGAGGGACGCCGGTGACCGTGGGCGACGTGGCGCGCGTGCAGCTCGGCCCCGAGATCCGCCGCGGGATCTCGGACCTGGACGGCCGCGGCGAGGTGGTCACCGGGTTCGTGGTGATGCGCTTCGGCGAGAACCCGCTCTCGGTGATCCGGCGGGTGAAGGAGAAGATGGCCGAGCTCCAGCCGTCGCTCCCGCACGGCGTCGCCTTCGTGCAGGGCTACGACCGCTCGGGGCTGATCGAGCGCGCGATCCGCACGCTGAAGGAGAAGCTGGTGGAGGAGTCGATCATCGTCGCGCTGGTCACCATCCTCTTCCTGCTGCACGCGCGCAGCGCGCTGGTGGCCATCCTGACGCTCCCCGTGGGCGTGCTGATGGCGCTGCTGGCCATGCGGGTGATCGGGCTCAACGCCAACATCATGTCGCTGGGCGGCATCGCCATCGCCATCGGCGCGATGATCGACGCGGCCATCGTGATGGTGGAGAACCTCCACAAGCACATGGAGCGCAACGAGCGCGAGGGCCGGCCGCGAACCCACACCGAGCTGGTGGTGGAGGCGGCCGGAGAGGTGGGCCCGGCGCTCTTCACCTCGCTACTCATCATCACCCTCTCGTTCGTCCCCGTCTTCGCGCTGGAGGCGCAGGAGGGGCGGCTGTTCAAGCCGCTGGCGTGGACCAAGACGCTGGCGATGGCGTCGGCCGCGCTCCTCTCCATCACGCTGGTGCCGGTGATGATGGGGCTCTTCATCCGCCGGGGCGTCAAGCCCGAGGCCGCCAACCCGGTGAACCGCTTCCTGATCGGGACCTACCGTCCGGTGATCGAGTTCGTGCTGCGGCATCGGAAGGCGACCATCGCCGTCGCCGCGGTGATCCTGGCCGCCACCGTGCTGCCGTGGACGCGGCTGGGGAGCGAGTTCATGCCGCCGCTGAACGAGGGGAGCGTGGTGGACATGCCCTCGCTCTTCCCCGGCATCGGCACCGGGCAGGCGCGGCAGATCCTGGTGCAGCGCGACCAGGCGCTGGCCCGGATTCCGGAGGTGCAGACGGTGCTCGGCAAGATCGGACGCGCCGAGACCGCCACCGACATGGCGCCGCTCTCGATGATCGAGACCACCGCGATCCTGAAGCCCGAGCGCGAGTGGCGTCCGGGCGTGGACTACGACTCGATCGTCTCCGAGATGAACCGCACCGTCGTCACCCCCGGCGTGGCCAACATGTGGTCGATGCCGATCAAGAACCGGCTCGACATGCTCACCACCGGCGTCCGCACCGCGGTGGGGATCAAGATCTTCGGGCCCGACCTGGCAGAGCTGGACCGGATCGGACGCCGGATCGAAGGGCTGCTGCCGGCGGTGCGGGGGACCAACTCGGTGTTCTCCGAGCGCACCATGGGCGGACGGTATCTGGACGTGGACGTCGACCGGCAGGCGATCGCGCGCCACGGGCTCACCATGGACCAGGTGCAGATGGCGATGATGGCGGCGGTGGGGGGGATGCCGGCGGGGGAGGTGATCGAGGGGCGCGAGCGGTACTCGGTGCTGGTGCGCTACCCGCGCGAGCTGCGCGACAGCCCGGAGAAGATCGCGTCGGCGCTGATCGCCACGCCGTCCGGCGCGCAGGTGCGGCTCGGCGAGCTGGCCACCGTGCGCGTGGTGCGGGGGGCGCCGCTCATCAAGAGCGAGAACGCCGCGCTCAACAACGTGGTCTACGTGGACGTGCGGGGCCGCGACGTAGGCGGGTACGTGGGCGAGGCGAAGCGGGTGCTGCAGGCCCGGCTCAGCCTTCCGCCGGGATACCGGCTGGAGTGGTCGGGACAGTTCGAGGCGATGGAGCGCGCGGGCGAGCGGCTGCGCTACGTGGTGCCGATCACGCTGGCCGTCATCGTCCTGCTCCTCTACTTCCAGTTCGGCAGCGCGGTCGAGAGCGCCATCGTGATGCTCTCGCTCCCCTTCTCGCTGGTCGGCGGCGTCTGGCTGATGTGGCTCCTGGGCTACGACACGAGCGTGGCGAGCGCGATCGGCTTCATCGCCCTGGCCGGCGTGGCGGCCGAGACCGGCGTGGTGATGCTGCTCTACCTGGACCACGCGTACCGCGACCGCAGACTCGAGGGCCGGCTGCGGACGCGCGCGGACGTGGACGCGGCCGTCGAGTACGGCGCCGTCGAGCGTGTGCGGCCCAAGATGATGACGGTGACCGCGATCATCGCCGGCCTCCTCCCCATCCTCTGGAGCCACGGCACCGGCGCCGACGTGATGAAGCGGATCGCCGCCCCGATGGTGGGTGGAATGCTGAGCAGCACCGTGCTGACGCTCGTAGTGATCCCCGCCGTCTACTCACTCTGGAAGGAGCGCGAGGTGCGCCGCATGCCGCAGGCTGCGCGGCCGCCCCTTCCCCTCGTCCACGCAAACCTGCGGTAGCAATCCATGAGCTCACGCGGCTGGCCGCTCGTCGCGGCACGTACGTCCGCCGGGCCCGACCTCGTCGCAAGGACCAGAGACCTGCTCGCGCTGCCCGCACCCGGGACTCTCCACCTTCCGGGCGCGGCGGGATCGACGGGCCGCGTGAGGTCCGGATGCCGCGCCCCCGCGCCCCCGCGTCTCCGCGAATGCGCGCACCGCGTTGCGATCTGGGCCGAACATCGAGGTGCCGTCGCTACGGCAGTCACGTTCCTCCAGCTCGCGCAGGAAGCGGACGAGGACGCGGGGAGATCCGATCCCCAACTCTAGTTCGATCTCTCGGCCGGGTCGCGGTGACTGTGCATTCGTAGGGACCAGCACAGATGGGTCTCACACGGAGTTCAACGGAGTCAACGGAGGAACTGCCTGGCTTTTCTCCGTTGACTCCGTTGACTCCGTGTGAGTCCTGTCCGTTGGCAGAATGCACAATCAATCAACGGAAATGGTAGGAGTGCGGGATGCGCTCAGCTTCGCGCGAGTCCGGCGCACTTCCGCGCTCCCCCGGCCGCGCCGGCGCATGCGGCGCCCGCGCTAGTCCGCGGCGTCGGGGCGGCCGATGGCGATCCAGCCGCGGTTGCAGAGCTCCACCAGGATCCAGCGGTTCACGGTCCCGCAGAGGGGGCAGAGGAGGGTGCTGCGGTCCATCACCTCCATCTCGGCCTCCCGGCCGCAGCCGCCGCACTTCATGCGCGTGACGGGCGGCTGCGCCAGTCCGCTGCGCACCAGGCGCATGGCCATCACCGGCCGCGCCATCGCGCTGAGCGGGCAGGTGCCGCCGGAGCACCCCTCCACCACGTCCAGGCACACCAGCTCGGGCGCGTCGGGGATGGTGGCGTGCCCCTCGTGCGTGGGCGCCGGGGTCAGCGCCAGGCGCACCTCGTGACGGCAGGTGGGGCAGTACGCGAGCTCGGTCTCCATCTCGACCTCCCGTCGTTGGGGCCGGGTGCGTGGGCGCGGGCGGCGCCCCTCACGCCGCGGCCGGCTCCTCCATCGTCGCATTCGCCCGCGCGGGCGGCGCGGCGCCGATCGGGCAGCTCGTGCCCATGCAGCGCCACCCCACCTCCAGGCACACGGCACCCGCCAGGTCGGGGTGCGGCCCGCCGGCCTCGCTCCCGTCGCGGAGCACCACCTCCACGTTGCGGTCGCACCCCGTGCAGTAGATCACGCGCTTCTCCATCTCCTCCTCCTCGTGCGGGGTCCTGGTCTGGCGTGCGCCGCGGCTCGGCGCCCTCTCCGGCTCGCTGAGGCTCGCCACCTCTCCCGTCCCGGGAGAGGTAGAATGCCCCGGCGCCGGCGCGCACACCGAACCGGCAGCGCTGCCGTTGACGTCGCACGGCCGTCCGCAGGCCCCACCCCTGCCGCGGCCACCCACCCTCTCCCGGTACGGGAGAGGGCTTGCGCTCTCAGGCGCAGGGAGAGGGCGCCGCGGCCGCGGGCGCGCATCGTCACCGTCCGTTGATCAGCAGGTGGACGGCGATCGACGCGGCGTAGCCGAGCGCGATCGCCCACGTCCACCTCAGGTGGCTGCCGAAGGTGTAGACGCCGCGCCCCTGGCCCATCAGCGCCACGCCCGCCGCGCTGCCGATCGAGAGCAGCGAGCCACCCACCCCCGCGGTGAGCGTCACCAGCAGCCACTGCGACAGGCCCATCGGCGGGTGCATGGTGAGCACGGCGTACATCACCGGGATGTTGTCGACCACGGCGGAGATCAGGCCGATGCCGACGTTGGCGGCGGTCGGCCCCTGCTCCCCGTACAGCGCCGCGGAGAGCCCCGCGAGGTAGCCGATCTGCGCCAGCGCGGCCACGCACAGCATGATGCCGAAGAAGAAGAGCAGCGTGTCCCACTCCGACCGCTGCAGGATGGCGAACACGTCGAAGGCGCTGTCGGCCTCTGCGCGCGGCGCCGCGGCCGCGGCGGCCGGAGCGGGAGCCCCGTCGGCCGGTTCCCCGTGGACGGCGAGGTCGTCCGTGGTGGCCGCGAGCGGGTCTTCGCCGAAGGTCAGGTCGTCCGGCAGGGGCACCGAGAAGTCCACCTCCGGCGCGGCCCACGGTTCGGCGCTGTCGACGGCCGCGGTCGACGCGGGCGCGAGCCGCTCGGCGGCGACGGACGCGGGGGCGAAGGGCGCCGGAAGGAGCGCGGGGGTGCGCGGGTGCGTCCGCCGCAGGTAGGCGCCGTAGAGCTGCAGCAGGCCCAGCCCGGTCGTCATCCCGATCACCGGCGGGAGCTTGAGCGTGTTGTAGGCGATCACGGAGATGACGATCGTCAGCGCGAAGAGGCCGACCACACCGAACGCGCCGCGCCGGAGCTCGACCCGCTCCTCCTCGCCACCCGGCTGGCCCCGCGGCACCGCGAGGGAGAGGATGGCCGCCGGCACGATCCAGTTCACCAGCGCGGGGAGGAAGAGCCGGAAGAAGTCCCAGAACTCCGCGCGGCCGGCCTGCCACACCATCAGCGAGGTGATGTCGCCGAAGGGCGAGAACACGCCGCCCGCGTTGCACGCCACCACGATGTTGATGAACGCCAGCCCGATGAACTTTGGATGCCCCCGCCCCACCGCCAGCACCACCGCCCCCATCACCAGCGCCGTGGTCATGTTGGCGAGCTGCGACGAGAGCAGGAACGCGATCAGCCCCGTCACCCAGAACACCGCGCGCAGCGAGAAGCGCCGGCGCACCAGCCAGGCGCGCAGCCCGTCGAAGACCTGCCGGTCTTCCATCGCGTTCACGAACACCATCGAGGCCACGATGAAGAGGAGCAGCTCCCCGTATTCGCCGATGCTGTGCCGCACGGCGTCGCCCGCCGTGGTGTGGTCTCCCGCCCGGACGTAGGCGGCGCCGATCACGGCCCACATCACCCCCGCCGCGACCACCACGGGCTTCGACTTCCTGATCCCGAACTTCTCCTCGCCCATCACCAGCACGTAGGCGAGGACGAATACGGCCAGGCCGGCGTACCCCGCCCAGTGGCGGGTGAGGTCGAGCGCGGCGGCGGGGGCGGTCATGGTGCCCTCCCAGGGGGCAGTGGGTTCAGCTTCGCGTGGAACGTCTCTCGCCGCCGCTCAGGCGAGGCTCACCAGCTCGGCGCCGGGCGCCGCGCGGGCCAGCAGCGCGCGCGCCGCCTCCGGCGCCAGGCCGAAGCAGGCGGTGCTCGCCGCGTCCGTCGCCAGGCACGTGGCCGCGGCGATGGTGACCCCGTGCGTGGCGGAGCGGCGCGGCTCGGCGGTGGCCGGGTCCAGGATGTGGGAGTAGCGGCGGCCGCCGTAGTCGAAGTACTGCTCGTAGTCGCCCGAGGTCGCGATCGCCCGGTCCGACAGCCGCGCGGTGCCGACCAGCGCGTCGGGGTCGTAGGGCGAGCGCACGCCCACCTCCCAGGGCTCGCCGTCCTCGCGCACGCCCAGGGCGTAGATGTCGCCGCCCACGTTCACGAAGCCGTCGAACACCCCCCACGCCCGCATCGCCGCGACGGCGCGGTCGACGCCGTAGCCGCAGGCGATGCCGCCCAGGTCGAGCTGCACGTCGCGGTCGCCGAAGCGCACCACGGGGCGGCCGCGGAAGACGTCCACGTCGAGCGTGCGCCAGAGCCGCCGGCCGGCCATGCGGCGGACCGCGTCGCCCGGGGGCGGCGCGTGGCGGCGCTTCACGTCCCACAGGTCGGCGACGCGCGCCAGGGTGGGGTCGAAACCGCCGTCCGTGGCCGCCGACCAGCGCAGCGCCTCGCGCAGCACCGCCGCCGTCTCGTCGCCGACGGGGACGGCGTCCGCGTAGGCCAGGCGGTTGGCGCGGCCCACGTCGGAGGCGGGGTCGAAGCGCGTCATCGCCGCCTCCACCCGGCGCAGCTCGGCGATGGCGGCGTCGAGCGCGCGCCCGGCGCGGCGGCGGTCGGGGTGGACGGCGGCCAGGTCGGCCATCCCGCCCATGGACGGGACGCTGCGGCGCACCAGGCCGCCCGCGCCGCGGCGCCGGAAGGCGGCGAGCGGGAGGGCGGCCACCGCGAAGGCGCCGCCGGCCAGGGCCAGGAAGTCGCGCCGCGAGGGGAGGGTGCGCTCAGACATGGTCGTTTCCATCGATGAGGGTGCAGCTCCGCTCGCACGCGCCGCAGTCGCCGCCGCAGCCGGCGCGCGGGCGCAGCACGGCCGCGAGGGCGAAGAGCAGCGCGAAGGCCGCCACGGAGAGGAGGCTCGTGGTCATGCGCTGAACAGTCCCGCGAACCCCATGAAGGCCAGGCTCAGGCAGCCGGCCACCAGGAAGACGATCCCCATCCCCTTCGCCAGCGCGGGGACGGAGGAGAGCTCCAGCCGCTGGCGGATGGACGCCATCAGCACCAGCGCCAGGGTGAGCCCGATGCCGGCGCCCAGCGCGAACGCCAGCCCCTGCGCGAAGCCGTAGCCGCGGTTGGTCTGGAAGATGGCGAAGCCCAGGATGGCGCAGTTGGTGGTGATCAGCGGGAGGTAGATCCCCAGCTCGCGGAAGAGGGTGGGGCTCGTCTTCCGGATCAGCATCTCCACGATCTGCACCATCGAGGCGATCACCACGATGAAGGAG
This sequence comes from Longimicrobiaceae bacterium, assembly GCA_045803205.1. Taxonomy (GTDB): domain Bacteria; phylum Gemmatimonadota; class Gemmatimonadetes; order Longimicrobiales; family Longimicrobiaceae; genus Longimicrobium. The sequence continues at coordinate 32,158 of JBJMPM010000387.1, forward strand.
ATGATGCGCAGGTAGGGCGCGGGCCCCAGCACGAAGGTGTTCAGCGCCCACGCGGCCAGCGAGGTGATCACCATCACGAAGGTGTTCGCCGCGCCCAGCCTGAGCGCCGTCCCCAGCTTCTGCGTGACGCCCACGAAGGAGCAGAGCCCCAGGAAGAGCGTCAGCGTGAAGTTGTTCACCACCGCCGCGCTGACGAGGATCCAGACCAGGTTGGAGTCGCTCATGCCGCCACCTCCCCGGCCGGGGCCGGCTGCGGGACCACGGGGTGCGGCCACTCGCGCGGGCGCACGCGGACGGCGGACTCGCGCCGCTCCTTCCACCAGCCGAAGAGGAGGAGGTACGCGCCCAGGGTGAAGAAGCCGCCCGGCGGGAGCACCATCACCACCCACGGCTCGAAGGAGGGTCCGAGGACGCCGAAGCCGAGCAGCGTTCCGCTTCCCAGCAGCTCGCGGACGGAGCTCATCAGCAGGAGCGCCAGCATGAACCCCGCGCTCATCCCGATGGCGTCGAGCGCGGAGCGGCCGACGGTGTTGCGCGACGAGAACGCCTCCTGGCGGCCCAGGATGATGCAGTTCACCACGATCAGGGCGATGAAGGCGCCCATCGTCTTGTGGATCTCCGGCACCAGCGCGGCCATCGCCAGGTCGACGATGGTGACGTAGGTGGCGATGATCAGGATGTAGGCGGAGATGCGGATCTCGTTGGGGATCCACCGCTTGAGCGACGAGACCAGGACGCTGGAGCCGATCAGCACGAAGGCGGTGGCCAGCCCCATGGCGATGCCGTTGGCGAGGGTGTTGGTGACCGCCAGGGTGGGGCAGAGCCCCAGGAACTGCGCGAACACGGGGTTCTCGCGCCACAGGCCGCGGACCAGGTCCTCGCGCGGGGTGCTCTCTCTCATGGCCGCCGCTCCCGCGTCCAGGCCTCGAGGAGGGGCGCCACCCTCTCCACCCGGTGGTTGATGATCCCGATCACCGTGCGCGACGAGATGGTGGCGCCGGTGATCATGTCCACCTCGTTCGCCGCGCCCTTCCCGGCGCCGCGCTTCACCCCCGCCAGCGGCGCGGCGCGCCCGTGGAAGCCGGCGCCGAACGCCGTGTCCTTCACGATCCGGTCGCCCAGCCCGGGGGTCTCCTTGTTGTCCAGCACCTTCATCCCCAGCACCCGCTTCGACGCGGGCTCGTAGCCGAAGATCACCGTCACCACGTCCGCGAACCCCGCCTCGGCGCCGAGCACGGCGAAGCCGACGCGCCTGCCGGCCGCGTCGTAGCCGGCCCAGACGCGCTCCGTCCTGGCCGAGTCGGCGCCGGCGGGGAGGGTGGGGGAGAGGCGCCCGCCGACGATCCATAGCCGCTCGGTGCGCGCGGGGGCGGCGAGCACCTCCTGCACGGCCGCGCCGAGCACCTGCGCCTGGTGCGCGGCGATGCGCGGCTGCGCCCATTGGAAGACCAGCACGATCAGCAGCCCGGCGACGGCGCCCGCGAAGGTCATGGTCCCGATCAGCCGCGCGGAGGCGGTCTGCGGCGGCGTGGGCGCGTCGGCCGGGGGCGGCGCGGGGAGGGCGGGGACGTCGTGGCAGGTGGCGCTCATGCGGCCACCTCCCGCTTCGCGCGGTCCCAGGGGCGCTTCCGCTTCGGCCGCGGCGGCGCGCCGAAGACGCGCGGCTGCGTGGCGGCGTCGAGGGCCGGCACCAGCGCGTTCATGATCAGGATCGCGTACATCACCCCCTCGGGGAGCCCGCCCCAGACGCGGATCAGCACCACCAGCAGCCCGATTCCGACGCCGAAGATCCACTTCCCGCGGGGGGTGATGGGCGAGGTGACCAGGTCCGTCGCCATGTAGACGGCGCCCAGCATCAGCCCGCCGGAGAAGAGCATGAACAGCGGCCCGGGATACCTGGCGGAGTCGATCGCGTGGATGACGGCGGCGAAGAGCGCGACGGTGGCGAAGATGGAGACGGGGGTGCGCCAGTCGAGGTAGCGCTTCCAGGCCAGGTACGCGCCGCAGACCAGGATCAGCACCCCCGCCGTCTCGCCCAGCGAGCCGCCGGTGCGGCCGAGCATCAGCGCGCCCAGGTCGGTGCCGTGGTGCTCGAACTTCATCGTCCCCAGCGGCGTGGCGGCGGTGACGAAGTCGACCGCGCGCGGGTGCATGAAGGGGAGCGCCAGGTTGTCGCCGCGCAGCTTCAGCCACGCGCCGCCGACCGCCGGCCAGGTGGTGATGGCGGCGGGGAAGGCCGCCTGCAGGAAGGCGCGGCCGACCAGCGCGGGGTTGAAGACGTTCTGTCCGAGTCCCCCGAAGACGAGCTTGCCGACGCCGATCCCGAAGGCGCCGCCCAGGAACGCCATCCACATCGGCATCCCCGCGGGGAGGGTGAGGCCCAGGAGGAGCCCGGTGATGGCGGCGGAGCCGTCGCCGACCGTGCCGCGCCGGCCGAACGCGCGCTCGGTGGCGACGGCGCCCGCGGTCGCGGCGGCGATGACGAGGAGCGCGCTGACGCCGAAGAACCACGTGGACGCGGCGACGATGGGCGCGAGGGTGGCGACCACCGTCCACATGATGCGGGTGGTGCTGTCGGGCGCCTTCAGGTGCGGCGCGGCGACCAGCTCCAGGCGCGGGAAGAGCGCGTCCGGCGGCAGCCTGACCGTCTTCATGCGGCCCTCGCCTTCTGCCGCTTCAGCGCGGACTTGCCGAGCGCGAACATCTGCGAGAGCGGGAGGTTGCTGGGGCAGACGTAGGCGCAGGACCCGCAGAGCATGCAGTCGGAGAGGTGCATCGCCTCCATCTCGCCGTAGCGGCCGAGCTGGGCGAGCTGCCCCAGGCGCGAGGGGTTGAGGAAGACGGGGCACGCCTCCAGGCAGCGCCCGCACTGGATGCAGGGGAGCACCTCGCGCGGCTTCGACTCGCTGCGGGTGAGGACGACCACGCCGGAGGTGCCCTTGGTGATGGGCGTGTCGAGGTCGGCGATCGAGGCGCCCATCATCGGCCCGCCGAAGAGGACTTCGGAGGCGTCGTCGGTGAGCCCGCCGCAGAACTCCAGCACGTCGCGCAGCTTCGCGCCGACGGGGACGATGAGGTTCGACGGGCGGCGGACGCCGCGGCCGGTGACGGTGACCACGCGCTCGACCAGCGGCAGCCCGGTCTCGAACACCTCGGCGATGCAGGCGAGCGTGGCCACGTTCTGCACGATCACGCCGACGCTGGCGGGGAGCTGCCCGCTCCGCACCTCGCGGCCGGTGACGGAGCGGATCAGCATCTTCTCGGCGCCCTGCGGATACTTGACGCGCAGGGGGAGGACCGAGACGTCGAGATCCCGTGGCAGCGTGTGGCGGAGCGCCTCGACGGCGTCCGGCTTGTTCATCTCGACCCCGATCACTCCCCGCTCCACGCCGAGCGCCTTCATCATGATCCGCGTGCCGTACCAGACGCGCTCCGGGAATTCGACCATCGCGCGGTGGTCGGTGGTGAGGTACGGCTCGCACTCGGCGCCGTTCACCAGCAGCAGCTCGATCCGGGCGTCCTGCGGCGGCAGCAGCTTGACGTGCGCGGGGAAGGCGGCGCCGCCCAGGCCGACCACGCCGGCCTCCTGCACCGCCTGCACGACCTCCAGGGTCTCCAGCCCCTGCCAGTGCGGGACGAGCCGGGGGCGGGCGACCTGCGGCGACCAGCGGTCGACCCTGATGCGGACGGCTTCGGCCATGCTCCCGTCCGGGTGCGGCCACCAGTCCACGCCGGCGACGGTGCCGCTGGCGGAGGCGTGGATGGGGACGGAGATCCAGCCGTCGGCCTCGGCGAGCGTGTCGCCGCGCTCCACGTGGTCGCCGGGCTTCACGACCAGGCGCGCGGGCTTCCCCGCGTGCTGCCGGAGCGGGAGCACGACCTCGTCCGGGAACGGCATCCGCCGGATCGGCACCTTCGCGGTGAGCTCCTTGTGGTCCGGGGGATGGACCCCGTGGCGGAAGGAGCTCGCGAGCTTTCGTGCGGTCAGCATGGTGTCACTGCGTTTAGTGCCTGGTGCCAGGTTGCGGAGTCGGCCTCCGCTCAGCGCCCTCTCCGGCTCGCTTAGGCTCGCCACCTCTCCCGTACCGGGAGAGGTAGCTTCCCCGGCGCCTGCGCCATTCCCAGCCGGCAGCGCTGCGTCTGGCTCGCACGGTCCTGTGCAGGCCCCACCTCCGCCGCGTCCACCTCCTCTCCCGGTACGGGAGAGGGTTTGCGCTCTAAGGCGCAGGGAGAGGGCGCCGCGGCCGAGGACGCGCGCGGCGTCTCGCCTCACGCGAACTTCTCCGCCCGCTTCACCCACTTCTCCAGCTCCTTCTCCTTCGGGTTCAGCGGAGTGCCGGGGTGGATGATCGCCGCCGGGCAGCGCTCGGCGGCCTGCACCAGCTGCGCGAAGGTGCCGGCGCGCGGGTCCTTCACGTACGCCTGCTTCTCGGCGTTGTAGGCGAACATCCGCCCGTTCAGGTTCGTGCACTCGTTGCAGGTGGTGCAGCGGTCGCTCTCGATGTACGGCTCCATCGCCAGCCCGTCGTCGTCCTCGTCCGCCACCGCGACGGCGGCGGCGGACTCCACCTGCTCGGGCACGGGCACCGCCGGGGCCGCCGCAGGCGGGGCCACGGGCGTGGAGGGCGGTCCCGGCGGGGCGGCGGGGAGAACCGCCGCCAGCGTGCTCGTGTCGAACCGCGAGGGGACAGGGGACAGGGGACCGGGGACGGCAGGCGGCTGCGCTTCCGCCTCCCGCAGCACCTCGCCGACGGTTCGCGACGCGTTGCCGTCGCGGAGAAGGCCTTCGGCCAGCTTGCGGGCCACGATGGCCGGGTAGCTCGCCTTCAGCTCGGCCATCTTCCCCTCGTACTCGGCGCGCAGGGCGGCCAAGCGCGCGTCGAACTCCGCCTCCAGCGCGGCACCCACGGAGTCGCGCACGGAATCGGCGACCTCGAGGCCGGCCAGCTCGCGGAGTTGCGACCAGTAGCGCAGCCGGTCGTCCGCCAGCCGCACCATCTCGGCGGAGACCAGCAGCCGGGTGAGGCGCTTCCCCTCGCCCAGGGCGTGGATGAAGGCGCGCTTCCCCTCGCGCTCCTCCGGCGGAAGGGCGACCAGCGCGTCGAAGCGCACCAGGCCGTCGTCGTCGGCGTCGTCGGCCAGCGGGCGGAAGTGCTGCTTGAAGCGTCCCTCCGTCGCGGCCCAGTCGGCGATGGTGACGGGGAGCTCCATCCGCTTCGTCTCGCCGCCTTCGTCGACGTACTCCAGCTCGTACGTGGGCCAGCGGTCGTCGAGCGCGGGGTTGCCGTCCAGCGACAGGCAGTCGGCCAGCGAGTCGCCCGCGTCGGGGTCGTAGACCAGGAGCGGGAAGGCGCGGCTCTCCAGCGCCAGCCTGGCCGCGTGCGGCGCCCACTCGTCGGGGAGGCCGTGCTCCACCGGGCAGGGGGCGTAGATGTTGAACAGCGCCGGGCGCCGCGCGTGCAGCCCCTTCAGCACCCCGGCCATCAGGTGGCTCGCCGCCGCCTGCGAGGACTGCAGCACGTAGGTGCCGCGGTGCGCGATGGCGATCAGCGCCAGCTCCTTGCGCACCTCCTCCTTGCCGTGCTGCGCCTTGCCGTACGGGCTCATGTCGGCGCTCTGGCCGGTGTAGGTGCCCGTGCTCGCCTGCCCCCCGGTGTTCGAGTAGACCTGCGTGTCCAGCACCATCACCCGGATCGGCTTTCCGCTGGCCATCAGCCGCGACAGGTTCTGGAAGCCGATGTCGAGCATCGCCCCGTCGCCGCCGACCACGAGCAGCGGGGGACAGAGGTTGAACTCGTCGTCGTCGAACTGCTTCCAGTCGAACGCGGTCCAGGCCGCCTCGTCCGCCGCGGCGTCGTACGTCCCCTCCAGCACCTTCGCGGCGCGGCGGACGGCGACGAACGCGTCGCCCATCTTCCGCATGTGCCCCTCGAAGATGCCGATGGCGACCGACGGCGCGTCCTGGAAGAGGTGGTTGACCCAGGGGAAGGGATACGGGTTGAAGGGATACGTGCTCGCCCACACCGACGAGCAGCCGGTGCTGTTCGAGATCCCCAGGTTCGCGCGGCCGGTGCCGCCCGGGCCCTCCAGGTAGCGCCAGCGCAGCTCCTTCAACTGCTTGATGGAGGCGGTGATGCGGCGCACTTCCTCGCGTTGCGCCTCGTCCAGCGCCAGGTCGGCGTGCCCGCCCGCGGCCAGCGCGCCGAGGTCCGCCTCGGCCGAGACCAGGGTGCGCGCCTTCGCGTCGAGCCCGGCGAGGAGCTCCTCGAGCCGCGCGACGAACCGCTTCACCCGCGGCTGCATCAGCGCCTCGATGGCGCTGACGACGAGGTGCACCGTCGTCTTCTCGCCGCACCCCATGCAGGCGCCATCGCCGCCCGCCATCGTCCGGTAGTTCCCCTTCTTCAGCAGGAGCGAGGGGAGGACGCCGATCCCCTCCTCCAGGTCGGAGACGTTGACGTAGCGGTCGTCGGTGTCGGGGAGCTGCTCCCAGAACTTCCAGTCGCGCCGCAGCTTCGCGACGATCTCCTCGTCCTGCCGCACCGTCTGCAGCGCGCCCTCGGGGCAGACATCCACGCAGATGTTGCAGCCCTTGCAGGCTTCCGGGTTCACGGTGATGGCGAGCAGCCCGCCCGTCCCCTGCTCCCGCCGCTCGGGCGCGTCCCAGAACGGCGCCGTCTTCGCCACGTGGAAGTCGCGGAGGATGGCGTCGACGCGCGCGAACTCTACGTCCAGCTCCGCCCGCCTGGCCGCGTCCGCCGCGACCTTGCCCGCGACCGTCTCGTAGGCGGCGCGCACCGCGTCGCCGAAGCCGGTGAAGGGGCCGGCGCCGATCACCTTCCGCGTCTCCTTCGCGAGCGGCCTGGAGATCTGGCGCACGCGGTCCAGTGGCTTCCCGTTGGCCCCCGCGCGGATGGCGGTGTCGATCAACTGCTCGACGGTGCTGACCAGGCCGGGGATGGCGGTGTCCGGGCACTGCGTCCAGCACTGCGCGCAGCCGGTGCACGCGTCGGCGTGGAACGCGGGGACCTCGAAGCGGATGCCGGTCATGTCGCGCACCGCGCTGGTCGCCGCGGGGATCGCGCTGAGCGCGGCGAAGGGGTCGGCGATCGGCTCCTGGCCGGCGGCGTAGACGGAGCACACCTGCTCGAAGAAGCGGCCGGCGTTCCCGGGCCCCGCATCGGCGGAGGCGTGGTCCATCGCGGCGGGGATCGGCTTCGCGGCGGCGCCGGCGGCGGTCGGGTCGGGGAGGTCGACGGGGCGGACCTCCACCACCTCGTCGTAGCCGCGGCGGATCACGCGCAGGTTGTCGTCCACCACCGTCTGGCCGAGCTTGCCGAACTTCTTCTGCATCTGCGCGCGGATCCCCTCCATCAGCCGCGCCTCGTCCAGCCCGTGGCGCGCGGCCAGCGGGCTCACGCGGAAGAAGGCGCCCATGAACGCCGCGCCCTGCATCCGGTAGCGCAGCTCCGCGTCGCTCGCTTCGTCGGACGCGATGCGGAAGCCGTCGAGCGCGAAGAGGCGGACCTTCCGCTCCACGATCGTCCGCCGCGCCGTCGCGGGGAGCGACGTCCAGAGCGCTTCGGGGGACTGGTCCGTCTGGATGACGAAGACGCCGCCCTCGGCCAGCCCGGCGAGCGGGTCGGAGTGCCGGAAGACGTTGGGGTCGGGAGAGAGCACCACGTGCACGTGCTTCAGCTCGGCGTTCAGCCGCACCGGCTTTTCGCCCAGCGTGGCGAAGAAGGTGGTCGGCTGTCCCTTCTTCTCGCTCCCGTACTTCGGGTTCGCCTTGACGTGCAGCCCCAGCAGCTCGAAGCAGGTGAGCGCCAGGTTCTTCCCCGTGGTGATCGCTCCCCATCCGCCCACGGAGTGCATCCTCAGCGCGACGGTGCCCTCCGGCAGCAGGTCCACCTCGCCGGCGGACTCCAGCGCCAGCGTCTGCAGGTGCGGGTACGCCTCCAGGATCTTCTCCTGCCAGATCTGGAGCTTGGGGAGGCGCGTGCCCTTGCGGATGAAGTCGATCCCCAGGTAGAACTGCCGCTGCCGCGGCTGGCCGGGCAGCATGTTCCTGACCGCGGCGACCAGGTCTCCGGGCTGCAGGTCGCGCGAGCCGAAGCCGAAGCCGGCGGAGAAGAAGTCGGGGACCTCGTGGTTGCGGATCGCCGGCAGGCTGCGGTAGGGGAAGGGGAGCGCGGCGATCTTCGCGCGGCCGTTCTCCACCGCCTGGGCCAGCGCCACGCGCATCTCGCGCAGCAGCGGCGGGTCGGGGGCGAGGGGCTGGTCGGTGCGCTCCAGCACGGTGACGCCCTTCTTCCCGCGCAGCAGCTCGGCCACCAGGTCCGCCGGGAAGGGGCGGAACATGGTCAGGTTGAGGACGCCGACCTTCACCTTCCAGTGCTCGCGCAGCCAGTCGGCCACGGCCTCGGCGCTGCCGACCACGGAGCCCTGCCCGGCCAGGACGTACTCCGCGTCGTCCAGCCGGTAGCCGATGGCGCGCTCGTAGCGGCGGCCGGTGAGCGCGGCGAACTCCGCCATCGCCAGCTCGGCCAGCTCGGCCACGTGGTCGAAGTAGAACGGGCGCTGCGCGGCGACGCCCTGCGCGTAGCTGTCCTGGTTCTGCACCACGCCCAGCATGGCCGGGTAGTCGAAGTCGTACAGCTCGGGGATGCGCCGCCGCCGCTCGCCGAACACCAGCTTCTGCGCCGGCGTGGGCGAGTCGATCTGGTCCGCCGGGTCGCCCAGGTACTCCCTGATCAGCGCGCGCTCGGGGAGGCGGACGGACTCGATCACGTGGCTGGTGAGGAAGCCGTCCTGCGCCACGATCCCGGGGTTCAGCGACAGCTCGGCGAGGCGATGGGCGATCAGGTTCAGGTCCGCCGCCTCCTGCACGTCCTTGGCGAAGAGCTGGAAGAACCCGGTGTCGTCCACGCAGTGGTAGTCGTCGTGCCCCGCGTGCACGTTCAGCGCGTGCTTGGTGATGGCGCGGGCGGCCACGTTCAGCACGTAGGTGAGGCGCTTGCCGACGGCCGCGTACAGCGACTCGTGCATGTACGCGATCCCCTGCCCGCTGCTGAAGTTGGCGGCGCGCAGGCCGACCATGCTCATCCCCGCGGTGACCGCGGCGGCGGCGTGCTCGCCCTCGGGCTCGAAGAAGAGGAGGCGGCGGCCGTTCACGTTGGTGGCGCCGGCGGCGACCGCGGCGGCCCACCCCTCGCCCATCTGCGTGCTGGGGGTGATGGGGTACGCGCCCGCGGCCTCGCCCGCGGCGGTCTCCATCGCCACCACCGCGCTCCCGCCGTCCAGCGCCTCGGGCGTGCCGGGGAACCGGGGCCCCGCGCCGGGAGGCGCCGCCTCCGACTGCTTCCGGGTGAACATGCGATTCACCAATCAGTGACAAGTGCCAAGTGCCTAGTGCCAAGTGCCCCGTGTCGTGCTGCGCGACGAGGCGTTTGCCCGCGACCGCCGGGTTTTGCGAGACGATGCGAGTGAGCTCGCCGCTACAAGGGCACGCAGTCCGCCTTCGCGGACACCAACCGCACCACCCGGGCGATCCCCGGGTCCAACCGCGCAAACCCCAAAGACGTCATCCTGAGGGCGACCACGCCGCCCCATCCGTCCTCACCGCCGTCCGCAGCCCGAAGGATCTATAGCCGAGGCCGCGACACCGTCCGCCTCGCGCACCGCCCTCACGCGGCGCTCGCCGCCAGCTCCGTGATGCGCGTCAACGGAGTCGCGCCGAATTGCCCGCCCTCGATCCATGCGATCGCGCCGGTGGGGCAGCGCGCGACGGCGGCCACGTTCTCCAGCTCGATCCGCCCGTAGTCGATCACCGCCAAGCCGCGCTCCATGCGGATGAGGCCCGGCGCGGCGTCGACCGCGCAGCGGCCGCAGGCGTTGCAGGCGACCGTGCACACCTGCGTGGCGGCGTCGCCCTCCAGCAGGGAGCGGCACTGCACCACCAGGTGGTCGTCGAGCGGCATGACGGCGAACAGCCCCAGCGGGCACGCCTCCACGCAGTCGTTGCAGGCGGTGCACTTCTCCACGTCGACCACCGGCAACCCGTTGGCGTTCATGGAGATCGCGTCGAAGGTGCAGGCCACCGCGCAGTCGGCGTAGCCCAGGCACCCCCATGCGCACCCCTTGCCGCCCCCGCCGACGGCGACCGCCGCCGCGCAGCTCCGGATGCCCACGTACTCCGCCTTCCGCACCGCCACGTCGTTGCCACCCGCGCACAGCAGCCGGGCGACGCGCCTGTCGGCCTCTCCCGCGTCGACGCCCAGGTAGGCGGCGACGTCGGCGCGCATCTCCTCGTTCATCACCGTGCACCCGGCGGGCTGCACGTCGCCCTTCACCGCGGCCTCGGCGAAGCCGCGGCAGCCGGGGAAGCCGCAGGCGCCGCAGTTGGCGCCGGGGAGGAGCGCGGCCACCGCGTCGATGCGCGGGTCCTCCCACACCTTCAGCCTGCGGTTGCTCACGGCGATCAGCACGCCGAAGAACAGCCCCACGCCGGCCAGGATCGCCGCGGCGGTCAGGACGATGGGGAGCAGGCTCATCCCCCCTCCTCCAGCCCGGCCTGCCGGACCAGCCACGACGCCAGGCGCTCCACGTCGGTCCCGGGCGCGCCGGCGGGGGTGGGCACCGGTCCGGCGGCCGGCGCGGCATCCACCTGGGGCGCCGGTCCGGCCGCCGGCGCGGTGGCCAGCTCGCGCAGCCACGCCAGCTCCTCGTGCCGCTGGAACGCGCTCAACCCGCCGAGCGCCGCCGTCTCCCCGTTCTCGGGGACGAAGTCGACGCGCAGCCGCCGGACGACGGTCGTCCCGCCGGCCGGGTCGTGGACGAAGCGCGCGGCGCCCTCCGGCACCAGCGCGGCGACGGCGGGCCCGGGGGCGGCGGCGAGGGCCTCCAGCGTGGCGAGGTCGTCGGTCTGCGCGACCCAGACGCCGGGGGTGACCAGGCGGACGAGCGGCGCGGGCGGCATGGGGCCGCGGACGACGAGGACGAGCTTCACCGCCCCGTCCATGAAGTCGGCCAGGCCGGCGGGGTGCAGGTCCGCCCCGTCGAGCTCGACCACGAGCGGCGGGGCGATCTGCCGCTCCGCGCGGTTCCAGCGGCGGAAGGGGAAGCCCTCGCGCGCGGCGCCGTCGTCGGCGCGGCCGGCGCGGATGCGCGCCACCACCTGCGCCGCGGCGAAGGCGCGCCCCGCGTGCGCCAGCGCCCGGGCGACCGCGAGCCGCAGGTCCGCGCCCGGCTCCAGCTCCACGCGGAAGAGCGAATCGCCCGCCGCGGCCACCCGCGCCAGCACCCCCAGCGCGTTCTCGACGCGGAGCAGCGAGACGGGGTCGAGCGGCGCGCCGCCGGTGAAGAGCGCGCCGAAGCGCGCCGCGTCGATGCGGCCGCCGGCGAAGGGGCCGAGCTCCACCCGGGCGGTTTCCGCGGCGCGCCCGTCGAAGGCCGGGCGGTGCGCGGCGAGGTACGCGCGCACCTCCTCCACCGCGTCGGCCACCGGGGCGGTGAACGCCGCGCGCGGGGCCTTCAGCGCCGCCAGGGCGCGCACGGCCCGATCGTCAGACGGCATGGCGGTCCAGCTCCGCGTCGAGGATCTCCACCTTGCGCCCGGGCGACAGGTGCTCGAGGCGCCGCAGCAGGTCGTAGCGCGGCCGCCGCTCGTCCCTGAAGAACACCCCCAGCCGGATCGCCCCGTCGAACTCCGCCAGGCGCCGGGCCGCGTCCAGGTCGCGCGGGTCGTGCTGCACCTGGTTGGGGTAGATGCGGCCGAGCCCGCCCACGGTGACCCCGTCGTCGTGCACCAGCATCTCCACCCGCTCCGGCTCGCGCAGGGCGAGCTGGAAGAGGGTGGGGGTGAACTGCGGGCAGCGCTGGAGGATGCGGACGAAGGAGAAGCCCTGGTGCCGCCGCGCCGCCTGCAGCGTGGCGAACAGGTGCTGGGGGATCCACTCCGCCGTCTGCGCCACGAACGAGGCGTTGGTGATCCCCAGCGTGGCGGCGATCGGGTTCAGCGCCGGGAGCCAGCTCCCGCGCGGCTGCGTGTTGCTGGGGTGCCCCTGCGGCGTGGTGGGCGACGTCTGGTTCTTGGTGAGCCCGTAGATGTTGTTGTCCAGCATCAGGGCCGTGAGGTCCACGTTGTAGCGGGTGGCGTGCAGCCAGTGCCCGGCGCCGATGGAGCAGCAGTCGCCGTCGCCCATCACCACGAACACGTCGAGCTCGGGGCGATGGAGCTTCACCCCCGTCGCCACCGGCAGCGCGCGCCCGTGGATGCCGTGGAAGCCGTAGGTCTTCAGGTAGTGCGGGAAGCGGCTGGAGCAGCCGATCCCCGAGACGAAGACGGTGGTCTCGGGCCGGAGCTGCTCGGAGACGAGCAGCTTCTCTACCGCCGTCAGCACCGCGTGGTCGCCGCACCCGGGGCACCAGCGCGCGACCGAGCCCTCGTAGTCGCCCAGCTCGTAGCGCCGGTCGTCGTCCTCGTCCACGCAGGAGAGGAGCGAGCAGGAATGGCTCACGCGACACCTCCGGGGAAGGGAACAGAAGTGCCGACAGAAGTGCCTGGTGCCGAGTGCCTGGTGCCCAGCAGGTCGGCGCTCGGCTGGCCCTCGTGCTGTTCCTGCTGTTCCTTGGCACTTGGCACTTGGCACTTGGCACTTTCCGTTTTGATTGCGCCGAGGATCGCCCCCGGCCGCAGCGGCTCGCCCAGCACCCGCGTCCAGCACCCCACGTCGACCAGCGTCTGCGCGCGGAGGAGGAAGGCGAGCTGGCCGCGGCGGCGGTTCTCGTCGGTGACGAAGGGGGCGGCGGGGTCGTCGCTGTAGTTGATCTCCACCGTCATCACCCGCCGGAAGCGGCGGAAGATCTCGCCCAGCCCCGGCTCCATCGGCGAGAGGAAGCGCAGGTGCAGCGAGCTGACGGCGAGGCCCTCGGCCCGCGCGCGCTCCACCGCCTCCTCGATCGCTCCCTTCGTGCTCCCCCAGCCCACCACCAGCAGGTCGCCCGAATCGTCGCCGTTGACCTGCGGCGGCTTCAGCATCTGCTGCAGCACGGCGAGCTTGCGGCTGCGCATCTCGCTGGAGCGCTGGTTCACGGACGAGGCGTAGGCCACCCTGCTGCGCTCGTCGTGCGCCAGCCCCGTCACCGTGTGCATCCCCCCCGGCGTGCCGGGGACGACGCGGCGCGAGAGGCCGGTCTCCGGGTTCCAGTCGTACGGCCTGAACGTGTCGGAGACGGGGGAGAGGTCGGGGGGGAGGCCCTGCCAGGCGGGGTCGACCGCCGGGCGCGGGAAGGGGGTCACGCCGGTGGCGAGGTTGGCGTCGCTGAGCACCATCACCACCGTGCGGAACGCCTCGGCGAGGCGCCGCGCCGTCACCATCACGTGGAAGCACTCCTCGATGGTCGCGGGAGCGATCACCACGTGCGGCGCGTCGCCCGGCTGCCCGAAGAGCGCGGCCAGGAGGTCGCTCTGCTCGACCTTGGTGGGGAGCCCGGTGGACGGGCCGCCGCGCTGCACGTCGATCAGCACCAGCGGGGTCTCCGTCATCACCGCGAGGCCCAGGAACTCGGTCTTCAGCGCCAGCCCGGGGCCGGAGGTGATGGTGAACGCCACCTTCCCCGCGTAGCTCGCCCCGATGGCGACGCCGGCCGCGGCGATCTCGTCCTCGGCCTGGTGCACCATCCCGCCGAACCTCTCGAAGACGTCGGAGAGGTAGTGGCTGACCGAGGTGGCGGGGGTGATGGGGTACATCGCCGCCAGCTCCATCCCGCTGGCAACGGCGCCCAGCGCGGCCGCCTGGTTGCCGTTCATCACCACCCGCGGCTCGGACGACGGCCGGGCGGGGACGCGCACGCGGAAGTCCAGGTTCGCCTCGGCCCAGGCGATCCCGCGCTCCAGCAGGGCGTAGCTCTTCTCCAGGACCTCGGGGCTCTTCTTCCGGAAGGCGTCGGCGATCTGCGCCTTCACCCGCTCCAGGTCGCGCTCGTAGACGCAGGTGAGCAGGCCGAGCGCGAACATGTTCTTCCCCTTCTTCGCGTCGTCCACCACCTGCAGGCACTCCTCCTCCATCGGCACGCCCACGATGCGGTAGCCGCTGCCGGCGAGCTCCGCCATCGCGTCGGCCCAGGCCTGGCGCACGGCGGGGTCGTCGTCCGTCTCCCACCGGTCTTCGATGAGGACGACGGCGTCGGGGGCGAGCGCGCCCAGGCGGTGGCGGCCGAGGAGCACCTGCTCGTTGAAGGCGACCACCAGGTCGGTCTCGTCGCCCCAGTTGGTGACCGGGCCGGTGCCGATGCGGATGCGGTTGCCGCTGGCGCCCGCGGCGTCGCGCGGCGGCGGCTGGATCTCGGCGGGGATGATCTCCACCGTCCACACGCCGTTGCCCATCCTGGCGGAGACGGCGCCGAAGACCTGGCCGCACTTCTGCGCGCCCTCGCCGGGGTCGGAGAGCACCTCGACGGTGTGCGTCGCGCGCTCCAGGATGCGCGGCGGGGAGGGTGCGGGCGCCGGCGCGGCGGCCGCGGGGTCCTGCAGGGTGCTGGCCGTCGCCATGGAAGGCATCCCTCGCGTGGAGAAGGGGACGGACGAAGCTGCACCCGCAACATGCGGCCGCGCCGGCCGCGAGGGAGTCGGGGTTTGGGAGGGAGAGGGTGTGGCGGTTTGCGCGTCAGGCGGCGGGAGGATGCCCTACAGGTGAGGGGAGGGGATGGATTCGCGGGCGAACGGGGAGAAGACTGGAGACGACGGAGCCGCTTCCGGACGAGAGCCCCGGCGCCGTCCTGGCGCCGGGGCTCCCCCGTGCTCGTGGCTGCCGGCAGCCATCGTGGGTGCGCGGGTCGGAATCCCGGTTATACCCAATCCGCCTGAACACCTGATGTTGAACGCACCTCGAACGAACGACGTCATCCTGAGGCCGGCCATGCTGCAATCATCGTCTGCGGAATAATACCAATTCCGTTGATTGACTGTGCATTCGTCCAGCAGGTCAAACTGCAATCTCTCACAGAGGTCACTGAGGTCACGGAGGAACAGCAGTGCTTTCCTCTGTGACCTCCGTGACCTCTGTGAGAGCCATTTCTGTTTCAG
>JBJMPM010000439.1:0-2620 GCA_045803205.1 Longimicrobiaceae bacterium
GCCTGATCTCACAGGGGCAAGAAGGAACGGAGAGACGCCGCGGCGTCTCTCCGTTCCTTCTTGCCCCTGTGAGATCAGGCGCAGGCCGTCACACGAAGTACAGCGTGCCCGTGGTGGGGTCGACCGCGAGGGAGCGCAGCCGGCTCTTGTCGGGCGCGTCGGCGATCTGCTTGATGCCGCGCATCGCGAAGCTGCCGGTCACCTCCAGCGTCCTGGTGCGGAGGCCGCCGTTCACGTCCAGGTCGGCCTGCGGCGAGTCGGTCTTGATGCCCACGCGGGAGGAGAGGGGGAGTTCCTGGCTGGTGCCGATGACCACGTCGTTGCCGATGGGGTTCAGGTACAGCGGACGACTTTCGTAGCTCTGCAGCCAGGCATAGTCCTTCGCGTTCCCCACCCCGATCCGCCTCTTCACACCGTCGCCGGGCTGGCCCGCGAACTCGATGCTGGCATAGCTCCCCGGAGGGGTTTCCGCCGGAGCGACCACGCGGAATGTCGCGGGGACCGCGTCGGAGCCCACCGCCGCCCCGCCGGTGGCGAGCGACAGGGCGGAGACCTGCGTCGCCTCGGGGCCGCGAACGGCCTGCAGCCCGGTGCCGATGTCGTTGTCCACCACCAGGTTCACACCCGGCTTGGAAGCGAGCTCGGCGTCGATGGTCCGCGTGGCGTCGATCGTGGTCGACATGATCGGTTCTCCTGCAAAGGTGGATGAATGATCCGGGCGTGCGCCCGGGAGTGGAGGCGCGGAGAGACCGCAGGGGCTCTCCGCGTCTCCGCGTGTCGAGCCTCCGTCAGGCCGTGGCGAGCGCCACCGTCTCGGCGTCCTCTTCGGCCCCGGCGTCCTCGGCGAGGTAGCCGCGCCCGATGTCGGCGAAGTCGATGGAGCCGTCGACGGCGACCCTCAGCGTGCAGACGTAGTGGTCGCGCCCCTGCGGTCCCACGTAGTAGCGGGCCACCACCTCCTTGCCGTCGGCGTCGCGGTACACCACGATCGCGTGGTCGCCCTTCTTGTCGCCCTCGTAGTAGTCCACGTAGCAGGTGTGCTCGCGGCTGGTCTGGACCTTCAGGTTGCCGGCCGACTTCCACGGCACCACGAACTCGCTCCATTCCGTGGTCTTCAGGTCGAACCACGCCTTCGGGTCGAACGAGGAGCCCTTGAGCCGGGGCTTGCGCTCGCCGTCGCCCTGGTTGAAGAGCGTGGGGTAGTGCGCGTTGAAGAGCCTGGTGATGAACAGCACGGCCATGATGTACCTCCAGCGGATGGGTAGGCGTCGTGCGGGCCTCTCTGCCCGCTACAGGGTGTGAGAGGCACGCCCGCCGGAATTCCCCCCCCTCCGTTGCCGCCACATCCTCCGCACCGTAGCTTCGGACCGATCCCGCCCTTCACCCGCACCGCGCTTCCTCTCCGCCGCAGCATGCTCGACCGGCCGGCCGCCGAAGCGCTCTTCCTGCAGAACCTGGCGTGGATCGAGCGCGTCTGCGCCTCGCTCTGCCGGCGCCACGGCATCGCGGGCGATGACGCCGACGAGCTCGCCTCGTGGGCGCGCGCGAGCCTGATCGACGACGACTACGCCATCGTCCGGAAGTTCCGCGGCGAGAGCGCCTTCACCACCTACCTGACCGTGGTGCTGTCGACGCTGTTCAGCGCCTGGCGGGTGCGCGAGCACGGGCGGTGGCGCCCCTCGGCCGCGGCGCGGCGCGAGGGGCCGTTGGCGGTGCGGCTGGAGGCGATGGTGCACCGCGACGGCCTGCGGCTGGAGGAGGCGTCGGAGCGGCTGCGCACCGCGGGTGAGACCACGCTCTCCGACCGGGAGCTCGCCGCGCTGCTGGGGCGGCTCCCGGCGCACTCGCTGCCGCGCCCCGTCTCCGCCGCCGCCGAGGTGCTCGAGGCGACCCCCGCGCCCGCCGCCGCCGCCGACCTGCGCGCGCTGGAGGGCGAGGTCGAGGTGCGCCGCCACCGGGGCGAGGAGGCGCTGCGGAAGGCGCTGGAAACGCTGGCGGCCGAGGACCGCGTGGTGGTGCGGATGCGCTTCTGGGAGGCGCTGAGCGTGGCCGACGTGGCGCGCGCGCTGGGGGTGGCGCAGAAGCCGCTCTACCGCCGGCTGGAGCGGGCGCTGGCGCGGCTGCGCCGCGAGCTGGAGGGTGCGGGGCTCTCGCGCGAGCACGTGCGCGAGCTGCTGGAAGACGCGGCCGCCTGAGGCCGCCGGGCGGGACAATCGCGGGGCGCGCCTCTCCAATAGGGATGGACCCCGCTTCGCCGAGGAGGAAGAGGACGTGAACGGACCGCCGATCGACCCGGAGCGGCTGGCCGCGCTGCTGGACGGGCGGCTCGCGGGGCGCGAGCGCGACGAGGCGCTGGCCCGGCTCGCCGCGCTCGACGACGAGGCGCTGGGCGCGTACGCCGACGCCGCGGCGGTCACCCGCGAGTTGGAGGCGGAGGACGCCGCGCAGGGCGTGGCGGACGCGAAGGTGCTCTCCTTCCGCGCGCCGCGGCGCGCGTGGCGTCCGGGCCCGCCGGTGCTCGCGCTCGCGGCCACCCTGGCGGCCGTGGCGCTCGGGGTGGGGACGTGGGTCGCCCGCGGTGGGCGGGACGCGGACGACCCCGGGCGCTACGCGGCGCTGC
>JBJMPM010000084.1:0-2948 GCA_045803205.1 Longimicrobiaceae bacterium
CTTCTGCGGGTGGTTGACCATAAGACGGGCCGGGCGCCGGATCCGCGTCCGGAGACGGTCGGCAAGGGCGAATTCCTGCAGCCCGCGTTGTACGCGATGGCAGCGGAACGGGCGTTGGGTGGGCCGGTTGCCGCGGCGGAACTCTATTACGCGACGGTCGCCCAGAACTATGAGGTGATCTCGGTAGACCTGCGGATTGCGAGGCGGCGCGCGCTGGAGGTTCTGAAGGCCATCGAAGGCGCGCTGCGCGACGGGTTCCTCCCGGCAGCTCCCCGTGACGACGCGTGCAAGCGCTGTGTCTATCTGCCGGTGTGCGGACCGTATGAAGAGGAGCGAGTCGCAGAGAAGTCGCAGGCGGAGCTGGGACGGTTAAAGGAGCTGCGGGCGTGGCGATGAGCACGGTGGTCGAGGCGTCGGCGGGGACGGGGAAGACGACGAGGCTGGTCAACAGCATCGTGGATGCGATCGCCGAGGGGACGCCGGTGGAGGCGATCGTCGCGGTGACGTTCACGCATGCGGCGGCGGGCAACATGAAGCTGCGAGTGCGGCAGGAGTTGGAGCGCCGCGGGGGCGAGGTGCTGGCGGACGCGGCGCGGTCGCTCGACCGGGCGTTCATCGGGACGATTCACGCGTTTTGCGCGCAACTGCTGCGGCGGTGGCCGGTGGAGGCGGGGGTCGATCCGGTATTTCAGGAACTGGCGCAGCCCGACGCGCTGCGGGTGTTCGGCGGGGTGTTCCGGCGGTGGATCGAGCGGCGGCTGGCGGACCCATCGCCGGCGCTGACGCGGGCGCTGGCGCGGCTGGCGTGGCGCGAGGAGCGCGACGGGGCGTCGCCGATCGATCAACTGCAGACGGCCGCGTGGGCGCTCGCGGAGTGGCGCGATTTCGACGCGCCGTGGGACAAGCGCGCGTTCGATCGCGACGGGCGGCTGCGGGATTTGATCGAGCGGTCGGAAGCGGTGGTGGAGCTGCGCGGGCGGAGCGGGCGGCGGTTCCGCGACGGGATGCAGCCGCTGGTGGACTTCTGCAAGCACGCGCGGGCCCTCGATCCCAACCTGGCGGAGAGCGAGTTGCTGCGGCTGCCGCGGGAGATGAAGTGGGTCAAGGCGCAGGGGCAGCGCGACCCGGTGTTCGCGGCGTGGGAGGAGTTGAAGGCGGCGATCGAGGAGTTCGGGTCGGGGGCGGACGCGGATCTGGCGGCGCACCTTCGGGACGAGCTGTGGGAGGTGGTGGGCCTGTACCAGGAGGCGAAGCGGCGGGCGGGGCAGCTCGACTTCATGGACCTGCTGCTGCAGGCGCGGGTGCTGCTGCGGACCGACGCGGCCCGGGCGGAGCTGCGGGGGGTGTACCAGCGGATCTTCGTCGATGAATTTCAGGACACGGACCCGCTGCAGGCGGAGATCCTGCGGCTGCTGGGGGAAGGGAAGCTGTTCGTGGTGGGGGACCCGAAGCAATCGATCTACCGGTTCCGTCGGGCGGACGCGAAGCTGTTCGACCGGATCTGCCGGGAGCTGGTGGAGACGGGCGCGTCGCGGGAGGAGTTGACGAGCAGCACGCGGTCGCGGAAGGCGATCCAGGCGTTCGTGAACGCGGCGTTCGAGAAGACGATCCCGCATTACCTGAAGCTGGAGGGCGGCGTGGACGGGCCGGGGGAGCAGCCGGCGGTGATCGCGCTGCCGATGCCGAAGCCGTACGGGACGCGGAACCTGTCGAACGCGAAGATCGAGGAGTGCTCGCCGGGGGCGGTGGCGGCGTTCATCCACTGGCTATGCGGGGAGAGCGGCTGGAAGGTGCGGGACCGGTCGACGGGGGAATGGATCGCGGTAGGCCCGCAGCACGTGTGCATCCTGTTCCGGCGGTTCACGAATTTCGGAGTCGACCTCACGCAGGAGTACGTGCGGGCGTTGGAGGCTCGGGGAATCGCGCACCTGCTGGTGGGGTCGAAGTCGTTCCATCGCAGGGAAGAGGTGGGGACGATCCGGACGGCGCTGCGGGCGATCGAATGGCTGGACGATGAGCTGAGCGTGTTCGCCGTGCTGCGCGGGGGCTTGTGCGCGATCCCCGACGACACGCTGCTGCGATTCAAGAACGCGCACGGGCGGTTCTATCCGCTGCGGGAGCTGCCGGAGGATCTCGACCCGGAGTTCGATCCGATTCGCGACGCGTTCACGCTGCTGCGGGAGCTGCACAGGCAGCGGAATCACCGGCCGATCGCGGACACGATCCGGGAGCTGCTGGAGACGACGCGGGCGCACGCGGGGTTCGCGTTCCGGAAGGGCGGGGAGCGGGTTCTGGCGAACGTGTACCGGCTGACCGACGTGGCGCGGAGCTTCGAGGTGGGGAGCGGGGCGACGTCGTTCCGCGCGTTCGTCGAATACCTGGAGGCCGAGCACGAGGGGAGCGACACGAGCGAGGCGCCGGTGCTGGAGCAGGAAGGCGCGGGCGTGCAGCTGATGACGGTCCACAAGGCGAAGGGGCTGGAGTTCCCGGTGGTGATCCTGGCGGATTTGACGGCGAAGCTGACGGGGCCGCAGGGCGGGGACCGGCACTCCGATCCCGACCGGCGGCTGTGCGCGCAGCGGCTGCTGTGGTGCGCGCCGTGGGAGCTGCGGGACGCGGAGGCGGACGAGGCGGAGGCGGACCGGGCGGAGGCACTGCGGGTGGCGTACGTGGCGGCGACGCGCGCGCGGGACCTGCTGGTGGTGGCGGCGGTGGGGGAGGGCGAGCGCGACGAGGGCTGGCTGAGCCCGCTACACGAGGCGCTGTATCCGGCGAAGGAACGGTATCGGGCGGCGGCGGCCGCGCCGGGGTGTCCGAAATTCGGGACGCGGACGGTGTTGAACCGGCCGCCGGACCAGGCGGAGGAGGTGTCGATCCGGCCGGGGCTGCACTTCTCGAAAGCGGGGCAGGCGGTGGTGTGGTTCGACCCGGAGGCGCTGCAGTTGGAG
>JBJMPM010000098.1:0-18373 GCA_045803205.1 Longimicrobiaceae bacterium
GACAGGCCGCGGTGGAGCGCAAACGCATGTAGTCCAACTGTAGTACTAGGCACTGGGCACTAGGCACTGGGCACTTCTTTCAGTGCCGACTCGCCGGCGAGCCCGTCGGCGATGGCGGCGATCTCCTCGGCCTCGCGCCAGGCGCTCTGCAGCAGGACGAGCTCGCCCTCCAGCGCGCGGCGCTCGCTCTCCTCGTGCAGCGCCATCTCCAGCGCCAGCGCGCCCGGGCCGGCGATCAGACTCCGCAAATCCGCGGTGGGCTCCGAGCGATAGATCTTGAAGGAATGCATCGGCGGCGGCGGACCCGCGAACAGCTCCATCCGATCCCGTGCCGCTTGGCCGATCAGCGCTTCGGCGGAGCCTGCATCGGCCAGCTGATCGAGGGCGGCAGCCAGGCTGAGGCGCGTGGCGCCACGGCTGTTCCGCACCACCATGATCCGCTGGAGCAGCCGGTTCGCCTCGGGACCCTCCAACGCCGTCGGGTCCTTCGGGCCGCCCACGGGCGCGCCGGGCAGCAGCAGGCGAAGCTCATCCCCGTCACCTGGTGCCAGCCGTGCGCCGTCCAGGTGCTTCCGCCTGAGCACGACGGGGGCGACGCGGCGGCCATTCGGAGACAGGCGGTGCACGACGCGGTTCCGCCGGACCTGCTCTTCCACGAACGACAACCCCCACGCGAGTCCGCCCGGGATCAGGCCGGCCAAGCCGAAGCCCATCACGGCCGCATAGGCCGTGAGCGTCGCCGCGCCGAGCCACCGCGCGCGCAGGCGGCGCCGCGTGAACTGCTCGCCGTAGCGCCAGGCCGCCAGCTCGCCGGTGAGCGCCTCGCCCACCCGCACCAGCCGCGTGCCGTCGCGCAGCTTGGCGACGCCGATGTTCTCGCGCTGCACCCGCAGCCGGCTCCCGGCGAACGCCTTCTCCGCCTCCTCCACCGGCTCCCAGCGCTCTTCGATCGGCGCCAGGTTCCAGCGCGAGCATTTCGGACAGATCGCCCAGAGCCGCCCCTTCGCCCCGTCGAAGGCCACCGTCCGGCCGACGGGGAACGCCTCGAACGATTCGTTCGCCCCCAGCTCCGCCGAGCAGTAGATGCAGTGGCGGTACATCGCGCCCTTACCGGAGCAGCGCCGACTCGCCGGCGAGCCCGTCGGCGATGGCGGCGATCTCCTCGGCCTCGCGCCAGGCGCTCTGCAGCAGGGCGAGCTCGCCCTCCAGGGCGCGGCGCTCGCTCTCCTCGTGCAGCGCCATCTCCAGCGCCAGCGCGCCCTCGGGGACCAGCGCGCGCCCCGGCATGTCCTTGCGCGCGGCCAGCGTGCGGCCCTCGCCGGCGGCGCGGCGCAGGAAGTCTTCGGCGGTGCCGGCGGTGCCCAGGAGCTGCACCGCGCCCTCCAGCCGCCTGAGCGAGGCGCCCTTCTCGTTCAGGTGCACCATCGCCCGCCCCAGGAAGGTCCGCGCGTCGGCGTCGCCCAGCACCAGCGGCTCGGCCACGTACTTCGTCTTCCCCCACCCGTCGGTCTTGGGGTCCTTCCGCGCGGCGTCGGGAACCACCAGCGCGATCCCGTCCACCTGGCCGGGGCGGAGCACCGAGCCGGCGGCGTGCCAGCGGCGGAGCACCACCTCGCTCCCCGTGGGCGAGCGCTCGGCGGGAAGGCGGTAGATCACCTTCCGCTGGCGCTTCTGCCGGACGATCTGCATCCCCACGTTGATCAGCGACCAGGCGCCGCCACTGGCGGTGAGCGCCACCATCCCGCCCATGATCGCCGCGCCGGCCGCCGCCGCCGCGCCGGCGTAGAGCAGGTACTGCTTCCGCCGCTTCACCAGCTGGTCGCCGTAACGCCAGGCGGCCAGCTCCCCCGGCACGGCCTTCCCCACGCGAATGAGACGGGTGCCGTCGCGCAGCTTCGCCAGCCCCACGTTCTCGCTCTGCACGCGCAGCCGCGCGTCCACGAAGAGCTTCTCGGCGGCCTCCACCACCTCCCAGCGCTCCTCGATGGGGGCCAGGTTCCAGCGCGCGCACTTCGGGCAGATGGCCCAGAGGCGCCCCTTCCACCCGTCGAAGGCGATGCTCCGCGACACCGGGAACGCCTCGAGCATGTCGTTCGTCCCCAGCGCCGCCGAGCAGAAGATGCAGGTGCGGTACACGCTCCCCTCTCGTCTTCCCGGTTCCCGCGCCGCGCCGGCCTTCGGCGCGGACGGGAGAGAACTACGGATCCGCGGGCGGCGAGTTGCGCGGCTGCTCTCCCCGCCGCTCCACCCAGCGTTCGTAGACGCGCTCCGTCTCGCGCAGCGGCCGCCCCGTGCCGCCGCGGCGCAGCAGCACCAGCTCGGCGGCGATGGCGACGGCGATCTCCTCGGGCGTCTCGGCGCGCACGTCGAGCCCCACGGGCGCGCGCACCGCGGCGATGCGCCCGGCGTCGATCCCCTCGGCCACGAGCTGCTCCAGCGCCGCGCGGGTGCGGCGCCGGCTGCCGACCATCCCCACGTAGGCGGGGAGCTCCGGGCGCCGCAGCACGTCGCGCAGCGCCTCGAAGTCGTACTTGTGGCCGCGCGTCACCAGCACCAGGTGCGTCTGCGGGCCCATCGGCACGCCCCGCAACGGCTCGGAGAAGTCCGCGCGGCGCACCTCGGCGGCCTCGGGAAAGCGCTCGCGCGTGGCGAACTCGGGCCGGTCGTCCAGCACCGTCACCCGGAAGCCGAGCAGCGCCCCCACCCGGCAGAGCGGCCGGGCGATGTGCCCCGCGCCCACGATCACCAGCTCCGGCGGCGCGCGGTGCGGCTCGGCGTAGAGGGTGACCGTAGCCCCGCCCGCCTCCACCTCGCGCGACTTCACCCGCGTGCCGGCGGCGAGCACCTCGCGCGCGAAGGCGGCCGCCGCCTCGTCCAGCGCGGGGTCGCCCAGGGTGCCGCGGGTCCGGTCGCGCCACACCGCCATCCTTGCGCCGGGGGCGGTCGCGGCGCCCCCGCCGCGTACGTCGATCACGGTGACGCTGGCCATCGGCTCGCCGCCCTCCAGCGCCTCGCGTGCGAGGCGCACGGCCTCGGCGGCGGTGAGCGGGGCGGCCTCGCTCACCCCTCGGCCTCCAGCAGGCGCCGGTAGTCCTCGGGCGTGTCGACGTCCGCCGGGAGCGCGGGGACGCGCACCTCGGCCCGCTCCGCGGCGTGCGCGTGGATCACCGTGCGCGCGCCGTCGGGGAGCGGGTCGGCCATCAGCTCCGCCCACACCCCCCGCGCGAAGAGCACCGGGTGCCCGTGCCGCGCGCCGTCGAAGGGCTGCGCGACCGGCGCGCCGGACGATGTGAAGGCGGCGGCGAGCGCCCGCACCGTCTCCGCGTCGACGCGGGGGACGTCCACCGGCGTGACCACGGCCGCCCGCACCTCCGCCCCCAGCGTGCGCAAGCCGGCGCGGAGCGACGCCACCTGGGGCGAATCCGCGTCGGGGTTGCGCGCCACGCGAGCGCCGAGCCGCTCGGCGGCCAGCGCGACCTCGTCCGCCACCGCGTTGCCGCGCGGGCCGGCGACCACCACCACCGGGTCGCATCCCCCGCCGCGGAGCGCGGCCACGGCCCGCTCCAGGAAGCTGCGTCCGCTCAGGCTCAGGAACGCCTTGGGCCGGCCCATGCGGCGCGAGCGCCCCGCGGCGAGCACGATCCCGGCGATCATCGGCGCTCTGGAGTGGAGGTGCGGCCCGCGGCGGAGTACCGGGAAAGCAATTCCCGCCGGGCGTGTGCCGGCGGGAACGGAAGGCGCGCCCGAACAGGGCGCATGCGGAGTATCGCACCGGAGGGCGAATCCGTCAATCCATACGTGAGACGGCGGGGGACAGGGTACAGGGGACAGGGGACAGCCAGCGCAGGTCTTACGGAGGCGCAGGGGGGATGGAGGGAGCACGCACGGACCTTGCAATCCCGTTTTGTCGCTCCGAGACATCGTCATACACGGACAGGAGGGATCCATGCGGAAGATGCTCATCCCCGTGGCCGCGCTGCTGCTGTGCGCGGCTCCGGCCGCGGCCCAGCAGGCCGCCACCCAGCCCGAGCCCACCCCGGCGCAGCAGGTGGAGGAGCAGCCGGCGCCGAAGAGCGCCGCGCTTTACCCGACCAGCGACGAGGTGCGCCAGCAGGTGCGGGCGAACGAGGAGCGCCTGGGGCAGCAGGCGCCGCCCATCGGCAACAAGGACTGGTGGTACCTGGTGGCCGCGGTCGCGATCGGCGTAATCATCGCCGTGCTCATCCTCTGAACGAAAGTGCGGGAGTGCGGAAGTGCGGGAGTGCGTTGATCCAGCGCACTCCCGCACTTCCGCACTCCCGCACTGGCTCCTCGATTCCCCGCGTCCCCATCTCCCGATGACCGACGAGAGCCGCGCGACGCCACCACCCGGCGGGTCGCTGCTGCGCGGCAACGTGCTCTGGCTGAGCGTCGTCTCGTTCCTGAACGACGCGGCCAGCGAGATGATCTATCCGCTCCTCCCGCTCTTCCTCACCGGCGTGCTCCGCGCCGGGCCGGGGTTCCTGGGGGTGATCGAGGGGATCGCGGACGCGTCGAGCAGCCTGCTGAAGCTGGCGAGCGGGGTGGTCTCCGACCGCACGGGGCGCCGGAAGAAGCTGGTGGCGTGGGGATACGGGATCGCGGGCCTCGGCCGGCCGCTGATCGCGATCGCGGCGGCGCCCTGGCAGGTGCTGCTGATCCGCTTCTCCGACCGCGTGGGGAAGGGGCTCCGCAACGCGCCCCGCGACGCCATGCTCGCCGAGTCCGTTCCCGCGGAGCGGCGGGGCGCCGCCTTCGGCATCCACCGCGCGGCGGACCACGCGGGCGCCGTGGTGGGCCCGCTGCTCGCCTCGGCGCTCCTGCTGCTCCTCCCCGGCCGGATGCGCTGGGTGTTCGCCCTCGCCTTGGTGCCGGGGCTGCTCACGCTCGCCGTCGTGCTGCTGAAGGTCCGCGAGCCGCGGCCGGCGGCGCCGCCATCCGCGCCCGCGGGGGAGGCGCGGGGCGTGCTTCCGCCGTTCTCCGCGCTGGGGCCGGTGTTCCCGCGCTACCTCGGCGTGCTGGTGCTCTTCGCGCTCGGCAACTCGTCCGACGCGTTCCTGCTGCTGCGCGCGCGCGACCTGGGGGTGGCGGTGGCGCTCATCCCCCTCCTCTGGTCCGTGCTGCACCTGAGCAAGGTGGTGTGGAGCGTGGTCGGCGGGCGGATGAGCGACGCCACCGGCCCGCGTCGTACGATCGTCGCGGGATGGCTGCTGTACGCCGGCGTCTACGCGGGCTTCGCGATGGCGACGGCCGAGTGGCACGTGTGGGCGCTGTTCATCGTCTACGGCCTCTTCTTCGGCCTGACGGAGGCACCGGAGAAGTCACTGGTGGCCGCGTTCGCCCCGGCGGAGCTGCGCGGGAGCGCCTTCGGCTGGTACCACGCGACGATCGGGGTGTCGGCGCTCCTCGCCAGCATCCTCTTCGGCGTGCTGTGGGAGGCCTCCGGCCCGGCGACGGCGTTCCTGGCGGGCGCCGGGCTCGCGCTGGCGGCGGCGGTGCTGCTGCCGGTGGCAGTGCCGAGGAGATGAAAAGACAGGGTCTCACGCGGAGACGCGGAGACGCGGAAAGAACAGAGACGGTTCACCCCTCCAGCCACTCCGACAACAGCCGGCTCGGTGCGGGTGTTGCGGTGGACGGCTGCCGTTCTTCCATGTTCCCCTGCTTCTGAAGAGGATCATGAAAACTCCCTTCCGACGTCTCGCTGCGGGCGGCGCCGTGCTGGCCTTCGCGTGGACCGCCGAAGCCGCCGCGCAGCCGGCGCGGCCTCCTTGCGACCAGGGGGAGCTGCGCGCGCAGCTGGCCGCGAACCCGCCGCGCGCTTCCATCGCCGGCGGCCGCGTGTCGCTGGTCCCGCCCCCCGGGCTGAGCGCGCGCCCCCCTGACGGTGCCTACGACCTGGTCCTTGCCGGCCCGGGGGGCACCGTCGTTATCGCCTGGCCCTCGCGCTGGGCACCAGAGCCGGGCTCTCCGGAAGCGGCGGAGCTCCTCTCCGAATACATCGAGCTACGGTCGCCCGACATCGAGTGGCTGCGCCGCGACACGGTGGAGATCTCGGGGACGCGGTGGCTGCGCTTTCATTACACCCGCCGGATAGCCGGTGAGTACGAACTGTATGAGCAGCACTACGCGACCGCGTTCCAGGGACGGGGCGTGCACGTGCGGATGACGACGGATGCGCGCGACGAGCCGCGCAGGGCGGAGCTCATGGCCAGCGCCGCGACCCTGCGGGTGCGTGATTGTGCGCTGCCGGAAGATTCCGCGGTCCCCGCCCCGCCGGCGCCCGGTGTGTGCGACCGCGGACGGTTGCGCTCGTATCCGGACCCCGCGGCCCCACGCCGTGTGGAGACGTCCGGGGGAGTCATCTCGCTGGTGGTGCCGGAAGGGATGCGCGCGCGCAGCATTCCCCGGCGGCCCAACGCTCTCTCGTGGACCCCGCTGGCGTTCAGCGACGATGCGGGTGCCTTCATCTCGGTGATGACCGGGCCCGCGCTCGGGCCGGTGGAGTCGCTGGCGGATGCCATGGCCGCGAGCATGGCGAACAACATCGGGGAGGTGATCCGGAAGGACGTGGTGGAGCAGGGCGGCGCCCGCTGGGCCCGGCTGGAGTTCACGGGCCAGTTGGGGGGAGAGCGCATCTACAACCTGCAGTACATGGCCTCCTTCGGTAACCGGGGGTTCGTGGTCGTCTTCCGTACCCGGGCCGACACTCCGGAAGCCCGGGCCAGGCTGGCGGCGAGCGCCGCGACCCTGGAAATGGAGAACTGCGCGCCCCCCGAACGTTAAGCCGGCGGAAATTGAACCGCGGCGGTACGCGCGGAGGCGGGGCGATTTGTGACGGTGGATGAGGTGGGCGCGCGGCCGAGGCTGGGGCCCTCACCCTCTCCCGCCGTTGGGAGAGGGTCGGTTCAGGCGGCCACACTGGACTGGCGGTGGAGCCGAAAGCTGGTGCCGCCCGAACCGGGGTGAGGGGTGGAGGCGGCGGTCGCGCACCGATCTCCGTTACCCCTGCGTTCCTTCCGTCTCCTCCAGCCACTCCGACACCAGCCGGTACGAGATCGAGAGCGGCGACGACAGCAGCAGCGAGCCGTCGGCCACGCCGGCGCGCAGCTCCTCGCGGGTGAACCAGCGCGCATCCTCCAGCTCGTCGCCGTCCAGGTCGATCTCGTCGTCGTTGTCGGCACGCGCGGTGAAGCCGATCATCAGCGACGAGGGGAAGGGCCAGGGCTGCGACGAGTGGTAGGTGACGCTGGTGACCCGGATCCCCGTCTCCTCCCGCACCTCGCGCGCGACCGCGTCTTCCAGGCTCTCGCCCGGCTCCACGAAGCCCGCGAGCGACGAGTAGCGGCCGCGGTCCCACGCCGCCTGCCGCCCGAGCAGCGCGCGCTCGCCGCGCGTCACCAGCATGATCACCGCGGGGTCGGTGCGCGGGAAGTGCACCGCGCCGCACGCCTCCGCGGTGCAGACGCGCACGTGCCCCGCGTCGCCCGGCTCCGTCGGCTCGCCGCAGACGCCGCAGAAGCGGTGGCGCGCGTGCCAGTGCAGCATCCCGCGCGCGAGGGCGAGCATCCCCGCCTCGGTGGGCTCCAGCAGCACGCCGTGGCGGCGCAGCTCGTCGAACTCCCCCTCCGCCAGCCGCGCCACGTCCGCCGGGTCCTCGTGCCCCACCTCGACGGCGAAGTGCGCCGCGCCGTCCATCATCCCCAGGAACACCGCCGTGCCGGCGCGCAGCAGCGGCCGCGCCTGCTCCGCGCCCAGCCAGCGTGCCCGCGGCCCGCCGTCGAGCACGAACAGGTTCTTGAGCTGCCACACCGGGGCGAACCGCGTCGTCGGATCCTCCAGCCGCTCCGCGATCCACGCCGCGTCCCGCCGCAGCGCCGCCGCCCGGTCGAACTCCGCTCCCGCGAACACGTTGTTGCTCGGCACCTGCCGTCTCCGTTCCTCTGCGTCCTCTGCGTCTCCGCGTGAGACCCGTCTCAATCTATCGCAGGGTGCAGCCGCGTGGCTGCACTGGAGCCTTCAGGCTGCACCCCATCTCCGCCATCGAAATGTCTAAATCGTTGTAAATCGACCATTTACGTTTCTGGTACGATGGGCCTCGCGGTTGCCTTGAGGTACCGCGCCACGATCGACGTGGCCACGACACCACGCAACCGGAGACACTCCCATGCTGCATAGAACCTCCCGCACCCCCGCACTCCCGCACTTCCGCACTTCCGCACTCGCAGTGGCCGCCGCCCTCGCGCTCTCAGCCGCGTCGGCCGCCGCCCAGCAGGCCGCGGACCCGCACGCCGACGCGCGCGCCGCGCTCGGCCAGTGCATCGCCGCCGCGGAGGGCGGGCGCGAGCTCGAAGCCAGGCTCGCCGCCGACCGCGCCGAGACCCTGTACCGCGACTGGATGAAGGCCGCGCCCAGCGACCCCGCGGCCCGCGTCGGCCTCGCCAACGTCCACACACGCTGCCGCATCCCCTTCGCGGAGATGATGGCCAAGGGCGAGTTGCTGGTGATGGGCAACGCCCTGCTGGAAGAGGCGCTGCAGCTCGACTCGACCCACTGGGAGGCGCGCTTCAGCCTGGCGATGAACCACTTCCACACCCCCGACTTCCTCGGGAAGCTGCCGGACGCCATCCGCCAGCTCGAGATCCTGGTCGCGCAGCAGGGGAGCCGCGCCGACAGCCCGCGCTTCGCGATCCCCCACCTCTACCTGGGCGACGCCTACAGGCGCGCCAACCGCGAGGCCGACGCCCGCGCGGTCTGGCAGCGCGCCGCGGCGCTCTTCCCGGCCGACGCGCGCTTCCCGCAACGCCTCTCCGGCGCGCCGGCGCAGCCCGCGGGCGCCGCCCCGCCCGCCACGGGCGCCGCGGCCGCGCAGCCGCGCCCGGGCGGTGTCGTGTCCCAGGCTTCAGCACAGCGGGGGCAGGCGCTCTCGCTCGCGCCGCTGGTGGCGGACGGCGGCAACCGGCTGGACGACACCCGCAGCCGCACCGCGCTCCGCCGCCTCGACGTGCTCCTCACCCCCGGCGCCACCGCCGACGTGATGCAGGCCTTCCAGACCATGCCCGGCGCCACCCGCGCCAGCGACGGCAGCGACCTGTACGTGCGCGGCGGCGACCCGGCCGAGGCGCCCGTGTACCTCGACGGCTCGCGCCTCGTCTATCCCGGCCGCTACGAGAACCTGAACGGCGCCGTCTTCGGCATCCTCGACTCCAACGTGCTGAAGAGCGCCTACTTCGCCAGCGGCGGCTTCTCCGCGCGTTACGGCGACGCGCTCAGCGGGGTGCTGGACCTGGAGACCAACGGCCGCCCCGTGGCCCGGCGCGCGCGGCTGGCGGCGAGCACGGTGCAGCTCGGGGTGAACGCCGACCTCCCCCTCGGCCGCCGCGCCGGCGCCTGGACCTCGCTCCGCGCCACCGACGCCGGGCTGATGCTGGCGATGCACGGCCGCGCCGGCGAGTTCAGCGACGCGCCCCGCGCGGTGGAGGGGGTGATGGGGATGGTCTGGGAGCCGCGCGCCGGCACCCAGGTGCGCCTCACCGCGCTGGCGGACGGCGACCACTCCTCCAAGGAGGTGGACTACTACGGCTGGAGCGGCCCCTTCACCAGCCGGGGGATGAACCGCCTGGCCACCCTCACCGCGCGCACCGTCTCGCTCGACGGCACCCGCGCCATCCGCGTCTCGCTCTCGGGAACGCGGCGCACCACCGGCTACGCGTACGGCGTGCTGGACCGCGCGCGCACCGACCGCGCGGCCCGCGCCCGCGTGGACGGCGACCTGGCCTGGGGCGGCGGGCGCGTCCGCGCCGGCCTGGAGGGCGCCTGGATGGACGCGCGGCAGACCGGCGCCATTCCGACGACGGACCAGCTCGCGCCCGGCTCGCCCTTCAGCGCGACCGGGACGGCCGAGGACGCCACGCACCTGGGCGGCTACGTGGAGGCCGAGCGCCCGCTGGGCTCCGGCTTCGCGGTGATCGGCGGCCTTCGCGCCGACCGTCTCCCCGGCGAGGACGCCTGGTCGGCCGACCCGCGCCTGGCGCTCGCGCTGCGTGCCGGCGAGTGGACGCTGCGCGCCGCCGGCGGCGTCTTCCACCAGGGGCGCTGGCGCACGAAGTACGCGCTCCCCGACGCAGGCGCGCCCTCCGGCACCCCGCGCGAGGCGGCGCACCTGGTGGTGGGCGCGGAGCGCGGCGGCGAGCCGTCGATCAAGGCCGAGGCGTTCGTGAAGGACTACGGCGACTACGTGGCCGCGGGCGATGGGCCGGCGGTGGTGGGCGGGCGCGCGGCGGGGCTCGACGCTATCGTCCGCTGGAGCCGGCAAAAGACGGTGAACGGCTGGATCACCTGGTCGTTCCTGGACGGCACCGTCGACTTGGCCGACGGACGCACCGCGCCCTCCTCCGTCGACGTGACCCACACCCTCACCGGCGTGGCCCGCGTCACCCTCCCGGGGCGCTGGGAGGTGGGGAGCACCGCGCGGCTGGCGACCGGCCGCCCCTTCACCCCCATCACCGGCGTGGACGCCGCGGGGAAGCCGGCCTACGGCGATCCCAACGGGGCGCGGATGCCCACCTACCAGCGGCTGGACGCGCGCATCACCCGCTACATCCCCATGCGCACGGGGCTCGGCGTGGCCTACCTGGAGATGCTGAACCTGCTGGACAGGGAGAACGCGCAGTCCTATACCTACGGCCCGGGCTACGCCACGCGGCGCGCCGTCCCCGCGTTCTTCGCGGACCGGACCCTCGTCCTGGGCATGGGGCTGACCTTCTGATGAATCCCGCCGCCGCAGGGGTCGCCTTCTTCGCGCTGGGGGTCACCGCGTTCGGGTCCGCGCTCCTCCTGCTGTTCAACCCGCGCAGCCGCGCCGTCTGGTGGTTCGTGGCTTTCCAGCTCTCCATCGGCACTTGGCTGGCGGCGCAGGGGTGGGCCTTCGCCACCGGCGACTGGCGGGGGATGGGCCCCATCGTCAGCGGCGCGGTGCACATGTCGCCGGCGCTCTTCCTCGCCTTCGCGATGGGCGAGGCGGAGCACCGCCCGTGGTTCGCCGCCGGGGCGATCGCGCTCGGCCTCGCGCTGCTCCCCATCGACCAGCGCTCGCTGCACCGCCACTATGCGGAGCCCTTGCTGCTGGCCTGGAACGTCGGCGCGTGGGGGCTGGCGACTTTCCTGCTGGTGCGGGGGATGTCGCGGCGGATGAAGAAGATCGAGCTCGGCCCCCGACAGCGGCGCATGGGGTTCGTGGTGCTCGCGCTGATGACGCTGCTCTTCCCGGTCGGCATGATCGGCGGGGTGGTCTCCGGCGAGATCGTGGGGCGATACGTAATGCCGCTGGGGATGGTGTGGATCCAGGCGCTGGTGTTCGTGGGCGTGGCGCGGCTGCGCTTCTACGACATCGAGGTGCGCGCCTCGCGCAGCGGCGAGATCGCCGCCGCCGTGGCGGAGCAGGAACGGCTGGCGGTGGTGGGCGAGCTGGCGGCGTCGCTCGCGCACGAGATCCGCAACCCGCTCACCGGCGTGCGCTCCCTGGCCCAGCGGCTGGCCGAGGACGAGGTGGAGGAGGGGAAGCGCCGCCGCTACGCCGGGGTGATCCTGGAAGAGGTGGGGCGGGTGGAGCGGCTGGTGGCGAACCTCCTCGGCATCGCGCGGCGCGCACCGCGGCAGGAGGCGGGGGATGGACGGACGCCGCTGGCGCCGCTCTTCGACGACTTGGCGCTGCTGGTGGGCGGCCGCGCGGAGAAGGCGCGGGTTCGCCTGGTGACGGACGCGGGCGGGGTGGAGGCGCCCGCCGCGCGCGAGCCGCTGGCGCAGGCGCTGCTCAACCTGCTGCTGAACGCGCTCGCCCACGCGCCGGAGGGCACCGCGGTCGAGCTGCGGGCGCGCGAGGCGGCGGAGGGCGTGGAGCTCACGGTGCGCGACCACGGCCCCGGCATCCCGCCCGACGAGCGCGAGCGGATCTGGGAGCCCTTCCACAGCGCCTCCGGCGGCACCGGCCTCGGCCTGACCGTGGTCCGCCGCCTCGCCCGCGAGTACGCCTGGAAGGTCGAGGTGGGCGACGCCCCCGGCGGCGGCGCCGAGTTTCGCCTCTGCATTCAATCGGAGGCCAGCAAATCGCCCCCACAGAGTCTCAGAGCTTTTCAGACAGAAGCTCAAGCAGCGTCAAAAGTGCCCTGGCGGTAGCTCGCGAAGGCCTCGGTGTTTGGAGGGACCGCCAAGGGTGGATCTGATCCCTCCACTCTTTTAGATGCCCAACAAGCGTTTCTTCGAGTGGTGCGAGCAACCCCGCGTTTACGGCGTATCGTGTAAGATCCGTTAAACTCGACTGCTTCTGCCATTGGGCTTGATATTTTGGCGGTATGGCTGAAGGATTGCGAGAAAGTAGGTCGAGAAGGATTGCTTCAGAGCAACTTCCGGCCAGTAAGCCGACAGCCTTCCATGCTTCTTGATCGAAGCACTTCTGAAGCTCGACTAGATCGCGCGTAAGCAGTTCTCGCAGTTGTGTATCCTGGACTAGATCGGTGTTTATCTCTGGAATGTACGCTCCATTTTCGCGCGTTCGTTTTTCGTCGGAAGAGACAGCTAACTCGGTAGCCGGACTCCAACCGAAGTGTAACTTGCGGGGAGTATGTACGTTCTCTCTCTGTTCGAGATATTCAGTGAGGCTCTTAACCTTCCGTAGTTTGAATGACGCTCGATTGGGTGAAAACGAGGCCGTCGAGCCATCATTCGAGAACGACGCTGACGAATAGAGGATTCCTTCATTCCATAGAATTCGGCAAAGTCGCTTGGTGGCAAGCTTATCCAGCTGTAGCTGTTCGGCTAAATGCTGATTCGTTACTTGGGCAGTCGGATCTTCCGAATAGGCGTTGGCGAAGATAGGGATTACCCTGAGAAAGTTCTGTACGTCATCTTCCGCTCCGTCGCAGAGTTCAATTCCTGCTAGTCTCAAGAAACAGATTGCATCAAGCGAATGCATCTCTTGGCAGATGATGTAGTCTGGGCCGATTTCATCTGCGATCTGGTCGATTTCGCCTTCGTCTGCAAAGTCCAATTCGAGCTTCCGTGCCAGTGGCCAGTCTCCGGACGCACGAAAGTATTGGTAGGTGTGATTTAGGACTTTGAGGTGTAGGTTCAGCATGGTCTCGTCGGCGCAGGGTTGTTCTTACAACAAAGGTTAGTTCATATACGCCATCTGTGAAGAGGGCGAAATGGAAGACCTGATCGAACAGCAGAAGGCGTACTATCGCGTTCGCGCCGGTGA
The DNA here is from genome assembly GCA_045803205.1 of Longimicrobiaceae bacterium. Taxonomy (GTDB): domain Bacteria; phylum Gemmatimonadota; class Gemmatimonadetes; order Longimicrobiales; family Longimicrobiaceae; genus Longimicrobium. The sequence goes on from JBJMPM010000098.1 coordinate 13,271, forward strand.
GTACGACGAGTGGTTCCTGCGGCAGGGGCGATACGACCATGGCCCCGAGTTCCGCGCGCGCTGGGAGGGCGAGGTCGAGGAGGTGCGCGATGCCCTTCGCCTCTTCCACCCCACCGGCCGTATCCTGGAGCTGGCCTGCGGCACCGGATGGTGGACGGAGCAGCTGATTGGCTCGGCCAACGAGATCACCGCCGTCGATGCCTCGGCCGAGGTGCTCGCGCTCAACGCCGAGCGCGTCCCGGACCCGCGGGTGCGGCGGGTGCAGGCGGACATCTTCGCGTATAGGCCGGAGGGCGGGTACGACGTGGTGTTCTTCTCCTTCTGGCTCTCGCACGTGCCGCCGGAGCGCTTCGAGGCGTTCTGGGAGATGGTGCGCGGCGCGCTGAACCCCGGCGGCCGCGCGTTCTTCGTGGACTCGCTGCGGTCGGAGCTCTCCACCGCGAGCGACCACGTGCTCCCGGACGAGGACGACATCATCGCCGAGCGCAAGCTGAACGACGGCAGCCGCTACAGCATCTACAAGATCTTCTACGATCCCGCCCGCCTCCAGGCGCGCCTCGAAGCGCTCGGCTGGCGCGCCAACGTCTCGGCCACGGAGAGCTTCTTCCTCTACGGAGAGGCCGAGCGTGCGTGAGGGTTGTCTGATTCACGAAGGCGATTGAAATCGCGGCAACAACGGCCCAAAGTCCGCCTGCGCGGACTCCGGATGGGCGGATTTCGCGCATGGCCGCGAGATGTCGTTCGCAGGGCAGGCGCTACGCGGCGGGCAAGATCCTGGGCCGGCGCGGTTCCTGGCAGCGGCGAAGTCCGCGAAGGCGGACTGCGTGATGTTGTAGCGGCGAGTTTACTCGCATAGTCGAGATGTCGAGATTTTCTACCTCCATCGCTGAAGCCTCGTCCGCATGACGCTTCCTCCGGCTCTCACCCGGCTCCTCGCAGCCGCGGCCTTCACCGTGGTGGCGGCGTCCGGCTGCTCTGCCCAGCGGCCGGATGAAGACGGCGTCGAGTACCGGGAGATGCGCTCCGGCGGGCGCCTCTACCAGGTGGTGCGCGTCGACCTCGCGCGCGCCGAGGTGCGGCTGTTCTGGAAGGATGATGCGGGACGTCCGTTCGGCTCGCTCGCGGCGCTCGACCGGTGGCTGCGCGGGCGCGGCGAACGGCTCCTCGCCGCCACCAACGCGGGGATCTTCTACCGCACCCGCGAGCCCGCCGGGCTGCACCTGGAGCGTGGCGCGCCACCGCTCCGGCCGCTGAACCCTTCGCCCGACCCGCCGCCTGGCGAGGGGCGCGGAAACTTCTTCGCGCAGCCGAACGGCGTGTTCTACGTCTCCCGCTCCGGCACCGCGCACGTCGTGGAGACCTCCGAGGCGGCGCGCCTGCTGCCGACGATGCATGAGGCCACGCAGTCCGGCCCGCTCCTCCTCCGCCGCGGCACGCCACACTCCCTGCGCGGCGACACCACCGTCAGCCGCAACGCCGTCGCCGCCTGCTCGCCCCACGAGGTGGCGCTGGTCTTCGCCCCGCGCGGCGCCTCCATCCGCGAGCTGGCGCTCTTCGTCCGCGACGAGCTGCACTGCCCCGACGCCCTTTACCTGGACGGCTCCATCTCCGGCCTCCGGGTCCCCTCCGCCGGCGTCCGCAGCGACGGCGAATACGTCGGCATCCTCGGCGTCACCCCGCGCCTGCAGCGGCGGCCGTGAACAGGGGTTGTTTTGGGGGACTATGCGAGTGAACTCGCCGCTACAACTGCACACAGTCCGCCTGCGCGCCGCCTGCGCGGACTTCGGGATGGGTGAGTTCGTGCACACCCGCAGGTGCCGTTCACACCACACCGCGCGGCGACGAGATTCCTGCTCGGCGCGATCGTTTGCTGCGGTGATGTCCGCGAAGGCGGACAGCGTGATGTTGTAGCGGCGAGTTTACTCGCATAGTCGCGAGACCCCCCTCCGCCCGAGGCTTCGATGAAAGCTTGTAACCCGTGAAGATCCTGGTCGTCGACGACGAGCCGTCGATCCGCTTCTCGCTCACCGAGCTGCTGGACGAGGCGGGGCACGAGGTGCGCGAGGCGGCGCACGCCCCCGCCGCGCTCGGGCTGCTGGAGGAGTGGCCCGCCGACCTGGTGGTCAGCGACCTCACCATGCCGGCGATGGACGGGCTCCAGCTCCTGGACGAGGTCCGTTCGCGCCACCCCGGGAGCCTCTTCGTGCTGATGACGGCGCATGGCGACGAGCGCACCGCCGTCCGCGCGCTCAAGAACGGTGCGTACGACTACATCCCCAAGCCCTTCGACAACGAGGAGGTACGCGCCCTGGCCCGCCGCGCGCACGAGGTGCTGGCGCTGCGCGCCGAGAACGCCCGGCTGCGCCAGGAGCTCGCCGGCGAGCTGCACGGGCTGATCGGCGAGAGCGCCGCCATCCGCGACGTGGCCCGCGTGGTGCGCCGCGCCGCGCCCACCGACGCCACCGTGCTCATCACCGGCGAGAGCGGCACGGGAAAGGAGGTCGTCGCCCGCGCCCTGCACGCCGAGAGCCGCCGCCGCGGCGGGCCCTTCGTGGCGCTCAACTGCTCCGCCCTCCCCGGCGAGCTGGTGGAGAGCGAGCTCTTCGGCCACCTGAAGGGCGCGTTCACCGGCGCCGACCGCGAGCGCGAGGGGCTGTTCGAGGCCGCGGACGGCGGCACCCTCTTCCTGGACGAGATCGGCGACCTGGCGCTCCCCGCCCAGGCCAAGCTCCTGCGCGCGCTGGAGGAGCGGCAGGTGACCCGCGTCGGCGCCACCCGGCCGACTTCCGTCGACGTGCGCGTGCTCGCCGCCACCCACCGCCCGCTCGACCGGCTCTCCGCCGAGGGCGCCTTCCGGCAGGACCTGCTCTACCGGCTGCAGGTGATCACCCTCCACCTCCCCCCGCTGCGCGAGCGGCGCGAGGACGTGCCCTCCATCGCCCTGCACTTCCTGGCGGAGATGGCGGCGCGCCACGGGCGCCCGGTGCGTGGCCTCTCCGGGGGCGCGCGGCGGGCGCTGCTGGCGTACGACTGGCCGGGGAACGTGCGCGAGCTGCGCAACGCGCTGGAGCGGGCGGTGGTGATGGCGGAGGGGGAGGAGATCGAGGCGGCCGACCTCCCCGCGCAGGTGGCGGCGAGCATGGCGCCCCTGGGCCCCGTGGACGCCGCGCTGGCGGACTTACCGTTCGCGGAGGCACGCGAGCGGGCGCTGGACGCCTTCGACCGCGCGTACCTGCAGGCGGCGCTGGAGCGCCACGGCGGCAACGTCTCCGCCACCGCCCGCGCGCTCGACATGCACCGTCAGAGCCTGCAGAAGAAGCTCCGCCAGCTCGGCCTCGCTCGCGAGGCGCCGGGCGACGACTAGAACGGTTCTCTCCGGCCCGAAGGTCGCGGCCCGCGGCTGAGGGGATGCATCGCCGCCGGTCGGGGCCACGCCAGGACCGCGGCATAGTCCGCGAAGGCGGACTTCGTGCCGTTCCAGCGACGGGTTTCCAACCCGTCGGCCTCGGGGCGCGGTGCCGGATCAGCCCACCGGCACCCTGGGCGGGGCCATGGCCGAGGTGTCGCGCGGCGCCGGGATGGACGGCCCGTCGGGGTCCGAGGCCAGCGGATTGCCGCCGCCCCCGCCGCTGCACGCCGCCGACCCGAGCATCGCCACGCTCGCCGCCACGATTGCCAGGGATCGTCTGATGCTCATCGCCTCCTCCGGGTTTCGGGTGGCGATGACGATTGCATCTTGCGTGCCTGCAACGACTTAGATTGGGAAATCCTGTTTGTCTCAGACGGCTTTGCGGGGCCGGCCGCCCTTCTTCCCGTTCTCGCGAACCGCGGCCGTCTTGGCCGGCGACCGGACGCGTCCGCCGGCGCGCCCAAGCTCGCGCATCCACGCCTTCGTGCCGAAGGAGCCGGCGATCAGGTTGGGAACCGAGAAGCCGACGTCCAGGCACTCCCAGTAGATGCTCTCCGCGCCCGGCATCACCTCCACCGCTGCCAGCTCGTCTTCGGACGCGCTCCCCAGCCCCTGCGCGAGCGCGGGCGGGAAGGCGAAGACGCAGCCGTTGGTCAGCTCGATCGTGACGCCTCACGGGCCATGCAGCCGCCTCCATTCCTCCAAAAGCTTCTCCGCCTGCTCTCCTCGGACAGGAATGATCCGAAGATTCACCTGGTGAATCAGGCCTGGAAAAGCGTCTCGTTGTTCTATTCGGGGCCGATCAGGGTGCGCGCCCGGGCGGCGATGTGCTCCATCTGCTCCTCGCGCTCGTGGGCCCAGCCGGGGAGGCGGAGCGCGTTGGCGCCCAGCGCGGCTGCTCCCAGCGCGGCAATGAGCGCGAAGAGGCTGGCATCTCCCACCTCGCCGGTGGCGAAGAGGAAGAGGGCCATCAGCAGGCCGACCAGCAGGCCGGCGATTCCCATCCGGCCGAGCACGATGGCGTTGCCCTTCACCGTTCCGAGCCGCAGGCGGTGACCGGCCTCGGTGGGCTCGACGTACGCGTGGAGGTTGCCGTTGGTCCAGGCGCGCAGGCTGCCGCTCGAGCGGTCCTTGCCGTGCGCCCCGAAGGTCTCGCGCAGCTCCGCCAGGAGCAGCTCCCACTCGCGGTCCGCGGGTGCGCGCGGCAGGTCGACGATCCGGCCGACGGAGACCGGCATCCCCAGGTACGTACGGCGGGGAGCGGCTCCGCGGCGCAGGTCGAGGGCCGCGGCCGCGCCGGCGATCCGCTCCGGCGCGATCCCCGCCTCGCCTCCGATCGCCTGCAGCTCCGCCAGCGAGAGCCCGTCCCTGGTGGCCAGGGCGCGGCCCCTGGCCTGAGGGCTCGCGGCGGCCTCGAAGATCGCGGCGACCTCGTCGTCATCGTACCGGCGCTCGTCCGTCATCGCACACTCCCAGGGATCGTTGGGCCCACACTGGCGAGCGTACGATTGTAGCGTGGATTCCGATTCACGACAAAGGTCTCATCCCCGAATCCCGAAAAGAAAGGACCTCACACGGAGTCAACGGAGTCAACGGTAACATCGACTCCGTTGACTCCGTTGACACCGTGTGAGACAGGGCAGTTTTCCTTCGCGCCAGCAGGAACAGAGGCGGGCCCCCCCCCACCGAGGGGG
>JBJMPM010000149.1:0-60102 GCA_045803205.1 Longimicrobiaceae bacterium
CGAGCGATGGCGTGCGGGCCGTGCTCAACGGGCATCGCGTGGTGATAGCCCCGCCGCGCCGGGTCCTCGCCCTTCCAGACCACCATGGGGATCAGCAGCGCCGCGAGCGCCGTGGCGACCCCCGCCATGGGCGACAGCACGATCTCGCCGCGGCCGGGCTGGAGCAGGACGAAGGCGGTGAAGAGGCCCAGGACGCCGGCCACCACCATCGCCTCGCGCTTCAGCGCGAGCCCCACCGACGAGAACTGCTCGCGCAGCACCTCCATCCACCCGGGGACGGGGTTCATCGCCCTCCCCTCCAGCGGCGGCGGCGGCACCGTCGCGAGGCCGACGTGCTCCGGGAGCGTGAAGGTGGAGGCGGTCGCGTCGGCGGTGGTGGTGTTCATCCCTGCCTTCCGGCTGCGGGGAAGCGGTAAAGAGGCGTCGCGCCGGCACCCGGCGGCGAACCTCAAAGACGGTTGAGAAACCTCACGAAGTCCCAGACGTCATCCTGAGGCCGGTCTCGCTGCAAACGCGCCCGCGAAAGATCTTGCAGGCCGAAGGATCTATAATCGCGGCAGCACGTGAGTCGGCGATGTGTGCCGAGGCCGGAACGCGAAGACTGAGAGTGCGTTTCCTTGGCTGAGTGCCTTCACATGCTATAGATCCTTCGGCCTGCGAGGGATCGAGCATGCCGAAGGCGCAGCGTGGCCGGCCTCAGGATGACGTCTGCTGGGGGAGGGTTCCAAAACGCGCGCTTGAAGCGGACATGGTATGATCTTCCCCCCACTTCATCCCACCCGCTGACGCTGGACCGAAAATCGCAGTGTCTCTGCGCGTCCTTCCCGGCGGCAACTCCACGAACATCTTCGGAATATCTTCGCCTTGACGCTTGGGAAACGCACGTTAGCTTGCTGCGGTGGGGAAAAGTGGGATTAAGTGGGGAAGCAGGGGACGGCCACCCTTTCGGGAGCCGCATGAGCGGGTACCTGGGAAGCTTTCAGCACCAGATCGACGAGAAGGGCCGGCTCAGCCTTCCCGCGCACTTCCGGCGCGAGAGCGGCGACCAGGCCCTGGTGCTGGTGCACGTCTTTCCCGAGTCGCTCACCCTCTATCCCCATGACACCTGGAAGGGCGTGCAGGAGAAGCTGCGCGAGGCCATGCGCGGCTCGCCCGCCAACCGGGCCTGGGCGCTGCGCGTGACCGCCAACGCGGTCGAGGTCGTGCCCGACAAGCAGGGGCGCATCCTCGTTCCCCAGCGCATGCAGGACGCGGTCGGGATCGCGGGCCCCGCGCTGGTGGTGGGCGCCATCGACCGCATCGAGATCTGGAACCCCGAGCGCTTCACCGCCGTGACCGCACCGGCGGAGCAGTCGGACGACATCACCCTCAAGGTCTTCGGATGACGCCCACCCCCCGCCGCGGAGGCGCCGTGATCCTCCCTTCGCTCCACCCGCCCCGGGCCGCCCCGCGCCCCGCGCCGCGCCCGGTGGTGCTCTGCGCGCTCGACCGGCACCTGGGGCCCTTCGAGGCGATGGCCGAGCTGGGGAGCTTCCTGGGCGCGGACTGGTGCCTCTGCCGCGGCTGCGGCGCCACGCTGACCACGGCCACCGCCCTCCGGCAGCGAAGCGCGGCATGAGCGACTTCGCCTCCGCCTACCATGCGCCGGTGATGGTGGAGGAGGTGATGGGGGTGCTGCGCCCGGAGCGCGGCGGGACGTACCTGGACGGCACGCTGGGCGGCGGAGGGCACGCCGAGGCGCTGCTGGAGCGTGGGCCGGAGGCCCGGCTGATCGGAGTCGACCGAGACCCCGACGCGCTGGCGGAGGCGGGGAAGCGGCTGGAGCGGTTCGGCGAGCGGGTGCGGCTGGTCCGCTCTCCCTTCGCCGACGCGGTGCGGGCGGCGGGGGTGGCGCCGGGGTCGCTCGCCGGGGTGCTGCTGGACCTGGGGATCAGCTCGCACCAGGTGGACGAGGCGGGGCGCGGCTTCACCTTCCGCGCAGGGGCGCCGCTGGACATGCGGATGGGGCAGGCGACGGAGGGCGAGCCCACCGCGGCCGACCTGCTGAACGAGCTGGACGAGCAGGAGCTGGCGAGCCTGTTCTGGAAGTACGGAGAGGAGAAGCGCTCGCGGATGCTGGGGCGCGTGATCGTGGAGATGCGGGAACGGGCGCCGTTCGCGACCAGCGACCACCTGCTGGAGGCCATCGGCCGCGCCATCCCCCGCGCCGACGCGGGGGACCGCGCCAGGATCTTCCAGGCGCTCCGGATCGCGGTGAACCGCGAGATCGAGCAGCTCGAGGCGGCGCTCCCGGCTTTCCGCGACGCGCTGGCGCCGGGCGGGGTGTTCGCGGTGCTGAGCTACCACTCGCTGGAGGACCGGCCAGTGAAGAACGCCTTCCGCGACTGGAGCCGCGCCTGCACCTGCCCGCCGGGGCTCCCGGTGTGCGCCTGCGGCGGCGTCGCGCAGGGCGAGCCCATCACCCGCAGGGCGGTGGTGGCGCTGGCGGACGAGGTCGAGCGGAACGTCCGCGCCCGGAGCGCCCGCCTGCGTGCCTGGAGGCACGCGTGAGCCGCCCCGCCGCGGGACCCAGCCGGTGGGAGGCGCCGCGGGCGGAGGTGGAGGCGCGGCGCAGGCGGCGGCGGTCGCGGCTCCTGTGGATGGCGTACGCGGTGGTGCTGGTGGCGGCGCTGGCGAGCGTGGTGTGGAGGCAGACGGTGGGGCGGGACCGGTTCCGGGAGCTGGAGCGGGTGCGCGAGGAGGTGGCGGTGGCCGAGGCCGAGCGTGACGAGCTGACGACGCGCATCCTGGAGCTGCAGCGGCGCGACCGCATCGCGCGGTACGCGGAGCAGCGGCTGGGGATGCACGTGGCGCGCGACGAGGAGGTGGTGCTCCTCCCCGTTTCCGCCTCGGCCGCGCCGCGCCCGGACTCCGTGGCGGAGGAGGGGCGATGAGCGCATCCCCATCCCCCGCCGTGGCCACCGCGGTGGACGAGCGGCTGATGCGCCGGCGCACGCTGCTGGCGGCGTCCCTCGGGCTGGCGGCGCTCCTGATCGTGGGGCGCGCGGTGCAGCTCCAGGGGTTCCAGGGAGAGCACTGGCGCGGCGTGGCGGCCCGGCAGCAGCAGACGCGGGTGCCGCTCCCCGCGCGCCGCGGCGCCATCTACGACCGCGACGGGGTGGCGCTGGCGCTCACCCGCGAGACCTTCGCCGTCTCCATCGCCCCGCGCGAGGTGCGCGACCGCGCCGACGCCGTCCGCCGCCTGACCCGCGCGCTCGGGCTCACCCGGGCCGAGGCGCGCCGCGCCACCGATCCCCGCCGCCCCTGGGCCGTCCTGCCGGGGCGCTTCACCGTGGAGCAGCGGCGCGGGCTGGGCGAGGTGCGGGGGATCTACGTGGAGCGGCGGCTGGAGCGCTTCTACCCGCAGGGCGAGGTGGGCCGCGAGGTGCTGGGCGCCGTCAGCGGCGACGGGCGGGCGCTGGGGGGGATCGAGCAGGCGATGGACTCGCTGCTGCGCGGCGCCGACGGCTTCTCCGTCCTCCGCCGCGACGCGCACGGGCGGAAGGAGGCGACGTTCTCCCTCCCCGCGCTCGCGCCGCGCGACGGGGCCGACGTGGTGCTCTCCCTCGACTTCGACCTGCAGGAGATCGCCGACGCGGCGCTGGAGGAGCAGGTGCGCGCCACCCACGCCTCCGGCGGCGACCTGATCCTCACCGACCCGCGCACGGGGGAGATCCTGGCGGCGGTGTCGAAGCGGCCGGCGTCGACCACCCTCTCCGCCTTCGTGGAGCCGTACGAGCCGGGGTCCACGCTCAAGCCCTTCTTCGTCGCCGGGCTGCTGGCGGGGAACCGGGCGGCGCTGACGGACCGCGTCTACGCCGAGCAGGGGGCGTGGACCACGCCGGAGGGGCGGGTGATCGAGGACGTGCACCCCTACGAGTGGCTGACGCTGCGCGACGGGCTGCGCGTCTCCAGCAACATCGTGATGGCGAAGCTCTCCCCGCGCCTCCCCGCGCCCGAGCAGTACGGCACGCTGCGCGACTTCGGCTTCGGCACGGCGACGGGGGTGGAGTACCCGGTGGAGTCGAGCGGCCGGCTGCGGCGCCCGGACCGCTGGACCGCGGTGTCGCCCGCCAGCCTGGCGATGGGCTACGAGATCTCCGTCACCCCGCTGCAGATGGCGATGGCGTACGGCGCCCTGGCCAACGGCGGCGTGCTGATGGAGCCGCGGCTGGTGCGCGAGGTCCGCGCGGAGGACGGATCGGCGGAGCGCCACGCGCCGCGCGCCGTCCGCCGGGCGATCCCGGAGCAGGTCGCCGCCGCGCTGCGCGACGTGCTGGTGGAGGTGGTGGCCGACGGCACCGGGACGCACGCCTCGCTCAGCACCTTCGAGGTGGCGGGGAAGACGGGGACCTCGCGCCGCACCGGGCCGGACGGGCGCTACGTGGCGGGGGAGTACAACTCCTCCTTCGTCGGGTTCTTCCCGGCGCGGTCGCCGCAGCTCGTGATCTACGTGAAGCTCGACCGGCCGCAGGGCGACTACTACGGCGGCCTGACCGCCGCGCCGGTGACGCGCTCCACGCTGCAGGCGATCCTGGCCGCGCGCACCTCGGCCCTCGACCGGCGCGCGCTGCTCGGCTCGCGGACGCACGCGGAATCCGCCGCGGCGCCGCTCGCCCTCCCGGCGGAAGCGCCGGACGCGCCCGCGGCCGAGGGGCGCGAGGGGACCTACGTCTTCCTCGACCGCCGCCCGCCGCCGGCGCCGCGGGTGGATCCGGGCCCGGTGCCCGTCCCCGCGCTGGCGGGGCTGGCGCTGCGCGACGGGACGAGGCGGCTGCACGCGCTCGGCTTCCACGTGCGGCTGCAGGGGAGCGGGGCGGTGAAGGGCACCTGGCCGGCCGCGGGGGCGCTCCTCGCCCGCGGCGACACCCTCACCCTGATCGGAGAGGGCTGATGACGGCCGCCCGAGCCTCCCTGGCCGACGTGGCCGCGCGGCTCCGGCGCGAGGGGCTGCTGAAGGGCGAGCGCGGCCTGGCCGACCGCGCCGCCGCCCGCCCGGTGGCCGAGGCGTGGACGGATTCGCGGAAGGTGAAGAGCGGCCACCTCTTCTGCGCCTACGCCGGGACGGAGGTCGACGCGCACCGCTTCCTGGCCGAGGTCTCGGCGCGCGGGGCGGCGGGGGCCACGGTGGAGCGGCGCGCGGAGGGGATCGCCCTCCCGCAGATCGAGGTGACGGACGGGCGGCTGGCCGCCGCCCACGCCGCGGCCGCCGTCTACGGGGACCCGTGGGAGGAGATCACGCTGGTCGGCGTCACCGGGACGAACGGGAAGACGACCAGCGCGGCCATCCTCCGCCACCTGCTGGGGCGGCGCGCGCCGGCCGCCAGCATCGGGACGCTCGGCGCGGTGGACCGCGAGGGGAAGGTGATCCCGGGGACGGAGGGGCTGACCACCCCCGGGCCGACCGACGTGGCCCGCTGGCTCCGGCTGCTGCGCGAGGGCGAGGCGGCAACGAAGGCGGAAGGGGCGCCGGTGAAGGTGGAGGCGGTGGCCATGGAGACCAGCTCGCACGCGCTCCACCAGGACCGCCTGGCGGCGGTGCGGTTCGACGCGGCGCTGTTCACCAACCTGACCCGGGACCACCTGGACTATCACCAGACGATGGAGGAGTACCGCGCGGCGAAGCTCCGCCTGGTGGAGCTGCTCAAGCCCGCGGGCGCGGTCGTGCTGAACGCGGACGATCCGGCATGGAACGGTGTGGGGGCATCGCGAAACCGCCGGGTCGTCCGCTTCAGCACCTCCGCCCCGGCGGACGTGTGGGCGCGCGAGGTACGCGCCGGAGAGGGGGGGGTGGAGATGGTACTGGAGGTGTCCGGGGGGTCGTCTCCAGTCCATCTCCCCCTCTTCGGCGATTTCAACGTTGCGAACGCGGTCGGCTGCGCGGCGGTCCTCTGGGCGCTGGAGTGGCCGCTGGAGGAGATCGCCGCGGGGCTGGCGACGCTGCCGCAGGTCCCCGGCCGCCTGGAGCGCGTGCCGACCCCGCCGGGAACGGCCACGGTGCTGATCGACTACGCCCACACCCCCGACGCGCTGGAGCGCGCGCTGGCGGCGGTGAAGCCGAGGGTGAAGGGGAAATTGTGGGTGGTCTTCGGCGCCGGCGGCGACCGCGACGCGGGGAAGCGGCCGGAGATGGGGCGCGTCGCCGCGGAGGGCGCCGACGTGGTCGTGGTGACCTCCGACAACCCCCGCACGGAGGACCCCGAGCGCATCCTCGACGACATCGAGCGCGGCATGGGAAGTGCACCCCGCCAGCGCGTTTCCGACCGCCGCGAGGCCATCCATTTCGCCCTCCGGAACGCATCTCCCGACGACCTGATCCTGCTCGCCGGCAAGGGCCACGAGACGGTTCAGATCGTCGGCAAGGAGAAGCGTCCGTTCGACGAGCGGAAGGTGGTGCGCGAGGTCTTTGCCGAGGACGACGACGCGGGCGGAGGTGGTGGTTGAGCGGGTTTCGCTGGACGGGTGACGAGGTGGAGCGGGCCCTGGGAACGGGGTCCGGAGGGGAGGGCGCGGTGGAGTACACGGCGGTGTCGACCGACACGCGGAAGATCGCGCCGGGCTCCCTGTTCGTGGCGCTGAAGGGGGAGAGCTTCGACGCGCACGGCTTCCTGGCGCAGGCCTTCGAGGCGGGCGCCGCGGCGGCCGTGGTCTCCCGCATTCCGCCCGACGCGCCGGCGGACCGCCGCTACTACGTGGTGGACGACACGCTGCACGCGCTCGGCCGCCTGGGCCGCCACCGCCGCCGCGCGCACGGCGCGAAGGTGGTGGCCGTCGCGGGGAGCAACGGGAAGACGACCACCAAGGAGCTGCTGCGCGCCGCGCTCTCGCCGCGCTTCCGGGTGCACGCGACCACGGGGAACCTGAACAACCAGGTGGGCGTCCCCCTCACCCTCCTCGCCGCGCCGGAAGACGCCGAGGTGCTGGTGGTGGAGACGGGGACCAACGAGCCGGGGGAGATCGAGCTGCTGGGCGCCATCGTGGAGCCCGACGCGGCCGTGATCACCTCCATCGGCGAGGAGCACCTGGAGGGGCTGGGCTCCGTCGAGGGCGTGCTGGAGGAGGAGCTCTCCATCCTCCGCCACCTGCGCCCCGGCGGCGTCGCCGTGGTGGCCGAGGAGCCGGACGAGCTCCCCGAGCGCGCCGCGCGGATCGTCGGCGGGCGGCTGCGCGTGGCCGGCTTCGGCGAGGCGGCGGAGGTGCGGCCGGACGGCGGGAACGAGGGGGTGGAGGTGCTGCCGGGCGGCGCGACGCGCTGGAGCTTCCGCGGCGTGGTGGTCGACCTGCCGCTGCCGGGGATGCACAACGTGCGCAACGCGCTGGTGGCGCTCGGCGTGTCGACCGAGCTGGGCGTCTCCGTCGAGGAGAGCGCGAAGGCCATCGCCGCCATGCCCGCGCCGAAGATGCGCAGCGAGTGGATGCGCGTGGGCACGCTCGACGTGCTGGCGGACTGCTACAACGCGAACCCGCCGAGCACGCGCGCCGCGCTGGAGCTGCTCGCCTCGCTCCCGGCGCGGGGGCGCAAGGTGGCGGTGATCGGGACCATGCGGGAGCTGGGCGCCCACGCCGAGGGGCTGCACCGCTCCGTGGGCGCGCTGGCGGCGGAGAAGCTGGGGAACGGGATCGACCTGCTGGTGGCCACCGGCGACTTCGTCCCCGCGCTGGCGGACGCGGCGGGCGACGGGCGGGTGATCGCGGTGGAGGACCCGCTGGAGGCGTACGAGGTGCTCCGCGGCCGGATGGAGGGAGACGAGACCGTCCTGCTCAAGGGGTCGCGGGGGGTGGCGCTGGAGCGCCTGCTCGCGCTGCTGGAGCGGGACTTCGCCGGGGCGTCCGGGGGGACGCCGGCACCGACCGCGCACGCGGGGGCCTGAGGTGCTCTACTACCTGCTGGTGCCGCTCGCCGACCAGAACATCGCCTTCAACGTCTTCCGCTACGTGACCTTTCGCGCGGCGGGGGCGGTGGTGACGGCGTTCCTGGTGGCGTTCTGGTTCGGTCCCTCCATCATCGGCCGGCTGCGGATGCTCAAGGTGGGCCAGGTGGTGCGCACCGAGGGGCCGCAGACGCACCTGGGGAAGAGCGGCACCCCGACCATGGGCGGCGTGCTGATCGTGCTGGCGACGGTGATCCCCACCCTCCTCTGGGCGCGGCTCGACACCCTGAACACCTGGGCGGTGGTCCTCACCCTCTCGTGGCTGGGGGCGCTGGGGTTCATGGACGACTACCTGAAGATCACGCGCAAGAAGACGGAGGGGCTGAAGGGGCGCTACAAGCTGATCGGGCAGACGGCGGCCGGGCTGCTGCTGGGGGTCGCGCTGGTGGTGGCGGCGCGGATGACGGACACGGGCGAGCTGGGGGTGCCGACCTATCCCTTCGCCTGGACGCAGATCCCCTTCTTCAAGACGATGCACCTGACGCTCTGGTGGCCGCTCTACATCCTGTTCGTGACCTTCATCATCGTCGGCTGCAGCAACGCGGTGAACCTCACGGACGGGCTCGACGGGCTGGCGGCGGGGCTCTCGGCGATCGCGGCGGTGACCTTCGCGCTCTTCGCCTACCTGCTGGGGCGGGTGGACGCGGCCAACTACCTGAACGTGTTCTACATCCCGGGCGCGGGGGAGCTGGCGGTGTTCCTGGTGGCGCTGGCGGGGGGGTGCATGGGGTTCCTCTGGTTCAACGCGCACCCGGCCGAGGTGTTCATGGGCGACACCGGGAGCCTGGCGATCGGGGGGGTGCTGGGGTGCGTGGCGGTGCTGCTGCGCGCGGAGTTCCTGCTGGGGATCGTGGGGGCGATCTTCGTGGCCGAGGCGCTCTCGGTGATGCTGCAGACGGTCTACTTCAAGTACACCAGGCGGCGCTACGGCACGGGACGGCGGATCTTCCGCATGGCCCCGCTGCACCACCACTTCGAGCAGATCGGGTGGCACGAGAGCAAGGTGATCATCCGGTTCTGGATCATGGGGATCATGTGTGCGCTGGTGGCGTTCGCGACGCTGAAGATTCGGTGAACAGAAGTGCCTAGTGCCTAGTGCCTAGAGCCTAGGAACAGAAGTGCTAAGTGCTGAGTGCTGGGGAGTCGGGCGGCGCCTGCATGGTGCGCCAACCCCAATGACGTCATCCTGAGGCCGGTCGCGAGAGAGCCGCGGTAGCAGGACAGACGGCAGGCCGAAGGATCTATAGCCGGTGATGCCGATTGGCCGAGGACGCGCAACGGGAGCGGGCGACGATGAGGTTGCGGCGCGACGCGAAGCGGAGAAGCACGAAGAAATTGTCGCGACGATGCGACTGAAGTCGCCGCTACAACTACACGAAGTCCGCCTGCGCGGACTGCGAGGTCGGCATCGGGCAGGGCAGCAGGGTGTGGTGTGCGGGAGAGTGTGGGGACGCCGGTGAGGTGAGGCATTCAACCCTCTTCGGGTACTCCAGCACTTCGGTTCGCGACGAGCTACGGGGCACTAGGGACTAGGCACTAGGCACTCGCCGGTCGGGCACAAGACCCAGGGACACGCACCACGACCTCCCTACGCAGGAATTGGCGATGAGCGCAACTCTGGTCGGCGAAACCATCGGCGTGCTGGGGCTGGCCCGCAGCGGGCTGGCGGCGGCGCGGCTGGCGCTGTCGCGCGGCGCCCGCGTGTACGCCAGCGACGGCGCCGACAACCCGCAGACGCGGCGCGCCGCCGAGAGCATCAACGCCATGGGCGGACTGGCCGAGGTCGGCCGCCACGACCTGGGGAAGCTCGCCCGCTGCGACAAGATCGTGCTCTCCCCCGGCATCCCGCCCACCGCGGCGGTGCTGCGGGCGCCCGAGATCGCGCACGTGCCCGTGGTCCCCGAGATCGAGTTCGCCTTCGGGCTGCTGGAGTGCCCCGTGATCGCCATCACCGGCACCAACGGGAAGACCACCGTCACCTCCCTCATCGGCCACCTGCTCCACGAGCATGGCGAGGACGCGGCGGTGGGCGGCAACATCGGCACGGCGCTCAGCGAGCTGGTGATGCGCGAGCCGCAGCCGCGCGTGGCGGTGGTGGAGACCAGCTCCTTCCAGCTCGGCGGCATCCGCGAGTTCAACCCGAGGATCGGCGTCCTCACCAACCTCGCGCCCGACCACCTGGACTGGTACTCCAGCGTCGACAGCTACTACGCCGACAAGGCCCACCTCTTCCGCAACGCCACCGGCGAGAGCCGCTGGGTGCTGAACGGCGAGGACGAGAAGGCCCGCAACCTCCCCGGCGACGCGCCGGGGACGCGCTACTACTTCCGCATCCGCTCGCCGCTGCGCGCGGACGAGCTGGGGGGATGGCTGGGCGAGGACGGCTGGCTGATGCTCAGGCTGGAGCCGGGGCGCGAGGAGCGCATCCTTCCCGCCGACCGGCTGCGCATCCTGGGGCCGCACAACGTGGCGAACGCGCTGGCCGCCTCCATCGCCGCGCGGCTGGCGGGCGCCTCGCCCGAGTCCATCGCCCGCGGGCTGCAGAGCTTCGAGGCGCCGCCGCACCGGCTGGAGCCCGTGGGCGAGGCCGACGGCGTGCTCTGGATCAACGACAGCAAGGCGACCAACATCGCCTCCACCCAGGTGGCGCTGCGCAGCATGACCCGGCCCACCGTCCTCCTCCTCGGCGGGCGGCACAAGGGCGAGCCCTACACCGAGCTGCTGGGCGACCTGGGGCGCGTCCGCGCGGTGCTGGCCTACGGCGAGGCCGCGCCGATCGTCGAGAGCGACCTGCGGGGGAAGGCGCCCGTGGAGCGCGTGCGCGGCGGCTTCGACGACGTGGTGCGGCGCGCGCGCGAGGTGGCGCGGCCGGGCGACGCGATCCTTCTCTCCCCCGCGTGCAGCAGCTTCGACATGTTCGTGAACTACGAGGAGCGCGGGAAGCGCTTCGCCGAGCTGGCGCGGGGCGGCGCGGCCGCGGAGCTCGCGACCGTCGGAGGCGCCGCGTGAGCGTGCTCGCCCTGGTCCGCCGGCGCCCCGAGGGCGGGGCCGCGGTGCTGCAGCCGCTCGCGCCCCCGCGCGAGCGGAGGGCCGCGCGCGCCGGGGCGTCCGCCGTCGCCGTGGGGGAGACGTGGGAGTCGCGGGCGCTGGTGGGGCTCACCTTCGTCGCGTTCTGCTTCGGGCTGATCGAGATGTACAGCGCGAGCGCCTTCATGGCGCGCGCGGCCGGCCATCCCGGGCACTACTTCGCGGTGAAGCAGCTCACCGCCGCCGCGATCGGCCTGGTCGTCGCCGCGGTGCTCTCGCGGGTGGACTACCGCCGCTTCCGCCTCTGGGCCTGGCCGATGCTGGTCGGCGTCGGCGTGCTGCTGGTCGTCGTCATCCTCCCGGGAACGGAGGCCGTCGCGCCGCGCATCAACGGCGCGCGGCGGTGGATCAACCTGGGGATGAGCTTCCAGCCCTCGGAGCTGGCGAAGATCGCGGTGATGCTCTGGACCGCCGCGCTGGTGGTGAAGAAGGCCGACCGGCTGCACTCGCTGCGCAAGGGGCTGGTCCCCTTTCTGGTGGTCTGGCTCCCCGTCGCCCTGCTGGTGCTGCTGGAGCCGAACATGAGCGCGGCGCTGCTGATCGTGCTCCTGGCCTCGCTGGTCCTCTTCGCGGGCGGAGCCCGGATCGGGCACTTCATCTTCTTCGGACTGCTGGCCGTGCCGGTGGTCTGGCACCAGATCACGCACGCCGGCTACCGGATGCAGCGCATCGCCGCCTTCCTCGACCCCACGGGGCACGCGGACGGGATCGGCTACCAGATCAACCAGTCGCTGATCGCCATCGGCTCGGGCGGGCTGCGCGGGGTGGGGATCGGCGCCAGCCGCCAGAAGTACGGCTTCCTTCCCGAGCCGCACAACGACTTCCTCTTCTCCATGATCGCGGAGGAGTGGGGGCTGCTGGGGATCCTGCTGGTGGTGGCGCTCTTCTCGGCCTTCCTCTGGGTGGGGTACCGCATCGCCGCGCGCGCGCCGGACCGCTTCGGCTACCTGGTGGCGATCGGGATGACGAACATGATCGCCGTGTCGGCCTTCATGCACATGGGCGTGGCGCTCTCGCTCCTGCCGACCACGGGGGTGGCGCTGCCGTTCATGAGCTACGGCGGGAGCGCGCTGCTGGGCTACTGCGCGGCCGTCGGCATCCTGCTGAGCGTGGCGCGGGCAGCGAAGGGGGCGCCGGCATGAGCGCGCGCGTCCTCTTCGCCGGCGGCGGCACCGGGGGGCACCTCTACCCCGCGCTCAACCTGGGCGAGGCGGTGAAGCGGGCCGATCCGCGGGCCGAGGTCTTCTTCGTCGGCGCGCGGCGGGGCGTGGAGAGCCGGGTGCTGCCGGAGAAGGGGGTGGCGCACGCGCTCCTCCCGCTGGAGCCGATCCGCCGCGCGCAGCCGCTGGCCAACTGGCGGCTCTTCCCGGCGATGTTCAGCTCGCTGGCGGGGCTGCGCCGCATCTTCGGCCAGTTCAAGCCGGAGCTGATGGTGGGGACGGGGGGATACGCGAGCGGGCCGGCGGCGCTCTGGGCGCTGCTGCGCGGGGTGCCGGTGGCGCTGCAGGAGCAGAACTCGTATCCGGGGTTCGTCACCCGCAAGCTCGCGGGGCGGGTGCGGCAGCTCCACCTCGCCTTCCCCGAGGCGCGGAAGTACCTGAAGCCGGGGAAGCGCACCGAGGTCTTCGAGTACGGCAACCCGATCCAGCAGCCGGACCTCTCGGTGGACCGGGCGGCGGCGCGGCAGCGCTTCGGGCTCGGCGGCGGCACGGTGTGCCTGGTGACGGGCGGGAGCCAGGGCGCCCGCACGGTGAACGAGGCGCTGCTGGCCGACGTCCGCGGCGTGGTGGAGGGAAGGCTGGAGGCGCCGCCGCCGGGCTTCGAGCTCCTCTGGGCGACGGGGACGGGGAACTACGACGGGATCAGCGCGCGGCTGGGGGAGATGGGGCGCCCCGCGTGGGTGAAGGCGCACGCGTACATCCAGGACATGCCGGGTGCGCTGGCGTCGACGGACTTCGCGGTAGCGCGCGCCGGGGCGATGTCGCTGGCGGAGCTGACCGCGTGGGGGATCCCGATGATCCTGGTGCCGCTCCCCACGGCGGCCGCCAACCACCAGCACCACAACGCGGTGGCGCTGGCCGAGGCGGGCGCGGCGCTGATGGTCTCCGAGCGCGAGCTGGGCCCGGGCCGCCTCTGGAGCGACATGATGTCCCTCGCCCGCGACTACGCCCGCCGCACCGAGCTCGCCGAGAAGGCGAAGGCGCGCGGCCGGCCGGACGCCGCGGACCGGATCGCGGCGGAGCTGCTGCGGCTGGTGGGGCAGGGGAAGGGGTAGGCGCCGGCCGGGTCGTCGACGGGTTGGGGTGGTCGACGGGTTGGATCATCGACGGGTTGGGTCATCGACGGGTTGGGGTGGTCGACGGGTTGGGTGGTCGACGGGTTGGAAACCCGCCGCTGGAACAGCACGAAATCCGCCTGCGCGGATTGCACGTCGGCATCGATGCGGGTAGCCAGCATCAGACCCCAACGATGTCATCCTGAGGCCGGTCGCGACCAGGCGTCGGCAGCGAGATGGCCGGCAGGCCGAAGGATCTATAGCCGGTCGATGCGGATGGGGTCGAGGTGACGCACGGAGGCGTGATCTCTGTGGCCTCTGTGACCTCTGTGAGAGACTGCCGTTGCCGTTTACGAAGCCTGGGAAGAGCGGGGGGAAGGGTAGTGCGACGGGACCCGTGGAGCGCTAGAATAGTGAGCGAAAGCGAAATCGATCTCGTGGAGCTGGCCCGGAGCGGTCCGGTGCACTTCGTCGGCATCGGCGGGGCGGGGATGGCCCCGCTCGCCGAGATGCTGCTGCTGGCCGGCGGGCAGGTCACGGGGTGCCAGGACCAGGTGAACGCCGCCGCGCGCCTCCTCCAGCGCCACGGCGCCGTCATCACCGAGGGGCACGATCCGGCGCACGTGGCCGACTCGCTGGCCGTGGTGATGACCGCCGCGGTACCGGACGACCACCCCGAGATCGCCGCCGCGCGGGCGCGCGGCATCCCCGTGCTGAAGCGGGCGCGGGCGCTGGGCGCCATCGTCAACCGCGGCACCGTGGTCGGCATCGCGGGAACGCACGGGAAGACCACCACCACCACGCTCACCACCACCGTCCTGGCCGCCGCCGGCCTCGACCCCACCGGCTTCGTGGGCGCGCACGTCCCCGCCTGGGGCGGCAACCTCCGCCGCGGCAGGGACGAGGTCTACGTGGTCGAGGCCGACGAGTACGACCGCTCCTTCCACCAGCTCCGCCCGCACGTCGCCGTGGTGACCACCCTGGAGGCCGACCACCTGGACATCTACGGCTCGCTGGAGTCGGTGGAGGAGGCCTTCCTCCACTTCGCCGAGAGCGTCCCCGACGACGGGATGGTGGCCTGCTGCGCCGACGACCACGGCGCCAGCCGCCTGGCCAACCGCCTGCGCGGCGGCCCCGGGCGCGTGACGACCTACGGCCTGAACGCCGGCTCCATGCTGCGCGCGGAGGACGTCGACCTCTCCGGCGGCGGCGCGCGCTTCACCGTGCGCGAGCGGGGGAAGGTGCTCGGCGCCGCGCGGCTCAGGGCGCCCGGGGTGCACAACGTCCGCAACGCGCTCGCGGCGGTCGCCGTCGCCCGGCGCTTCGGGGTGGACTGGGCCACCATCGAGCTCGGGATCGCGGACTACGCGGGGATCGACCGGCGCTTCGAGCGGGTGGGCGAGGCAGGCGGGGTGCTCTTCGTGGACGACTACGCGCACCACCCCACGGAGCTCGAGGCGACGCTGAAGGCGGCGCGCGCCGCGCACCCGGACCGCCGCCTGGTCGCCGTCTTTCAGCCGCACCTCTACTCGCGGACGCGCGACTTCGCGCGGGAGTTCGGGAGCGCGCTGGCGCTGGCCGACGTGGTGTTCCTCACCGACGTCTACGCCGCGCGCGAGAAGCCGATCGCCGGCGTCACGGGGGAGATGATCGCCGTCCCCGCGCGCGAGGCGGGCGCCGACCTGCGCTACGTCGCGGACCGCGGCGAAATCGTCGAGGCCGTCGCCGCCGAGCTGCGCCCCGGCGACCTCTGCCTGACGATGGGCGCGGGGAACCTGGACGAGGCCTCGCGCGAGCTGCTGGAGCTCCTCACCGCCCCGGCGGGGGCCGCGCGATGAGGGCGAAGCGGATCGCCGCCCGCGCGCTCCTGCTGGCGCTCCTGGCCGGCGCCGCGTCGAGCCCGTTCTGGGGGCCGCGCGCGGGGCGGCGGATCGACTGGTTCGCGGCGGAGCGCGTCGAGGTCACCGGCGCGCGCCTCCTGGCGCCGCACGAGGTGCTGCGGGCGAGCGGCGTGGCCGTCGGCCTGAACGTCTGGACCGACCCCGCGCCCTACGTCGCCGCGCTGCGCCGCAACCCCGCGGTGGCGGACGCCGAGATCGTCCGCGTGCTCCCGCGCACGCTGCGCATCAGGGTGACGGAGAAGTCGCCCGCCGCGCTGGTGCAGGCGGGAACGCTCCGCCCCGCGACCGCGGAGGGCGAGGTGCTGGCGGTGGACCCGGCGCGCGCGCCGATCGATCTCCCGCTCTTCACCGGCCGGGTGCGGCTGGACCGCCGCGGCCGCATCGCCGACGCGGAGGCGCGCGCGGCGCTGGCGGAGGCCGGGAGGCTGGGCGCGCTGGAGCCCGCGCTGATGGCGCGCGTCTCCGAGGTGCGCCCAGCCGGGCGCGACGGGCTGCGGCTCGTCCTCTCCGCCCCCGCCGCGGATGTGCTGGTGCGCGACGGGATCTCGCCCGAGGCCGTGATCCGTCTCCGCGCCGCCCTGGACGACGCCGTCCGCCGCGCCGCGGCCGACACCACGGCGCACGGCCGGCTGGAGATCGACGCCCGCTTCGACGACCAGGTGGTCGTCCGCCACCGAAGCTGACGCATTCAGTGCGAAGTGCCGAGCAGTTCCAGCACTCAGCACTCAGCACTAGGCACTAGGCACTAGGCACTAGGCACTAGGCACTAGGCACTAGGCACTAGGCACTAGGGACCAGGCACTAGGCACTGAACACCTGGCACTTTCCCGCACCCACGCTTTTCGCCTGATGCGCCCAACCGTCGTCGCCGGCCTGGACATCGGCTCCAGCAAGACCGCCGTGGTGATCGCCGAGGTCGACGGCGGGGCCCAGCAGCGCGCGCAGGTGAAGATCCTGGGCGTGGGGCAGGCGCGCACCACCGGCATCCGCCGCGAGATCGTCACCGACATCGAGGCCACCACCGAGGCGGTGCGCAAGGCGGTGAAGGAGGCCGAGCTGATGGCCGGGGTGAAGGTCGACAAGCTGCACACCGGCGTGGCCGGCGAGCACATCCACGCCGCGCCGTCCACCGGCGTGGTCGCCGTGGGCCGCACGCACGGCTCGCGCGACCAGGAGGTCACCGCGGCCGAC
Organism: Longimicrobiaceae bacterium; assembly: GCA_045803205.1. Classification (GTDB taxonomy): domain Bacteria; phylum Gemmatimonadota; class Gemmatimonadetes; order Longimicrobiales; family Longimicrobiaceae; genus Longimicrobium. The sequence continues at coordinate 16,425 of JBJMPM010000149.1, forward strand.
GTGGAGCGGGTGAACGAGGTCGCCCGCGCGGTGCCCATCCCCGCCGACCGCGAGCTGATCCACGCCATCCCGCAGGAGTACATCGTCGACGCGCAGGACGGCATCCGCGACCCCGTGGGGATGGCGGCCATGCGGCTGGAGGCCGAGGTCTTCATCGTCACCGGGAGCGCCAGCGCGGCGCAGAACATCCGCAAGTCGGTCACCCGCGCCGGCTACCAGGTGGCCGAGCTGGTGCTGGAGCCCATCGCCTCCTCCCTCGCCGTGATGAACGACGACGAGAAGGAGATCGGCACCGCGCTGGTGGAGCTGGGCGGGGGAACGACCGACGTGGCCGTCTTCCACGAGCGGAAGATCCGCCACCTGGCCTCGCTCCCCTGGGGCGGCGCCACGGTGACCAACGACCTGGCCAAGGGGCTCTCCCTCCCCTACGCCGAGGCGCAGCGGGCCAAGGAGCGCTGGGGCTGCGCGCGGGCCGACCTGGTGAGCCCGCACGAGACCTTCGAGCTCCCGGGGCCGGGGCAGGGGCAGACCCGCCACGTCGCCCGCGAGCTGCTGGCGCACATCATCGAGCAGCGGCTGGACGAGATCTTCGGTCTGGTGGCCGCGGAGCTGGAGCGGAGCGGGCTGGCCGACCAGCTGGGGGGCGGAATCGTGCTCACCGGGGGCGGCGCGAGCCTGGCGGGAATCGTGGAGCTGGCCGAGCGCTCCTTCGCCGCGCCGGTGCGCGTGGGGGTGCCCGGAGACGGCCTCGGCGGCCTTGCGGATTCGGTCCGCCGCCCCAAGTTTGCTACGGCTGCCGGCCTCGTCATCTACGGCTCCCGCCGACTGATCAACGACACCCAGGAAGGCGCCGCCTCCGGACCGAATGTTTCCGGCGCGTTGAGGCGGATGAAGGACTGGCTCGCGGACTTCTTCTAGGGTCCCGGGCAATGGCACACGTACATCCAGAAGCTGCCGGCGGAACCCTCCCACGCGCCCGGAGGAGCGAGACCCAATGATCTTCGAGTACGAGGACCCCATGCCCCAGAACGCCCGCATGAAGGTGGTGGGCGTGGGCGGCGGCGGCGGGAACGCGGTGGACCGGATGATCGACGAGGACCTGGAGGGGGTGGAGTTCATCTCGGTGAACACCGACGCCCTGGTCCTCAAGAAGAGCAAGGCCCCGGTCAAGATCCAGATCGGCCAGAAGCTCACCCGCGGGCTGGGCGCCGGCGCGCGTCCCGAGATCGGGCGGCAGGCGCTGGAGGAGAACCGCGAGGAGGTGCGCAAGGCCCTCGACGGCGCCGACCTGGTGTTCATCACGGCGGGGATGGGGGGCGGCACCGGCACCGGCGCGGCCCCGCTGATCGCCGAGATGGCGCGCGAGCTGGGCGCGCTCACCATCGCCATCGTCACCAAGCCCTTCCTCTTCGAGGGGAAGAAGCGGATGCAGCAGGCCGAGGCGGGGCTCGCCGAGCTGAAGCGCTCGGCCGACACCATGATCGTGGTCCCCAACGAGCGCCTGATCTCGGTGGTGGGGAAGGGGACCTCCTTCAAGGACGCGCTGAAGAAGGCCGACGAGGTGCTGCTGCACGCCACGCAGGGGATCTCGGACCTGATCCGGGTGACGGGCGAGGTGAACGTCGACTTCGCCGACGTGCGCACCATCATGAGCAACCGCGGCGCGGCGCTGATGGGCACCGGCTTCGGCCGGGGCGAGAACCGCGCGGTGGAGGCGGCGCAGGAGGCGATCAGCTCGCCGCTGCTCGACAACATCTCCATCGCCGGCGCGGCGGGGGTGCTGATCAACATCACCGGGGGGATGGACCTGGCGATCGACGAGGTGACCACCATCTCGTCGATCATCCAGGAGGCGGCGGGCGAGGACGCGGAGATCATCTTCGGCGCGGTGCACGAGCCGTCGCTGAAGGAGGAGGTGCGGGTGACGGTGATCGCCACCGGCTTCGAGCGCGGCGACGTGGCCTTCGCGCCGGCCGACGGGGTGATCCGGCCGCAGTTCGGCGCCGGCGCGCACCGCCCCGAGGCGCGTCCGCTCACCGGCCACCGCACGGTGCTCCCGGGGCACGAGGGCCCGGCGCCCTTCCAGCCGCGCACCGGGCGCGAGCCCACGCCCTTCCAGCCGCGCACCGAGCGCGCGCCGGAGCGGGAGCCCGAGGCGCCGGCGGCGCGCGAGGGGCACTCCACCCCCATCACGCGCCTCCCCGTGCCGCCGCGGCCCGCGGAGCGCCCGAGCACGCCGAGCGACCTCGAGATCCCCACCTTCATCCGCCGCCAGATGGACTGATGGGGACGCCGCCGATCCGGCCGTAGACGAGCGCAGCGGGGGCCTGCCGGAGGCGGGCGCCCGCTGCGTCGGCGTTCGGGGAGGGCCCGGTGGCAGAGGGTAGCAGGGCGGGTTTGATGCCCTATGGAACAGGCGGATAGAATCCGCGGCAACAACGGCCCGAAGTCCGCCTTCGCGGGCTCGAGGGCGGAATTCGGCGGCGCGCCCCGGGCTTCGTTCGAACCGAAGCTCGCAGTCCGGTGGGCTTCGGCAGCAGGGGAGCCCGTCGTGTGCGCGGCAAGTGGAGGGTGGGAGTCCGCGAAGGCGGACTTTGGGCAGTTGTTGCCGCGGTTTCAACCGCCTGGCTACAGGGCTGCCCATCGAGGCAGGTGGTGGCACCGCGGCATCCGCATCATCGTATCTCCCGCAGCACAGCAGACCAGGAGTGAACCGGATGGCGAATCCCTATCGCATCCTCTCGCTCGGCGTGTTCGGCGCCTTCGCCGTCGCGCTCGGGGCCGCGTTCGCCGGGCGGAAGGACGACGCGCCTCCCCCGCCGCCCAAGCTCCTCCCCGAGGCGCACGCCGCGCCGGTGGAGCACGTGCGGCACGACAAATTGCGATACGGGCACACCCTGGCCGAGCTCCTCGCCCAGCTCCGCGTGGACGGGGCCGAGGCGAGCGCGATCCTGGCGCAGCTCCCCGACTCGGCCGCCGAGCACGAGGTGCGCGAGGGGCGCGAGTTCGACCTGCGCGTCTCCGCGCGCACCGGCGGGGTGCGGCGGATGACGCTGCAGCTCGACGCCGACCGCATCCTGCACGTGGACGGGCGCGGCGGCCGGGTCCGCGCCCGCGTCGACTCGGTGGCGGTGCGCACCGACACGGCGGTCTTCGCGGGGAACATCCGCTACTCGCTCTACCAGGCGCTCTCCAACGGCCACGGCGACATCCCGCGCGGCGAGCGCCGCCGCCTGGCCGACCTGATCGCCGACGAGATCTTCGAGACGCGCATCGACTTCTCCAACGACCTCAACCCCGGCGACAGCTACCAGGTCCTCTACGAGCGCACCGTGCGCCCCGACGGCACCGCCCGCCGCTCGCGGCTGCTGGCGGTGCGCTTCCTGGTCTCGGGGCGGCTGTACGACGCCTACCTCTTCCGCCACGACGGCCGCGACGGGTGGTACGACCGCAAGGGCCGGTCGCTCAAGCGCGGCTTCCTGCGCGCGCCGGTGGAGTTCCGCCGCGTCAGCTCGGGGTTCAGCCGCGGGCGCTTCCACCCCATCCTGCACATCATGCGCGCCCACGCGGGGATCGACTACGCCGCCTCGCCGGGCACGCCGGTGCGCGCCGTGGCCGACGGCGTGGTGCGCCGCGCCGGGTGGAGCGGGGGATACGGCAACCTGCTCGAGGTCGCGCACACGCGCGGCTACTCCACCCGCTACGGCCACCTGCGCGCCATCGTCAAGGGCGTGCGCTCGGGGACGCGGGTGCGGCAGGGGCAGGTGATCGGCTACGTGGGGATGACCGGGCTCGCGACGGGTCCGCACCTGCACTACGAGTTCCGCGTGAACGGGCGCGCCATCAACCCCGCCTCGGTGCGCGAGATCCAGCCCGAGCCGCTGGCGTCGGGCCCCGAGTCGCGCTTCCGCGAGGTGGTGGAGGCGCGCGTGGCGGCGCTGGAGCGTGTCGCCGGGACGAAGCTGGCGGAGACGCGCCCCGAGGGCGCGCGGCGCCGGCGTGCCGAGTGAGTCGGGCCGCGAACCGTCCCTCGCACGAGTGTCATCCCGAGGCCCGGCCACGCTGAAGGCGCGGATCTGAAGGTCTCTGCAGGGCCGAGGGATCTAGCCGGAGGGCCACGAGGCCTGGGCGCGGCAGCGTCGCGAACGACGGGGCCTCGCAGCGGCCGACGCCGATGTTGCCGCGGCTGCCGTGCGGCTTCCGCTGCGGGCCTCGTGGCGCCCGCGGTCAGATCCTTCGGCCCTGCGACGTCCAACGCGGACACAGGACAGGGTGAGGCCGGGCCTCAGGATGACACTGTTGAGGTTGGTTTCTCGGCCGTCTCTCCAGGATGACATCTGGGAGTCACGCAGAAGCCCGAGCCGCAGTCCGCGAAGGCGGCGCGAAGGCGGACTTCGTGCTGTTACAGCGGCGGGTTTCCAACCCGTCGTTCGCGCCCGGACACCCATCGGGGACGGTTTCTCGACCATCTTTCAGGGCGACACCGGTTTCGGTAGCGAATTGGCAACATCCTCCGAGTCCCGCTTCGTCCTCTACCCCGCCATCGACCTGCGCCGCGGGCGCTGCGTGCGGCTGGAGCAGGGCGAGGCGAGCCGCGAGACCGTGTACGGCGACGACCCCGTCGCCGTCGCCCGCTCCTTCGCCGACGCGGGGGCGGAGTGGGTGCACGTGGTCGACCTCGACGCCGCCTTCGGCACGGGCTCCAACCGCGCGCTGATCCGCGACCTCGTCGCCGCGACGCCGCTGAGGGTGCAGACGGGCGGCGGCCTGCGCACTGACGCCGACGTGGACGAGGTGCTGGAGGCCGGCGCGGCGCGCGCGGTGATCGGCACCGCGGCCATCGAGAACCCGGAGCTGGTGCGCCGCGCGGTGGAGCATTGGGGGCCGGAGCGCATCGCCGTGGGGCTCGACGCGCGCGGGCGGCGGCCGGCGGCGCGCGGGTGGACGGAGGAGAGCGGGACCGACCTCTTCGACCTCGCCGCGCAACTCGTGGCGCTCGGCGCGCGCACCATCGTGCACACCGACATCGCGCGCGACGGGATGCTGGCGGGGCCCAACCTGGAGCTCTCCCGCGCGCTGGCAGAGGCGAGCGGCGCCGAGGTGATCGTCTCCGGCGGGATGAGCGGGATGGACGACGTGGAGGCGGCGGCCGCCGCGGCGGGGCGGGGGATCGCGGGCGCCATCATCGGCAAGGCGCTGTACGAGGGGCGGATCAGCCTGATCGAGGCCGTCCACCGCACGAGGAGGAGGCAGGGCTGATGCCGCAGGTGCACGTGTACGGGGTCCATTGGGAGGTGAGCCGCGAGTCGGTGGCCAGCGCGCTGCAGACCTACACCGGGATGGGGCTGCTCGAGGCGCAGCGCGCCGCCGGCCAGGCGGTCTCCGGCCGCCCCACGTCGATCTACATCGAGGACTTCGCCGACGTCTACGAGCTGGCCGACATCCTCGTCGGCCTGGGGGTGGACGCCGAGGCGGACGAGAGCGACGACGTCCACCTGTGAACCGCCCCGCCTCCGTGTCACTGTGAGACGGTCGAGAAACGCAGACGGAATTCATCAAGACGTCATCCTGAGGCCGGCCACGCCCCACTTTCGTCCGCAGAGGACGGTGCAGGCCGAAGGATCCATAACGTCGGCAGCACGTGAGCCGGTGAGATGAAACGAGGCTGGGCGGCCACAGCCCCGATCGCGCCTTCCTTCGGCTAAGTGCCTGCACCGGCTATAGATCCTTCGGCCTGCAAGGAATTGAGCGACGCACGTGTGTGCGTGGCCGGCCTCAGGATGACGTCTTTGGGGAACGAGGTTCTCGAACAGTCCCCCGTGCGGAATGCCATCGTGATCCACGGATGAACCCGCGGGAGCTCAACCGGGCGCTGCTGGAGCGGCAGATGCTGCTCCGCCGCGCCCGTTTCACCGCGGCGGAGGCGGTGGAGCGGCTGGCGGGGATGCAGGCGCAGTCGCCGCTCGCGCCGTACGTCGGCCTCTGGACGCGGCTGGAGGGGTTCGAGGCGGGCGAGCTCTCGCGGCTCATCCTCGACCGCGGCGCGGTGCGCTTGGCGCTGATGCGCTCCACCATCCACCTGGTGACCGCGCGCGACTGCCTGGCGCTGCGCCCCGTCGTCCAGCCCGCGCTGGAGAAGGAGCTGAAGGGCGCCCGCGCGCGGCGCCTCGCCGGGCTCGACCTGCGCGAGGTGGCGGAGGCGGGGCGCGCGCTGCTGGAGGAGACGCCGCTCGGCTGGACGGAGCTGGGCGCCCGCCTGGCCGAGCGCTGGCCGGACCGCGACCCCGAGGCGCTCGCCAGCACCGTGCGCGCGCGGCTGGCGCTGGTGCAGCTCCCGCCGCGCGGCGTGTGGGGCGCCGGCGGCCGCGCGCTCCACACCACCGCCGAGGCGTGGCTCGGCGCCCCCGTCTCCACCGATCCCTCGCCGGACGCGATGGTGCTGCGCTGCCTGGGCGCCTTCGGCCCCGCCACCGTGGCCGACGTACAGGCCTGGTCCGGGGTGCCGCGGCTGCGCGAGGCGTTCGACCGGCTGCGACCGCGGCTCGCCGTCTTCCGCGGCGAGGACGGCGCCGAGCTCTTCGACCTGCCCGGCGCGCCACGCCCCGACGGGGACATTCCCGCGTCGCCGCGCTTCCTCCCCGAGTACGACAACCTCCTCCTCTCGCACGCCGACCGCGCCCGCGTGGTCCCGGCCGGGCACCGCGAGCGCGTCTCCCGCAGCCTGGGCCGCCCGATGTTCCTGGCCGACGGGTTCGCGGCGGGCACGTGGCGGATCGCGCGCGAACGGGACCGCGCGACGCTCTTGGTGGATCCGTTCGCGCCGCTGCCTTCGGACGCCCGCGCCGCGCTCGAAGAAGAGGGCGCGCGGCTCCTCGCCTTCGCCGCGAATGACGCGGGCGAACATGACGTTCACTTTGCGCAGTGATTTACATCGAAGTCGACGCCGATCGGGGGCTCCTCGCTCGCAACGCGCAATAGCGGGGGCGTGTCCGTCCGATAAACATGTGTGGGAGTCAATGGGAAACTGTTACTTGACGCGTTGCAGTTCAGCGGTTACCGTAGATCCAGTCTATTCCGGAAGTCGTTCGCATCTTTCGATTTAAGTACCAGTCGGCGCGAACTTTGCCCATCTGGTACGTGTATGGAGATCGCTTTTACCATGCCCGGGGTGTCGTCTTGACCCGCCCCCGCTTCCATCCGCCCCTCGTCTGACCCGTGCGGATCCTCCTCTTCGCGTTCCTGGCCTCCGCGGTGACCGCATTCGCGGTGACGCCGCTGGTGCTGCGCGTGCTGCTGGCGCGCGGCATCTACGGCCACGCGCGCATCCGCGAGGGGGTGGAGCACAAGCCGGTGCCGCGGCTGGGGGGGGTGGCGGTGTGCGCGGCGACCACGCTGGGCGTGGTCGCGGTCGCGCCGCTCGCGGTAGCCTCCGGCTCCTTCCCGACTGCCGAGCCGCTCACCTTCTTCGGCGGGGTGCTGGTGGCGAGCTGGCTCCTCTTCGTCGCGGGGGTGGTGGACGACCTGCACAACCTTCCGCCGCGGGTGAAGCTGCTGGCGCAGATCGCCGCCGCGCTGCTGGCGTGGATGGTGGGGTTCCGCATCGAGCACTTCACCCTGGGGGGCACGCTCGACCTGGGCGCGCTCTCGCTCCCGGTCACGGTGCTCTGGGTGGTGGGCGTCACCAACGCCTTCAACCTGATCGACGGGCTCGACGGGCTGGCCACGGGGATCGCGCTGGTGGCGCTCGCCACGTTGCTGGCGGTGTCGGTGAAGCTGGGGAACTGGGAGGTGGCGCTGGTCTGCGCCGCGCTGGCGGGGGCGCTCGCCGGCTTCCTGCGCTACAACCTGCGCCCCGCGCGCATCTTCCTGGGCGACTCGGGGAGCCTGTTCGTGGGCTTCATGCTGGCGGTGCTCTCGGTGCACGGCTCCACCAAGAGCGCCACGGCGGTGCTCACCGTCATCCCCCTGCTGGTGCTCTTCCTCCCGCTGCTCGACACGGCGCTCGCCATCGTGCGGCGGTGGCTGCGCGGCAAGCCCATCTTCGGCGCCGACGAGCGCCACCTGCACCACCGGCTGCTGGCGATCGGCCTCACCCACACCCGCGCGGCCGTGCTCCTCTTCCTGCTGGCCGCGGCGATGGGGACTTTCGCGCTGCTGATCGTCTTCGGCCCGCCGCGGGTGGTGGTGGCCATCGCGGCCACGGGCGCGGCGGCCACGGCGGCGATGCTGATGGTGGGGATCAAGCGGCTGGGCTACCACGAGTTCGTGGAGGCGGGCGCGGTGGTGGCCGGCGGCGCGGCGCGGCTGCGCCGGGCGATCCGCGACCGCATCCACGCGCGCGACGTGGCGCACGTGGTGGCGCAGGCGGAGAGCATGGAGCACCTGCGCGCCATCCTGACCGACAACGCCGACGTGATGGGGATGCTGGACCTGGTGCTCTGCCGCTGCTCGGCCACCGAGGGGTGGCGCGAGAGCCTGGGCGCGGCGCACGCCCCCACGGCGCTGCGGGTGGACTTCCCCGTGCTGGACGACGGCCGCGAGGGCGACCCCTGGGTGCTGCGCGCCTGGTGCGACGGGATCGATCCCCACGCGCTCCCCGAGGCGGTGCGCACGGTGCACATCCTGGCCGACGCGGTGCGCGCGTGGCTGGTGGGCGGCCCGCCGCCGCGCGTGCGCCCGGCCGAGCCCGCGCCGCGCGCCATGACCCTCGGCAACGAGTCGCCCGCCTGGTAAACGGCAACGGCTTTGCCTCTCACGGAGGCCACGGAGGTCACGGAGAGCTGCGACAGGCTCCTCTGTGACCCCGGTGGCCTCCGTGAGAGCCATTCTTTTTCGGGATCTGGCGTGAGGATCGTCTTCCTGAGCGCGTCGGGGCAGATCGGCGGGGCGGAGCGGGTGCTGCTGGACCTGCTCGCCTCCCTGCGCGCGGCGGAGCCGGAGTGGGAGCTGCACGTGGTCGCCGCCGGCGCGGGGCCGCTGGCGGGCGCGGCGCTGGAGTTCGGCGCCGTGGTCCATCCCCTCCCGTTCCCCGCGGCGCTGGGGCGCGCGGGCGACGCGGGGGCGGGCTCCGGCATCGCGCTCCTCCCGCGGCTGGTCGTGGTCGGACCCTCGGGCGCGCTCTGGCTGGCGCGGCTCCGCAAGCTGCTGCGTCGGCTGCGGCCGGACGTGGTCCACAGCAACGGCTTCAAGATGCACGTGGCCGGCGCGCTCGCCCTGCCGCCCGGCGCGCGGCTGGTGTGGCACGTGCACGACTACGTGAGCCCGCGCCGGCTGATGGCGGGCGCGCTCCGCCGCCTGGCCCCGCGCGCCTCGGCCGCCGTCGCCATCTCCCGCAGCGTGGCCGACGACGTGCGTCGCGTCTGCGGCCCGGGGCTGCGCGTGGAGGTCGTCTACAACGCCGTCGACCTCGCCCGCTTCTCCCCCGACGGCCCGCGCGCGCCGCTGGACGAGCTCGCGGGGATGCCCGCGGCGGCGCCGGGAACGGTGCGGGTGGGGCTGGTGGCCACGATGGGGCTGTGGAAGGGGCACGACGTCTTCCTCTGCGCTCTCTCGCACCTCCCGCCGGAGCTCCCGGTGCGCGGCTACGTGGTCGGCGGGCGCATCTACGCTACGGCGGGGAGCGAGGTCGATCCCGACCTGCTGCGCGGGCTCGCCGCGAAGCTGGGGATCACGGAGCGCACCGGCTTCACCGGCTTCGTGGACGACCCCGCCGCGGCGATGCGCGCGCTCGACGTGGTGGTGCACGCCAGCACCCAGCCCGAGCCCTTCGGCCTGGTGATCGCGGAGGCGATGGCGTGTGGGCGCCCCGTGGTGGTCAGCACCGCCGGCGGCGCGGGAGAGATCGTGCGCGAGGGCGTCGACGCGCTCGGCGTCCCCCCCGGCGACGCCGAGGCGCTGGCCGACGCGATCCGCCGGCTGGCCGAGGATGCGGAGCTCCGCGCACGCCTCGGCGCGGCGGGGCGCGCGCGGGCCGAGCGCGACTTCGACCGCGCCCGGCTGGCGCTGGAGATTGCGCCGCTCTATCGCTCGCTGGCAGGGGGTTGACGCGATCCGCGGCCGCGGCGCCCTCTCCCTTGCGCCTTGGAGCGCAATTCCCTCTCCCGTACCGGGAGAGGGGGCGGACGCGGTGGTGGCTCGGCCTGCGAGCGCTGTTTCGCGAATCTGCGTTGGCGCGACGGGTTCGGAGATGCGCAGGCGACGGGGAATTCAACCTCTCCCGGTACGGGAGAGGTGGCGAGCCTGAGCGAGCCGGAGAGGGCGCTGAGCCGCGACGCACGACAGAGCCAATCGACCGCACCCACGCTCCAGCTGGATATGGTATGATGCGCGTGCTGCACGTCTACGCGGGGAACCTGTACGGCGGGGTGGAGGCGATGCTCGCCACCCTCGCCCGCGCCCGCGACGCCGTGCCGGAAATGGAGACGCGCTTCGCGCTGGCGTACGAGGGGCGGCTGGCGGAGGCGCTGCGCGAGGCGGGCGCCATGGTCGCGATCGTCGGCGGCGCGCGGCTCAGCCGGCCCTGGTCGGTATGGTCGGCGCGGCGCCGCTTCGCCCGCGCGCTCGCCGCGGACCGGCCGGACGTCGCCATCTTCCATTCGGCCTGGAGCCACGGCATCTTCGCTCCGGCCGCGCGCCGCGCCGGCGTCCGCACCGCCTTCTGGCTGCACGACGCCACCTCCGGCGACGCGGCCGAGACGCGGGCGCGGCGCACCCCGCCCGACCTGGCGCTCTGCACCAGTGCCTACGCCGCCGGCACGCTCCCCGCGCTCTTCCCCGGCGTCCGCGCGGAGGTCGTCCATCCCGCCGTCGCCGCGCCTCCCGACCTCTCCGCCGGGCGCGCGGAGGTGCGCGCGGAGCTGAAGACGGACGCGGACGACGTGGTGATCGTGCAGGCGAGCCGGATGGAGCCGTGGAAGGGGCACCGCGTGCACCTGGAGGCGCTGGCCCGGCTGGGCGACCGCCCGCGCTGGACCTGCTGGATAGCCGGCGGCGCGCAGCGCCCGCACGAGCAGCGGCACGCGGAGGAGATGCGCGCGCTGGCGGAGCGGCTGGGGATCGGCCGGCGCGTGCGCTGGCTGGGCGAGCGCTCCGACGTCCCGCGCCTGCTCGCCGCCGCCGACCTGCTCTGCCAGCCGAACCTGGGGCCCGAGCCCTTCGGCATCACCTACGTGGAGGCGATGTACGCCGGACTCCCCGTCGTGACCGCCGCGACCGGCGGCGCGCTGGAGATCGTGACCCCCGAGACGGGGCTGCTCGTTCCCGCCGGCGACGCGCCCTCGCTGGCGGGGGCGCTGCGCACCCTGGCGGGCGACCCGGCGCTGCGCGCGCGGCTGGGCGCGGCCGGCCCGGCGCGCGCGGCCGAGCTCTGCGACCCCGCGCGGCAGCTCCGGCGCCTCCACGACGTGCTCGGCGGCGGCGCGTGAGTCAGGTCAGGCGAACGGCCTCACACGGAGTCAACGGAGTCAACGGAGTACTGGTCTGTTCTCCGTTGACTCCGTTGACTCCGTGTGAGTCTATTCCGTCGAGTGGAATGCACACGCAGTCAGTCGAAACGGTATGACACCCACCGTCGAGGAGCGGGCGCGCGCCAGCCTGGGCGCGAGCGGCGAGGCCATCTACCGGATGGTCGCCGCCGCCGTCGCCGCGCGCCACCCGGGCGGGGGCACGCTGCTGGACGTGGGGTGCGGGAGCGGACGGCTCTGGCCCTTCGTCCGCGGCCGCTTCGACCGCTACGTGGGGGTCGACGCGGTGCGCTACGACGGCTTCCCGGAAGAGGGCGAGTTCCACGCGGCGGACCTGGACGCGCAGGCGCTTCCCTTCGCCGACGCGGCGGAGGTGGTGGCGGCGGTGGAGACCATCGAGCACCTGGAGAACCCCCGCGCCTTCGTCCGCGCCCTGGCGCGCGCCGCGAAGCCGGACGGATGGGTGATCGTCACCACCCCCAACCAGCTCTCGCTGCTGAGCCGCGCGACGCTGCTGGCGAAGGGCGAGCACAACGCCTTCCGCGACGCGAGCTACCCGGCGCACATCACCGCCCTGCTCGAGGTCGACCTGCGGCGGATCGCGGCGGAGTGCGGGCTGCAGGAGGTCGCCGTCGAGTTCAGCGGGAGCGGGCGCGTCGCCGCGACCGGGCGCCACTATCCGCGCTGGCTCTCGCGCCTCTGGCCGCGCGGGCTCTCCGACAACCTGCTGCTGGCGGGAAGGAAGCCCGGTGGCTGACGCGCCGCTGCATCTGCGCGCGCTGGCCTGGGCCGTGCGCCGTCTCCCCGCGGGGCGGTGGCGGGTGATGGAGCGGGTGCGGAGCGAAGGGACCTTCGATGCGCGCCTCCCCGCCTCCGCCGGCGGCCACCGCTTCGCCTGCGACCTGCGCGACATGATCGCCCGCGAGGTGTTCTTCACCGGCGCGTACGGGCCGCAGGAGACGGCGGTGCTGCGGGCGGTGCTCCGCCCCGGCGCGGCCTTCGTGGACGTGGGCGCCAACTGGGGGTACTTCACCCTGCTGGGCGCGCACCTGGTCGGCGCCGGGGGGCGCGTCGCCGCGCTGGAGCCCGATCCGCGGCTCTTCGCCACGCTCGCGGCCAACGTCGCCGCGAACGGGCTGGCGCAGGTGGCCGCGCTCCCGGTGGCCGCCGCGGAGCGGGAGGAGACGCTGACGCTCGCCGGGCACGCGGAGGACGGCTGGAACCGCGGCGTCTCCTCCGTGGTCGCACAGGGGGGCGGTGGGCCGCGCTTCGAGGTCCGCGGGCGGCCGGTGGACGCCGTGCTGGACGAGCTGGGGATCGACCGCGTGGAGCTGCTGAAGATGGACATCGAGGGGGCCGAGGACGCGGCGCTCAGGGGGATGCGCGAGGGGCTGGCGCGCGGGCGCTACCGCCGCGTGCTGGTGGAGCTGCACCCCGGGCTGCACCCGCGCGGGCCCAGGCTGCTGGACGACGTGGCGGAGCGCTTCGCCGCCGCCGGGTACCGCGGCTGGTCGGTGGATTCGTCGCCCGCCGCGACCCGGCGCACCGCCTACGCGCGCCGCGTGGACGCCCGCGCGCTCCTCGGGCCCCTGGCGCGCGCGGCCGGCGACGCCTGGCCGCACCAGCTCTGGGCCGCACCCGGGGAGGAGCCGCTGTGAGCACCCGCGCCCACGCCCGCCCCCGGGTCTTCGCCCCGCGCGCCGCGGCTCCCGGCGAAAGCGTCGCGGCGCCGCTGATCCAGTGGTTCGTGACGCTGCTGCTGGTCTGCCAGGTGGCGCTCCTCTTCCCCGAGGCGAGCCCGGTACGGCTGCTGATCCGCATGGCGGCGTTCGGGGGGTCGCTGGCGCTGCTGGCGACGGTGCGCGGCGGCGCGCGCCGGCGGCACCCCGCGCACACCCTGGGCGCGCTCACGCTGGGGGTGGTCGCCGTGGCCGTCTTCCACCCCGACACCACCAGCCTGGCGGCGGGGGCGGCGCAGGCCGCGCTCTACACCTCGGTGATGGCGCCGCTCTTCTGGGTGCCGCGGATGCAGATCGACACGCGCGTCCTGCGGCAGACGGTGCTCATCCTCTGGATCTTCCACACGCTGAGCGCCGCGGTGGGCGTGCTGCAGGTGTACTTCCCCGGCTCCTTCCAGCCCCCCGTCTCGGCGATCATCGCGGGGAAGGGGAAGGGGTACCTGCAGAGCCTGATGATCAGCACCGCGAACGGGGTCCCCGTCTTCCGCCCCATGGGGCTCACCGACATCCCCGGCGGCGCGTCGATCTCGGGGCTCTACGCGGTGCTCTTCGGCGCGGGATTCTTCCTCACCCGCCGCACCCCGGGGTGGATGGCGGCGACCGCGGCCAGCATGGCGCTGGGGATGACGGCGCTCTACCTCTCGCAGGTGCGGGCGGTGCTGGTGATGACCGGGATCGCGCTGGCGGTGCTGGTGGCGATCCTGGTCAGGCGGCGCGACGTGGCGCGGCTCGGCGCGCTGGGGACGGTGACCGCGGCGGTGCTGGTGGGCGGGTACGTGGCGGCCGCGTCGCTCTCGGGCCCCTCGGTGGTGCGGCGGATGGCGTCGCTCACCGCGGCGCGGCCGGGCACCGTCTACTACAACGAGCGCGGCCACTTCCTGGCCGAGGCCTTCAACCGGCTCCTCCCCGAGGCGCCGTTCGGGCGCGGCATGGGGCACTGGGGGATGATGCCCGCCTACTTCGGCAAGGGGAGCGACCCGAACAGCGTGTGGGTGGAGATCCAGTGGGCGGGGTGGATCGTGGACGGCGGCGCTCCGCTGGCGCTCCTCTACTGCGCCGCCCTCCTCGCGGCGCTGCTGATGGCCTGGAAGATCGCCAGCGGCCGCACGCCGCGCTCGGCGCCCGACCTGCCCTTCTGGGGCGCGGTGGTGCTGGCGCAGGGGATCGGCGCCTTCGCGCTCACCTTCTCCTACCCCATCTTCCTGTCGCAGCCGGGGATGGAGTTCTGGCTGCTGAACGCCTGCCTCTTCGCGGTGGCCCGGTACGCGCGCCAGCGCGACGCCGCGCTCGCGGCCGGAGCCGGGCCCGCGCCGGCTCCGGCCGCGGCGCCGCCCGCCGTCCCCAGGCCGCTGCGGCGATGAAGCCCTGGCTGCTGGTGGCCGGCGACTTCGTGCGGACGGGGGGGATGGACGCGGCGAACCACGCGCTCGCCTCGTACCTGGCGCGCTCCGGGCGCGAGACGCACCTGGTGGCGCACCGCGTCGACCCGGCGCTCGCCGCCCTCCCCGGCATCCGCGTGCACCGCGTGCCGCGCCCCTTCCGCTCGCACCTGCTCGGCTTTCCGCTGCTGTCGCTGGGGGGAGCCCTGCACGACGCTCTGCGGACCGGCGCCTTCTTCAACCGGGGCCGCCCGATCCGCGAGCTCGTGACGCTGGCGAACGGCGGCAACTTCCCCGGCCGCGCCACCTGGCTCCACTACGTCCACGCCGCCTACCGCCCGGAGATCGCGGGGCGTCGGCTGCGGCGGGGCGTGGAGCGCGCCGCGCGCTGGAAGGCGCTCGCCGACGAGCAGGCGGTGGCGTCGGCCGCGCGCGTGGTGATCGCCAACTCCGCCCTCACCGCCCGCCACGCGGTGGAGCTGCTCCACGCGGACCCGGCGCGGGTGCACACCGTCTACTACGGCGCCGACCCCGGGCGCTTCCGCCCGCCCTCCGGCGACGAGCGCGCCGCCGCGAAGGCCCTGCTGCGCGTGGCCGGCGCGGGCCCGGCGCTCGCCTTCGTCGGCGCGCTGGGGGACCGGCGGAAGGGCTTCGACACGCTCTACGACGCCTTCGCCTTCCTCTGCGCGCAGGAGCCGGAGTGGGACGCGGTGCTCCTCGTCGCCGGGGCGGGCGGCGAGCTGGAGGGGTGGAAGCGGCGCGCGAACGCCACGCGGCTGGGGCAGCGCATCCGCTTCCTCGGCTTCCGGGGCGACGTGCGCCAGGTGCTCTGGGCCTGCGACGGCGTGGTCTCTCCCACCCGCTACGAGGCGTACGGGCTGGCGGTGCAGGAGGCGGTCTGCACGGGCCTCCCGGCCGTGGTGAGCCGCGGCGCCGGGGTCGCCGAGCGCATCCCGCCGCCGCTGGGCGCGCTGCTGCTGGACGACCCCGGCGACGCGGGGGAGCTCGCGGCGCGGCTGCTGGCCTGGCGCGCGGGGCTGGAGGCGCACCGGGCCGCCGCGCTCGCGCTGTCGGGCGCGCTGCGGGCGTGGACGTGGGATCATATGGCGGCCCGCATCGTGGACATCGTCGAGGCGGCGGCGTAGCTTTCGGCCCGCATGGACGCCCCCGCCGCACCGCCCGACGCGCCGCACGCCGGCTTCGCGCCCGTACGCGCCTGCTGGGTGTGCGGGGGGATGGAGATGCGCCCGGTGCACACCGCCGTCTTCGAGCTCTCCGAGTACCGCCGGCAGGACCCCGAGCTGGCGCGCTACACCGGCGCCACCGTCGATCTCGTCCGCTGCGCCGCCTGCGGCTTCGGCCAGCCCGCCGCCCTCCCCGCGCTCCCCGACTACTTCGGGCGGATGTACGACCAGCGCTGGTCGGGCGAGTGGATGGAGACGGAGTACACCTCGGGCTACAAGGACCTGATCTTCCGCACCGTCCTGGCCGGGCTGGAGGCGCGCGTCCCCCTGCACGCGCGCGCGCTGCTGGACCTGGGCGCGCACGTGGGGCGGCTGATGAGGATGGCCGCGGAGCGCGGGTGGGCGGCGGAGGGGGTGGAGCTGAACCCCTCGACCGCGGCGTACGCGGCGCGGGCCACCGGCCTCCCGGTGCACCGGATGGACGCGCGCTCTCTCTCCGGCGAGGGCCGCCGCTACGGCGCGGTGACGCTGGTGGACGTGCTGGAGCACATCCCCGGGCCGGTGGCGGCGCTGGAGGCGGCGCGCACGGTGCTGGCGCCGGGCGGATGGATCGCGGTGAAGGTGCCGCACGGGCGGATGCAGCTCCGCAAGGAGGCGCTGCGCGCGCGGCTGCGCCCCGGCTACCGCGCCACGGTGGCGGACAACCTGGTGCACGTGAGCCACTTCGGCGTCCGCTCGCTGCGGCAGGCGCTGGAGCGCGCCGGCTTCGCCGCCGTCGCGGTCGAGGTCGCCGCCCCGGAGCTCATCCCCCGTCCCGGCGCGGCCGTGCGCGCGGCGAACGCGGCGCGGCGCGCGGTGTGGAGCCTGGGCCGCCACCTCCCGGGCGGCGTGGAGTCGCCGCTCTCGCTGCACCTGCAGGCCTACGCGCGCAATCCCCCGGGTTAGAACCCCGGGGCTGCAACGGCACGGAGTCCGCCTGCGCGGCGCCTGCGCGGACGATGCAGCCGCATCCGCGCGACACGCCGGCGCCGTTGCCGATGCGGCACAACGTCCGAGGTGCCGCACCATGACCGAGGTCCCGGTCCGCGAAGGCGGACTTCGTGCTTTCCAGCGGCGGGTTTCCAACCCGTCGTAGACTCCAACCTGCCTCACTCACCGTTTGGAACCGCCCCAGCTCACCGTCGTCATCCCCACCCACGACAACCTCGGCCTGCTGCGCCGCTGTCTGTACGGCTGGCGGCGGCACGCCGACGGCGCGCCCGTGGAGCTGCTGGTGATCGAGGACGGCTGCACCGACGGCACCCCCGCGTACCTCGCCGAACAGGCGCAGACCGCGTGGGGGCGGCGCCACCTGCGCTGGCTGCACGCCGGCGACGTGCACGAGCTGAGGTGCACCAACCGCGGCCTGGCCGGGGCGCGCGCGCCGCTGGTGATGAGCTGGCACGACGACATGTTCCTGCAGGCCGGCTGGCTCGTCCCCGAGCTCCTGGCGACCTTCCGCGCCTACCCGGAGATCGGGCTGCTGTCGCTCTCCCGCGGCCTCACCTTCACCCCCGTCGACGCGCCGCTGGAGAGCTGGCACGACACCATCGACTGGCGGCGCGTGCAGAGCACCATCGGCCCCGCCCCGCTCAACTGGCTGCGCCTCTACGAGGTGGACGGGGTGATGCGGCCGTGGGTGGTGCGCCGGGCCTGCGTGGAGGCGGTGGGCCCGCTGGACGAGGCCTTCCGCCCCACCGAGTGGGACGAGGTGGACTTCTGCTACCGCATCCGCGCCGCCGGGTGGCGGATCGCCACGCACGGGTACGAGCGCGACGGCGCCTACCTCCACGCCCTCAACTCCACCCTGGGCCGCACCCCGTCGCAGCGGCGGATGGCGCTGGGGCTCAGGAACGCGCGCATCTTCTTCGAGCGCTGGGGCGGCACCATCCGCCGCGAGCACCCGCGCGCCCGCGCGAGCTGGCGGCGCCGCGCCCCGGCGGCGGCGTGGGCGGCGGTGCCGGCGCAGCTCGCGCGGCTGGCGCTGCGGCGCGGGCCCGCCGCGTGAGCCGCACCCGCCGCGCCGGGATCGCGGCCGTCTTCGGCTACCTCCAGTTCGCGCTGGCGCTGGTGTCGGGGATCGCGCTGGTCCCCTTCGTCCTCTCGCGCGTTCCCACCGTCCACTACGGCGTCTGGCTCGCCTTCGGCGAGGTGCTGGCCTACACCTCGATGGTGGACCTGGGCGTGGTGGGCGTGGTCCCCTGGCTGGTGGCCGAGCACGACGGCCGCGGCGACCGCGCCGCGCTGCGCCAGCTGGTGGCGGGGGGGATCGCCTTCTCGGCGGGGGCGGCGGTGGTCTTCGCCGCGCTCGGGCTCGCCGCGCTCCGCGCGGCCCCCGCGCTGGCCCACCTCACCCCCGCGCAGCACGCCGCGGTGGGCGGGCCCCTCCTCCTCCTCCTCCTGGCGAGCGCGGCGTCGATGCCCTTCAAGGTGTTCTACGCGTCGCTGATGGGGCTCCAGGACGCCACCGCCGCCGGTCTGCTCTCCGTGACCCAGGTGCTGCTGAACGTGCTGCTGACGCTGGGGCTCCTCCTGGGCGGGTACGGCCTGTACGCGCTGGCGCTCGCCGCCACGCTCCCCAACCTGGTGATCGGCGCGGCGAGCCTGCTGCGGCTGCGCAGGGTCGCGCCCGACCTGCTCTACGGGTGGCGCCTCCCCCCGCGCGCGACGATGCGCTGGATGGTCGGGCAGGGGTTCGGCGGGTGGACCGCCGGGCTGGGGTGGCGGCTGGTGGCCGCCAGCGACAGCATCGTGATCCTCTCCGTGCTGGGGCCGGTGGCCGCGGTGGTGTACGCGATGACCTTCAAGGTGGGCGCGGTGGCGATGCAGGTCGCCTGGCAGCTTCCCGACGCGGGGCTGGTGGGGCTGGCGCAGCTCAAGGGCGAGCAGCGGCCGGAGCGGGTGCGCGAGGTCTCGCTCGCGCTCCTCCGGCTGGGGCTGCTGGCCGCCGGGGGCGTGGCCTGCGCGATGGTCGCCTTCAACCCGAGCTTCGTCATGCTCTGGGTGGGGCGCGAGCGCTTCGGGGGGATGGCGCTGAACGCGCTCCTGGCCGCGGTGGTGCTCGCCCACACCCTGGCGCACGGGCTGTTCACCACCAGCGCCACGCTGGGGACGCGCGTGCAGGCGGGGTGGGCGGTGCTCGCCCAGGGCGCGGTGAACCTGGCCGCCGCGCTCCTGCTGGGGCGGTGGCTGGGGCTGGCGGGGATCGCGCTGGCGGCGGTGCTGAGCACGGCGCTGGTGGCGTATCCCATGGGCGTGCGGATGCTCCGCACCACCACGGGGATCACGCAGGGCGACCTCTGGCGCGGGGTGATCGGCCCCTGGGCGGTGCGCGGCGGCGCGCTCCTGCTGGTGGGCGCGGCCGTGAGCGCGCTCGGCACGCGGCGCTGGATCTGGCTTCCGCTCCTCCTCCTGCCCGCGCTCGCCTCGGCGTACCTCTTCGTGATGCGCCCGCTCTACGCCGACATCCCCCTGCCGCCGCGGGTGGCGGGGTGGCTGGCGCGGCTCGGGCTGCGCGCGCCGCCCCGCGCCGCCGGGGTTGAAGCGGATGCGTGAGCCCTCCATCTTCCGGGGAACCATGGCCTTCCCCCTTTCGTGCCGCCCGCTCCCCGCGCCCGTGAACGCCGCATCCGTGAACGCCGCACCCGCGGGACGCCGGTGATCGTCCTCGGCACCAACGTGTACCCGGCCCGCGGCGCGGCCGCCGAGCGCCAGGCGCGCGCCGTGGCCGCGCTGGCCGCGCTCCCCGGGGTGCTGGCGGTGAACGTGACCTGGCCCGACGAGGCGGTGGAGGTCGAGGGGATGCGCACGGTCCCCGCGCTCCGCCGCGACTCGGTGGAGGTCACGGGGCGTCCGGGCCCGCGCAAGCCGCTCATCACCGACCTCCTCGACGTGCTGGCGGGGATCGCGGAGCGCGAGGGCGCCGACCGCTTCGGCTTCGCCAACTCCGACATCGCGGTGACGCCCGCCGCGGTCGAGCACGCGCGCGGCTCGGGCGCGCCGGCGCTCGCGTTCGTGCGGGTGGACGTGGAGGGGCCGGGGGGAGGGGTGGTGGGGTATTCGGCCGGCACCGACGTGGTGGTGTTCTCGCTCCCCTTCTGGCGGCGCCACCGCAGGCGCTTCCGCCCCTACCTCGTGGGGGAGCCCGTGTGGGACTTCGTCTACGCGGCGCTGATCGCCGGCGCGGGCGGCGAGATCGTGAGCCGCCTGCCCCTGGTGGTGCACGAGGCGCATCCGCAGGCGTGGCACGGCAGCCCCTTCGCCGAGTACACCCGCGTCCTCGCGGCGCTCGACCGGCCGCTCTTCGCGCGCTACATGCACTACCTGGCGGCGCTGGAGCGGGCGGGCCCGGCGCTCACCCAGGCGGAGGCGCTGCTGATCCAGCGCGCGGTCTTCGGCGCGCGCCCCTCGCCCGGCGCGCGGGTGCTCCAGCTGGCGCGGGCGGCGGCGGCGGTGGCGCGGTACGCGGCCAGGCGCGCCGCGGCGGCGGCGGGCCGGTGACGCGGCCGCGCGCGCTCTTCGTGAACGCCGGGTTCCTGGGGCACGCCTCGGTGGCGCGGCTCGTCCGCCAGGCCGTGGGCGGGCGCCCGGAGATCGAGGCGTCGCACCTGGACCTCTCCGCCGCGCTCACCCCGGGGGAGCGGGTGGTGCGGCGGGTGATGTGCGCCGGGCCGCGCGGGGCGGGCGCCTTTCCCGGCGCGGCGCTCCTCCTCCCGCGCTTCCGCCACGAGCTGCACGCGGGGGTGCTGGCGGCGCGCCGCATCCGCGCGCTGGAGGCGGCGGGCGGGCGCTTCGACGCGATCCACTTCCACACCCAGGCCACCGCGTGGGGGAGCCTGCGGCGGATGCGCCGCACGCCCTGCATCGTCTCCATCGACGCCACGCAGCGCCTGGCCTCGGCCGAGGCGGGCTCGGCGGTGGAGCGGCTGGACTACGCGGCGCCGGCGGCCATGGACCGGCGCGTGTTCGCCGCCGCCGCGGCGATCGTCTCCACCTCGCGCTGGGCCGCCGACGACCTGCTGCGCGGCCAGCCGGAGTGCGCCGGGCGGCTGCACGTGCTCCCCTACCCGGTGGCGCTGGAGGGCTTCGGCGCGGAGTGGCCGGCGGAGCGCGCGGCGCGCGCCGGGGCGGACCCCCGCGCGCCGGTGCGCGTGCTCTTCGTGGGCGGCGACTTTCCGCGCAAGGGCGGCTTCGAGCTGCTGCGGGCGTGGCGCGAGGGCGGGCTGCACCCCCACGCGTCGCTCACCCTGGTCACCGACTGGCCGCTGGACGCGGCTGCGCTCCCCCCGGGCGTCTCGCTGCGGCGCGGGGTGAGGGCCTGCTCGGACGACTGGCTCGCGGCGTGGCGGAGCGCGGACCTCTTCGCCATGCCCACGCGCGGCGAGGCCTTCGGCATGGTCTTCCAGGAGGCGGCCGCGGCGGGGCTCCCCGCGGTCGGCACCCGGCTCAACGCCATCCCCGAGATCGTGGCGCACGGAGAGACGGGGCTCCTCGTCCCCCCCGGCGACGCCGGCGCGCTGGCCGAGGCGCTGCGCGCGCTGGTGGCATCACCCGCGACCCGGCGGCGGATGGGGACGGCGGCGCGGGCGCGGATCGAACGGACCGGCTCGGTCGCGGCCTACGGGGCGCGGCTCGCGGCCCTCGTGCGGGAGGTGGCGGGCGATGGCTGAGGAGCGGCCGGAGGTGGCCCGGAGCGAGGCGTACCGCCGCAGGTCGGGGCTGGAGCGGCTGGGCGCGGCGCTGGGCGGCGCGCTGGGCGAGGGCCCGCTGCGGCGGGCGCTGCGCGCGGCGTACCGCTCGGCGCTGCACCTGGCCGGGGGCGGGCGCGGCATCGCGGCCACCCTTCCCGGCGGCGAGACGGTGCGGCTCCTCTCCGAGTACCGTTTCGTGACCTGGAACCCCGCGGAGTACCACGCCTTCCGCGCCGCCGCCCGCCCGGGGACGGTCGCGCTCGACGTGGGCGCCAACGTGGGGGCGTACACCCTGCTGCTCGGCCGGTGGGTGCGCCCGGGCGGCCGGGTGTACGCGCTGGAGCCGGCGAGCCACGCCTTCCGCGGCCTGGAGCGCCACCTCCGCCTGAACGGGCTGGACGATGTGGTGGTCCCGGTGCGGGCCGCCGCGGCGGCGTCGACCGGCCGCGCCCGGCTGGCGGTCGACGGGGTCTCGGGGGGCAACCGGCTCGCCGACGCCCCCGCCGGCGAGGCGGTGGACACGGTGACGCTGGACGACTTCTGCGCGCGCGAGGGGGTGCGGCCGTCGTTCATCAAGGTCGACGTCGAGGGCGCCGAGCTCGACGTGCTGCGCGGCGCGCGCGAGACCATCGCCGCGGCCGGGGCGGAGCTGGCGCTCTTCGTGGAGATGCACCCCACCCTCTGGCGCGCGATGGGGATCGGCGTGGACGAGGTGCGGGCGGAGCTGGCGCTGCAGGGGCTGCGCGCGGAGCCGCTGCGCCCCGTGGCCGACCCGTGGGCGCTCGAGGGCGAGTGCCTGCGGCTGGTGCGCCGGTGACCGGCCTTCCCCCGGACGCGGCGGGGCCCGCCCCCCCGCCCGCGCCCTCCGGCGCGCGCGCGGAGGCCCCGCTGCGCATCCTCTTCGCCAACGACGGGATCGGCGACGCGGGCGGGGTGCAGAGCTACCTGGCGGCGGTGCTGCCGGCGCTGGCGGCGCGCGGCCACGCCGTCGCGCTCCTGCACCTGGACCCGCTCCGGGGCGGGGAAGGCTCCCCGGCGCCCCCGGAGGCGCCGCACTTCTGCATCGCCGCGCGCGGGAGCGGCGCCGCGCTGGCCGAGGCGCGGGCGTGGGCGCCCGACGTGGTGTTCTCGCACAACCTGCGGCCGCTGGAGGTGGAGCGCGCGCTGCTGGCGCGGTGGCCGGTGGTGAAGATGATGCACGGCTACTTCGGCACCTGCATCGGCGGCCAGAAGACGCACCTCTTTCCCCGCGCCGAGCCCTGCGGCCGGGTGTTCGGCCCCGCCTGCCTGGCGCTCTACGCGCCGCGCCGGAACGGGCGGATGAGCCTCCCCTACGCCGCCCGCGAGTGGCGCTGGGCCGTGGCGCAGAACGCGCTCTTCGGCCGCTACGCCGCCGTGGTCGCCGCCAGCGCGCACATGCGCGGCGAGTACGTCCGCAACGGCGTGCCGGCGGAGCGCGCGCACGCCATCCCCCTCTTCTCCACCCTCCCGCCGGCGGAGGCGCTGCCGCCGCCTCCCGACGCCTTCCGCGTGCTCTTCCTGGGGCGGATGACGCGGCTGAAGGGCGGCGACCTGCTGATCCGCGCCGCCGCCCTCGCCGCGCGCGCGCTCGGCCGCCCGGTGCCGCTGACGCTCGCGGGCGACGGGCCGCAGCGCGCGGAGTGGGAGGCGCTGGCGCGGTCGCTGGGGGTCGAGGCGGAGCTCGCCGGCTGGGCGGGGGCGGAGGCGCGGCTGCGGCTGCTCCGCTCCGCGTCGGTGCTGGCGGTGCCCAGCGTGTGGCCCGAGCCCTTCGGGCTGGTGGGGCTGGAGGCCGGCTCGCAGGGCGTTCCCGCGGTCGCCTTCGGCGTGGGCGGGATCGGCGAGTGGCTGGCGGACGGCGACAACGGCCGCCTGGTCCCCGCCGCTCCCCCGCGCGCCGAGGCGCTCGCCCACGCGCTGGCGTGGGCGGCCTCGCACCCCGACGCGCTCGCCGCCATGCGCCCGCGCGCCCTGGCCGCCGCCCGGCGCCTGTCGCTCGCCGCGCACGTCGGGCGGCTGGAAGCGGTGCTCGCCGCCGCGGCGCGCGCGGGGGCGGCCGCGTGACGGCGGCGCGGGCCGGCGCGCGCGGGGCCCGCCGCGCTGTGCCCCATTGCGGCGCCCTCCGGGCGCGTGGCATTCTCCGCCCATGAGCGAGCGCCCGGCCGCGCCTCCGTCCCCCGTTCCCGCGTCCGCGCGGGCGGCGTGGCACCTGGTGACCGGCGAGTATCCCCCGGGCGGGGGCGGCGTGGCGGCGTACACGCGGGAGCTGGCGCACGCGCTCGCCGCCGAGCGGCTCGAGGTGCACGTGTGGGCGCCCACCCCGGCGCCCTCCACCGGCGCCGTGGCGGTGCACCCGCTGCCGGGGTTCGGGCGCGCGGGGCTGCGCGCGCTCGACGCGGGGCTGGACGCCGCCCCGGCGCCGCGGCGGATCCTGGTGCAGTACGCGCCGCAGGCGTTCGGGCGGCGGGGGATGAACGTGGCGTTCTGCCGCCGGGTGCTGCGCCGCGCCCGCCGCGGCGACGAGGTGCGGGTGATGTTCCACGAGCCCTTCGTGGAGTTCAGCCTGGCGCACCCGCGGCGCAACCCGGTCGCCGCCGCCCACCGCCTGATGGCGGTGCTCCTGCTGCGCGCCGCCTCGGCGGCGTACGTCTCCACCCCGGCCTGGGAGCGCCTGCTGCGCCCCTGGGCGCCGCGGTCGCTGGGGCCCATGCGCTGGCTCCCCATCCCCTCGACCCTCCCCCGCGTGCACGACCCCGGCGCCGTGGCGGCGCTCCGGGCCGGGGTGGGCGCGGACCGGCCCGGGGTGCGCGTGGTGGGGCACTTCGGCACCTACGGGGGGATGGTCGCGCCGCTGCTGGAGCCGGCGCTGCGGGCGATCCTGGGGCCGCCGTCGCGCTCCGTCGCGCTCCTGCTGGGCGAGGGGGGCCCCGCCTTCGCCGCGCGGCTGCAGGCCGCGGAGCCGCGGCTGCGCGGCCGCGTGGCGGCGCCCGGGCGGCTGGACGCGGAGCGACTCTCCCTCCACCTGCAGGCGTGCGACCTGGCCGTGCAGCCCTACCCCGACGGCGTCACCGCGCGCCGCACCACGGCGATGGCGGCGCTGGCCAACCAGGTGCCGCTGGTGACCACCCGCGGCCGCTTCACCGAGCCGGAGTGGGGCGCCGCGGGGGTCGCGCTGGTCCCCGCGGGCGACCCCGGCGCCCTGGCCGCGGCGGCGCTCGACCTGCTGGACGACGCGCCGCGCCGGCGCGCGCTCGCCCGCGCCGGGCACGACCTCTACCTCCGCGAGTTCTCGATGGGCCGCACCCTCGAGCGCCTCCTCTGCGCATGAGCGTGCTGCTGGGCGTCAACGCGTTCCCCGCCGGGGGCGAGGGCGGCGGCCGCCAGTCGCGCGCGCTGGCCACCTGGCGCGCCCTCGCAGGCGTGCGCCTGGCCAACCTGCAGTGGGCGGACGGCGCGTGCGAGGTGGAGGGCTTCGCCACCCACCCCGTGCTCCGCGCCGACGCGCGCACGGTGAGCGGCCGGCGCGGGCGCCGCCTCCCCGTGCTGAACGAGGCCATGGACCGGCTGGCGGAGCTCGCGGAGGAGGCGGGGTGCGGCTGGTTCGCCTACGCCAACTCCGACGTGGCGTACACGCAGGCGGCGGTCGACCGCATGGCGGCGGGCGGGGAGGACGGCCTCGCCTTCTCGCGCATGGACGTGGACCCGGCCACCGGGCGCGACCTGGAGATGGTCACCGCGGGGGTGGACGTGTTCGCCGTGTCGACGGCGTGGTGGCGCGCCCACCGCCGGCGCTTCCGCGCCTACCTGGGGGGCGAGCCGGTGTGGGACAACGTCTACACCGCCATCCTCCTGGCCCACGGCCGGGCGCTGCTGCTGAACCGCGAGCCGCTGATCCGCCACGAGCGCCACTCCGGGGGCGACTGGAGCCGGAGCCCCTACGCCCGCTACCTGAACCACCTGGCCGCGCTCGACCGTCCCTACTTCACCCTCTGGGCGGCGTACCACGCCGGGCTCGAGGCGCTGCGGGCGCGGGGGGCGGCGGAAGCGGAAGAGCTGCGGCTGCAGCGCGAGGTCTTCTCCCGCCGCCCCTCGCCGCTGGAGCGCGCGGTGCAGGCGGGGCGGGTGGTGAAGGCCGTGCTGCGGCGGGCCGCGCGCCGGCGGGGGGGCGGGTGAGGATCCTGCTGGTGGGCGACTACCCCGACGACCCGCGGCTGGGCTCGGCCAAGGTGTACCACAAGCTGCGCGAGGAATTCCGCGCCCTGGGCCACCCCTGCGACCTGCTCCTGGCGCCGCAGCTCGGCGCCCGGCCGGCCGGGGCGCGGCTGCGCTGGCTGGTGGGACCCGCGCTCGCCGAGCGCGCGGTGGCGCGGGCGTTCGCGGCGGGCGGCGCCTACGACGTGGTGGACGTGGCGAGCGCCGAGGGGTCGCTGCTCGGCCTGCGCCGGCGCCTGGGCGCGCACCGCGGGGCGGCGCTGGTCAGCCGCTCGCACGGCCTGGAGCACCTGAACTTCCGCCGCATGCTCGACGACCACCGCGCCGGGCTCGCGCCCAAGCCGTGGCACCGGCGCCTCTGGTACCCGGCGGCGCGCCTGAGCCAGGTCGCGCTCGCGGCCCGCGCGGCCGACCGCCTGCTGGTGCTGAACGAGGGGGACCGCGCCTTCGCGCTCGAGCGCGGCTGGAAGGCGCCGGGGCAGGTCGAGCTCGTGCCCCACGGGGTGAGCCAGGGAGTGCTGGAGGCCGCCCCGCCGCCGGACGCGCCGCGCGGCCGCGGCCTCCTCTTCTGCGGCTCGTGGGACCGGATGAAGGGGATCGACTACCTGGCCGAGGCGATGGGGATCATGGCCCGCACGCCCGCGCCGCCGCGGCTCACCGTGCTCGGGCCCGGCGCGGCGGAGGCGGAGGTGCTGGCCGCCTTCCCCGCGCACGCGCGCGCCCTGGTGGCGGTGGTGCCGCGCACCGGCGAGGAGGAGGTGATGCGCCACTTCCGCGAGCACGACCTGCTGCTGCAGGCCTCCACCTACGAGGGGTTCGGGATGGTGGTGCCGGAGGCGCTCAGCCAGCGGCTGCCGGTGGTCGCCACCGCGCAGGGCGCCGCGGCCTCGCTGCTGGCCGACGGCCGCGCCGGGGTGCTGGTGCCGGTCCGCGACGCCCGGGCGCTCGCCGGCGCGGCGCTCCGCCTGCTGGGCGACGCCCCGCTCCGCCGGCGGATGGGCGACGCCGGGCACCAGGCCGTGCGCGCGATGACCTGGACCGCGACCGCGCGGCGGACGCTGGAGGCCTACGCCGCCGCGCGGGAGGAGGGCGCGTGACGCCCCCCGCCGCGCCGGCCGCCCCGGCCACGGTCACCGCCGTGATCCCCACGCGCAACCGGCCGGAGGCGCTCGCGCGCTGCCTGCGCTCGCTGCGGCTGCTGGAGGGGCGCATGGCCGAGGCCGTGGTGGTGGACGACGGCTCCGATCCGCCCGTCGACGCGGCGGCGGCGCTCTCCGCGCCGGCCGCCGGCCCGCCGCCGCGCCTGCGCCGCATCCGCCTGGAGGCCGCCCGCGGCCCGGCCGCCTGCCGCAACCTGGCCGCGCGCGAGGCGCGCACCCCCCTGCTGCTCTGCCTCGACGACGACGCCTTCGTCACCTCGCGCGAGGCCGTGGAGCGCGGCGTGGCGGTGCTGGAGGCCGACCCCGGCGTCGTCGCCGTGGCCTTCGCCCAGGGAGACGAGCAGGGCGTCCGCCACCCCGCCGCGCTCCAGCCGGCCCCGGTGGACTATCCGTGCTACGTCCCCGCGTTCACCGGCTACGCCGTCCTCATCCGGCGCGACGCCCTCCTCGCCGCCGGCGGCTTCCGCGAGCGGCTGGGGATCCACGGCGAGGAGAAGGAGCTCTGCCTGCGCCTGCTCGACCGCGGGCTGCGCGTGGTCTACCTCCCCGGCGCCGTGGTCGGCCACCTCGCCGCCGCGGCCGAGCGCGACATGCGCCGCTACCTGCGCCAGACGGTGCGCAACAACACCCTCGGGGCGCTCTACAACGAGCCCTTTCCGCTGGTGCTGGCCGGCGCGGCGGTGCGGCTGCGCGGCTACTTCGCCATGCGCCGCGGGTGGTCGGTGCACGACCCGGGCGGGTTCGGCGCCGTGGTCCGCGGGCTGGCGCGGGAGCTCCCCGCGGTGCTGCGCGAGCGGCGGCCGGTGCGCTACGCCACCTGGGCCCGCTGGCGGCGGATGACGCGCTCCGCCCCGGAGCCGTACGCCCCGCCCGCCCCGCCGCCCCGCCCATGATCCCCTCGCGCGTAGAGCGCCTCTCCGGCTGGGGGCGGCACCCCGTGCAGGAGTGCCGCGTCTTCCGGCCCGAGAAGGTGTCGGAGCTGGAAGCGGTGATGGCCTCGCCGCCGGAGGGCGGCGTGGTCTCGCGCGGGCTGGGGCGCGCGTACGGCGACGCGGCGCTGAACCAGGGCGGCGCCGTCGTCTCGCACCTGCGGCTGGACCGCATCCTCTCCTTCGACCAGGAGAGCGGGGTGGTGGAGTGCGAGGGCGGGGTGACGCTCGGCGACCTGGCCGGCGTCTTCCTCCCCCGCGGCTGGTTCCTCCCCGTGGTGCCGGGGACCCGGCACGTGACCGTCGGCGGGGCGGTCGCGGCGGACGTGCACGGGAAGAACCACCACCGCGACGGCACCTTCGGCGCCTTCGTCGACGGGGTGCGGCTGCTCACGCCGGGGCGGGGGATGCTCGACTGCTCGCGGGAGCGCGAGGCGGACGCCTTCCGCGCCACGCTGGGGGGGATGGGGCTCACCGGCGCCATCGTGAGCGCGAGGCTGCGGCTGATGCGCGTCGCCTCGCCGTTCGTCTCGGTCGACTACCGGCCCACGCGCGACCTGGACGACGCGCTCGCCCGCCTCACCGCCTCCGACGCGGGGCACCGCTACTCCGTCGCCTGGATCGACGCGCTGGCGAAGGGGCGCTCCCTCGGCCGCGGCGTGCTGATGCAGGGCGACCACGCGCCCGCTTCGGAGTCGCCGGCGAAGGCGCCGCGCCGGCCGCGCCTGGGCCTCCCCTTCGACCTCCCGGGCGCGACGCTGAACCGCTTCACCGTCGGCGCCTTCAACCGCCTCTACCGCGCCGCCCACGGCGCGCGGACGGGGGCGGTCGAGCCGCTGGAGCGCTTCTTCTGGCCGCTGGACGCGGTGGAGGGGTGGAACCGCGCCTACGGCCGCCGCGGCTTCGTCCAGTACCAGCTCGTCGTCCCCGCCGACCGGGCGGACGCGCTCGCCGCGGTGCTGCGGCGCGCGGCGGAGAGCGGGCGGGCGTCGTTCCTGGCCGTGCTCAAGCGCTTCGGCCCGGCGGGGGAGGGGATCCTCTCCTTCCCCATGGCCGGGTGGACGCTCTCGCTCGACTTCCCCGTCGCCCCGGGGCTCGGGGAGATGCTGGGGGAGATGGACCGCACGGTGGCCGGCGCCGAAGGGCGCGTCTACCTCGCCAAGGACGCCCTGCTCGGCGCCGCGGCCTTCGCGCGGATGTACCCCGCCGCCGAGGCCTTCCGGGCCGTCCGCCGCACGCTGGACCCCGCCGGCGTGCTCACCTCGTCGCTGGCGCGGAGGGTGGGCCTTGCCTGAGCCGAAGCCGGGAACGGTGCTGGTCGCCGGCGCGACCTCCGCGATCGCCCGCGCGGTGGCGGCGGAGCTGGCGCGGCGCGGGCACGCGCTGGTGCTCGCCGCGCGCGACCTGCCCGAGGCCGAGGCGCTCGCGGCCGACCTGCGGCTGCGCCACGGGGTCCCCGCGCGCGCCCTCCGCTTCGACGCGCTCGACTTCGCCTCGCACGCGGCCCTGGCGGCGGAGCTGGCCGCCGCCGAGGGCGAGGCGCTGGAGGGCGTGGTGGTCGCGTTCGGGTGGATGGGCGACGCGGAGCGGGCGCGCCACGAGCCGGAGGAGGCGCGGCGCACCCTCGACGTGAACCTCACCGCCGTCGTCTCGCTCCTCACCCCGCTGGCCGACCACCTGGAGCGGCGCGGCGCCGGCTTCGTCTGCGTGGTCTCGTCCGTGGCGGGCGACCGGGGGCGGCAGAGCAACTACGTCTACGGCGCGGCCAAGGGGGGGCTCACCGTGTACCTCCAGGGGCTCAGGAACCGCCTCTTCCCCGCCGGGGTGCGCGTGGTCACGGTGAAGCCGGGGTTCGTGGACACGCGGATGACCTTCGGGCTTCCCGGCACCTTCCTGGTCGCGCCGCCGGAGCGGGTGGCGGCGGGGATCGTGCGCGCCATCGCCCGCGGCGCCGACGAGGTGTACCTTCCCGGCTTCTGGCGGCCGGTGATGATGGCGATCCGCGCGGTCCCCGAGCGGATCTTCAAGCGGATGAAGCTGTAGGCCGATGACGAGCCTCGAACCCGCGCGGGCCCGCGGCGGACCCGCCGCCCGCGCGATCGACCACACGCACTCCCTCTCGCGCCTGGTCCGCCCGCGCCACTGGGTGAAGAACGCCTTCGTCGCCGCGCCGGCGGTGTTCGCGGGGGTCTTCGTGCACCCGGCCGACGCGGCGCGGGCGCTGGCGGCGGCGGGGATGTTCTCCCTGGCCGCCTCGGCCGTCTACGTCTTCAACGACCTCCGCGACGCGCCCACCGACCGCCTGCACCCGGTCAAGCGCCACGCGCGCCCGCTCGCCTCGGGCGCGCTCCCCATGGCGGCCGGGCGGCTGGTGCTCGGCGTGCTGGTCGCGGCGCTGGCGGCGGCGATGGTCGCGTTCCCCGCCCCGGCCCCGGCGATCGGGGCCTACCTCGCGCTCAACCTGGCCTACACGCTCAGGCTCAAGCACGTGGCGGTGGTGGACCTGTTCTGCATCGCCAGCGGCTTCGTGCTGCGCGTCTACGCGGGGGCCAGGGCGGTCGACGTGCCGCTCTCGAGCTGGATGCTGATCACCACGCTGGCGCTGGCGCTGTACCTGGCGGCGGTCAAGCGGCGCCAGGAGCTGGCCACCAGCGGGGCCGAGGCGCGGCGGGTGCTGGGCTCGTACACGCTGCCGCTGCTCGACGGCTACGCGCAGACGGCGGCCAGCGCCTCGGTGGTCTTCTACAGCCTGTACGTGATCGACGTGCGCCCGCGGCTCGTGGTGACGGTGCCCTTCGTGCTGCTCGGCATCTTCCGCTACTCCTACCTGGTGCAGACGCGGCAGGTCGGCGAGTCGCCCACCGACGCGCTGTGGACCGACCCGCCGCTGATCCTCACCATCCTGGGGTGGGGCGCGCTGTGCGTCTACGCCTTCCTCCCGGGCCGCTGATGCCCGCCGCGGGCGCCCCCCGCAGCGACGCGCGCACCGCGGCGCTGCTGGCGCTGGCGGTGCTCTGCGCCTGCATCGCGGTGAACCTCCCCTTCATCGCCACCTGCGCCGTGCGGGGCGACACGGCGGCGCTGATGCTCCACTCCACCCGCTTCTTCCCCGCGCACCCGGTGGAGTGGGTGCGGCAGGGGTTCGAGCGCTACTTCATCAACTACCCCGAGGCGACCCGGCCGTACACCGGCTTCGTGCGGCCGATGGTGAACGCCACCTTCTGGGCCGAGAGCCTCCTCGCCCGCGGCCCGAACTCGCGGGCCTTCCTCCTCACCGGCTACCTGGGCCACGCGGCCTGCACGGCGATGGTCTGGCTGGCCGCGCGCCGCCTGGCCGGGGTGCCGCCGCGCCGGGCGCTGCTCGCGGCGGCGCTCTTCGGCGGGACGATCTCCGCGCTGGAGCTGCTGCACAGCCCCGCCTTCCGCGCCGACATGCTGGGGGCCGGCTTCAGCCTGGCCGCGCTGCTGGCCGCCGACGCGTGGCGGCGCGGCGCCGGCGGCGGGACGCTCGCCGCGGCCTGCGTCCTCCTCCTGATGTCGGTCCTCTCCAAGGAGACCGCCGTCACCGGCCCGCTGCTCGCGGCGGCGTGGGTGGCCGCCGCCCCGTCGGAGCGCCCGCGGCGGCGGCGGTGGGCGGCGGCGCTCGCGCTCCTGGCCCCGCTCGGCGTCTTCGCGCTGGTCCGCGCGGGGGCGCCGCCGGGGGTGTACGTCTCGGCGACGGGGGTGCGCGGCAACCTGGCGCAGGTCGCCACCTCCGCCTTCTTCCCGGGGGCGGGGGTCTTCGACCTGCTGCGGGTGGCGCGCGGCGAGTCGCCGCCGCTGGTGGCCGCGCACGCCCTGCTGGGCCTGGCGCTGAACCTGGCCGCCGCCGTGCTGGTGGCGGCCGCGCTGCTGCGGCGCGACCGCCGCGCGGCGCTGCTCGTGGCCGCCGCGGCGGGGGCGCTCGCCGTTCCGGCCGTGCTTGCCCCCGAGCCGCGCATGATGTACTTCGGGCAGATGTTCGCGCTTCCGCTCCTGGCCGCCGTGCTCCCGCGCCCCCGCGCCGCCGCCCGGGCGCTGGCGGCGCTTTCGCTGGCCGCGGGGCCCGCGTACCTGCTCGCCACGGCGGCCGCGGCGCAGCCGGGGCTGGTGCGGGGCAACCGCGAGTCGGCCGAGCTGCAGCGGGTGCTGGCGCGCGAGCTCCGCGACCCGCGGGTGCGCCGCGTCTACCTGGTCTCCGACGTGGTGGGCGACTACGCGGGGCTCGCGCTGCTGCGCGGGGCCGCCCTCCACGCCGGCCGCCCCGACGTGGGCGTGCGCGTGGTCAACACCATGGTCCGGCTGGCGCCGGGGGAGCGGCGCGGGACGCTGGCGCTGCGCGCCCGCGGCGAGGAGCTGGTGCTCGACGAGCGGTGCGGGGCCGGGTGCAAGCTCGTGTTCCCCGGCGTCGGCGCGGGCGACGAGGCCCGGCTCGGCGAGCCGGGGGTGATCGCCTACCGCGTGGTCGCGCTGGACCGCGTGGTCGCCGCCATCCCCGAACGGTGCGGCGCGCTCCTGGTCGGCTTCACCCCCGCCGCGCCGGGCGTGCACGTCCTCCGCCCGTGCGACACCGCGTGGCGGCGGGTGAGCGAACGGTGAGCCGCGGCCCCGCGGCCCTCTCCCTGCGCCTTGGAGCGCAAACCCTCTCCCGTACCGGGAGAGGGGGGAGGACGCGGCAAGGGCGCGGCCTGCGCGCGGTGTGGCGAGTTGGCCCTCGCGCGGCCGGTTCGGTCTGCGCAGGCGCCCGGGTCTTCAACCTCTCCCGGTACGGGAGAGGTGGCGAGCCTGAGCGAGCCGGAGAGGGCGCTGAGCCGAGGCGCGCCACGGTGCCGAGCTCGCCATGACGCACCCCCGTCGGCTGCTCACCATCGGGCACAGCTACGTCGTGGCGATGAACCGCCGGCTCGCGCACGCGCTGGCGGTGGCCGGCGCGGGTGCGTGGGAGGTGACGGCCGCCGCCCCGGCGCGCTACCCCGGCGACCTGCGCGACGTCGAGCTGGAGCCGACCGCGGGCGAGGCGTGCCGCACCGTCGCCGTCCCCGTGCAGTACGCGCGCAAGCCGCACTTCATGCTCTACGGCCGCCGCCTGTGCGAGCTGCTGCGCGAGCGGTGGGACGTGGTGCACTGCTGGGAGGAGCCGTACGTCCTCTCCGCCTGGCAGGTGGCGCGCTGGACGCGGCCCGAGGCGGCGCTGGTGTACGCGACCTTCCAGAATCTCCCCAAGCGCTATCCGCCGCCCTTCGCGCAAGCCGAGCGCGCGGTGATGCGCCGCGCCGACGGCTGGATCGCCTTCGGCCGCACCGTGGAGGAGACGCTGGCGGCGCGCCCCGGCTACCGCGACCGCCCGCACGCCGTCATCCCCCCCGGCGTCGACCTGGAGCGCTTCCACCCCGACCCCGAGGCGCGCCGCCGCGTCCGCGCGGAGCTCGGCTGGGCCGACGAGGGGCCGCCCGTCGTCGGCTTCCTCGGCCGCTTCGTGGAGGCGAAGGGGCTCGGCGTGCTGCGGCGCGCGTGGGAGGCGGCCCCGCCGTCGCGGCTGCTCCTCGTCGGCGGGGGGGCGATGGAGGCGGAGCTGCGGGCGTGGGGCGGGGGATTCGGAGACCGCGTCCGCGTGGTGACCGGCGTTCCGCACGACGAAGTCCCCGGCTGGCTGAACGCGATGGACCTGCTCGCGGCGCCGAGCCTCACCACGCCGAAGTGGCGCGAGCAGTTCGGGCGGATGCTGGTGGAGGCGATGGCCTGCGGCGTGCCCGTGCTCGGCAGCGACAGCGGCGAGATCCCCCACGTGATCGGCGATGCCGGGATCGTCGCGCCGGAGGGCGACGTCGGCGGATGGGCGAAGGCGCTCGGCGAGCTGATCGAGAACCCCGACCGCCGCGCGGAGCTGGCGAGACGTGGCATCGCGCGCGCGCGGGCGGAGTTCGCCCTGGATGCGGTCGCGCGGCGCCACCTGGACTTTTTCGAATCCGTGATTCAGCAAACGGCTTCACGCAGAGGCGCAGAGGAACCGAGAGCCGCAGAGGCATGACATCAGATCCCGAAAGCTTGTGTCGTTGGAGTCCGCGAAGGCGGACTGTGTGCCTTTGTAGCGGCGACTTCAGTCGCATGGTCGCGTGATCTGCGGACGCACTCTTTTGCCGGATTCGGCATGAGCACGGACGAACGGGTGCGTGAAGGCGCCTACGCCCGCCGCCAGCTCTTCGGGGGGTTCCGGCTGCTGCGCTGGAGCCACGGTTCCCGCTTCCGCGTCGCCCGTGAGCTGGTGGCGCCGTACGCGGGGGCGCGGCTGCTCGACTACGGCTGCGGCGACGGCACCTTCCTCTCCATGGTCCGCGACCTCTTCCCGCGCGCCGTCGGCGCCGAGGTCGACGCCGCCCTCGCCGCCGACGCCGCGCGCCGCCTGGAGGCCGACGCGGGGCTGCGCTTCGTGCACACCTCCGCGCTGGCGGAGGAGACGGACGGGAGCTTCGGCGTGGCCGTGTGCATGGAGGTGCTGGAGCACTGCACGCCGGACGCGGTGGACCGCGTTCTCGCCGACCTCCGCCGGCTGGTGGCGAAGGACGGCACCGTGATCGTCAGCGTCCCGGTCGAGACAGGCCCCGCGCTGGTCGGCAAGCAGCTCTACCGCCGCCTGGCCGCGCGCCGCGGGCTGGAGGGGTACCGCGACCGCGAGACCTACACCGCGAAGGAGCTGGGGACGATGCTCGTGGCCGGCGGCGGCACCGCCATCGAGCGCCCCGTCTACCGCGGCTCCTTCGCTTCCGGCGAGCCCAACGTCTACCACGGCCACAAGGGCTTCAACTGGCGTGCGCTGCGCCGCCGCCTCGAGGCCGATTTCGTCGTCCGGGAGACGCGCTTCTCCCCCGTGCCGCTCCTCGGCCCGCTGCTGAACAGCCAGGCATGGTTCGTACTCTCGCCCCGGTAGAGCCCGGGGAGCGCGCGAGCGCCGGCGCCTCCTTCGTCGCCCGTCCGCGGCGGGTGGGGATCGTGGCCGACTTCCTGGAAGAGCGCTGGCCCAGCATGGACCTGGCGGCGGAGCTCACCGCGCTCGCCCTCGAGCGCCACGGCGGCGGCGCCTTCGAGCCGTCCGTGCTGCGCCCCGCGCTCCCGCGCGTGCTGCGCGGGCGCGGGGGGCGGGGGGAGGCGGCGCCGAAGCTCGACCGCTGGGTGGGCCGTTACGTGGCGTACCCGCGCTGGCTGCGGGCGCGCGCGCCGGGCTTCAGGCTGCTGCACGTGATCGACCACAGCTACGCGCACCTGGTGGACCACGCCGCCGGCCGGCCGGTGGTGGTCACCTGCCACGACCTCGACGCCTTCCGCTCGCTGGTCGGCCCCGCGCGCGAGCCGCGCCCCTGGTGGTTCCGCGCCACCATGCGCCGGGTGCTGAAGGGGCTGGGGCGCGCCGCCCACGTGATCTGCGACACCGCCGCCGTCCGCGACCAGCTCGTGGAGCACGGCCTGGTGTCGCCCGCGCGGCTGAGCGTGGTCCCGCTCCCCGTGCACCCCGACTTCACGCCCTTCCACGCCGCCGCCGCCGACGCCGAGGCCGCGCGCCTCCTGGGCCCGGCCGACGAGTCCGTCATCGACCTGCTGCACGTGGGGATCAACGTGCCGCGCAAGCGCGTCGGCTTCCTGCTGCGCGTGTTCGCGGCGCTGCGGAAGCGGCATCCGGCGCTGCGCCTGCTGCGCGTGGGCGGGAAGCTCACCTACCGGCAGCTCGACCTCTGCGCCGAGCTGGAGATCCCCTTCGACGCGGTGCGGGAGCTTCCCTTCCTGGAGCGCCCGGTGCTGGCAGCGGTCTACCGCCGCTCCGCCGCGCTGCTGGCGACCTCCGGCCGCGAGGGGTTCGGCTGGCCGGTGCTGGAGGCGATGGCGTGCGGCACCCCGGTGGTGGCGAGCGACCTCCCCGTCTTCCGCGAGGTCGGCGGCGAGGCGGTGACCTACGTGCCGATGCACAGCCTGCGGGCGTGGGTCGAGGCGGTCGACCGGGTCCTCCACGACCGCCGCGACCGCCGCCAGTGGCGCGGCCGCCGCGAGGCCGCCCTGGAGCGCGCCGAGGCCTTCAGCATCGAGGCCTACGCCGCCGGCATCACCGCCGTCTACCGCCAGGTCCTGGGGATGCCGTCCGAATGATCCTCCGTTCCTCCGTGCCTCTATTATACCGTTTCGACTTATTAGACATGCATTCCCTGGTCGACATATTGGCCTCACACGGAGTCAACGGAGTCAACGGGGGACAGGTCTGCACTCCGTTGACGCCGCGGACTCCGTGTGAGGTCCATCTGTGCTGGTCTCTACGAATGCACAGGCATTTCTCAGAGGTGGTATGGGAGAGCCTTCTTTGTCCCGCCTGAAGGTCGTGCACGTCGGCAAGTTCTATCCGCCGCACCTGGGGGGGATGGAGAGCCACGTCGAGCTCCTCGCCCGCGCCACCCGCGCCGGGGCCGACGTGGAGGTCGTGGTCAGCAACGACGGCCCCCGGACGGTGCGGGAGACGGTGGACGGCATCCCCGTCACCCGCGTCGGCACGCGGCTGCGGCTCGCCTCCGCCTCCTTCGGGCCCGGGATGGCCAAGGCGATCCGCGCGGCAGACGCCGACGTGGTGCACTTCCACCATCCCAATCCCCCCGCCGTGCTCTCGGTGCTCGCCGCGCGGCCGCGCGGGGCGCTGGTGGTGACGTACCACAGCGACATCGTGCGGCAACGCGTGCTGGGGCCGCTCGTCTCCCCCCTGATCCACCGCTTCCTCCGCCGCGCGGACGCCATCATCGCCAGCTCGCCGGACTACGCGGCCAGCTCGCCCGTGCTGCGGCGCCACGCGGAGCGGGTGCGGGTGATCCCCTTCGGCATCGACGCGGCGGAGCTTCAGACCGTCGACCGGGGCGAGGTGGAGCGGCTGCGCGCGCGCTATGGGCCGCGCATCGTGCTCGCGGCGGGCAGGCTGGTCTACTACAAGGGGTTCGAGTACCTTGTACGCGCCATGCGGCGGGTGGACGCGCACCTCCTGATCGCCGGCGACGGGCCGCTGCTGGGCGGCCTGCGCCGTGCCGCGGCCGAGGCGGGGGTGGAGGGGAAGGTGACGCTGCTCGGCCGCGCCCCCGACCTGCGCCCGCTCTACCACGCGGCCGACGTGTTCGCCCTTCCCTCGGTGGCGCGCAGCGAGGCGTTCGGGATCGTGCAGATGGAGGCGATGGCCTGCGGCATCCCCGTGGTGAACACCGCGCTCGACACCGGCGTCCCCTTCGTCTCCCCGCACGGCGTCACCGGCCTCACCGTCCCCCCGGCTGACGCGCAGGCGCTGGCGGAAGCGCTCTCGACGCTGCTGGCGGACGACGCGCTCCGCGCGCGCATGGGCCGCGCGGGGCGCGAGCGCGTGGCCGGCGAGCTGAGCGCCGCGCGCATGGCACGCCGCACCCTTGCCCTCTACCGCGAAGTGGCCGGGCTCCCGGCCGATCCGCATCTCCCCGAAGACGATCCATGACGCACGCAGTACCCCCCGCGCACGGCGCTGCCGAGCCGCACCCCGAGCGCGAGCTCTCCCCCGCCTTCTGGAGCACCCGCCGCGTGCTGGTGACCGGCGGCTCCGGCTTCCTGGGCTCGCACGTGGTGGAGCTGCTGCGCTCGCTGGGCGCCGCACACGTCTTCGTCCCCCGCCGCGAGGAGTACGACCTGACCGAGCACGACGGCGTGCGGCGGGTGATGGAGGCGTCGCGCCCCGACGTGGTGCTGCACCTGGCCGCCGAGGTGGGGGGGATCGGGGCCAACCGCGCGCACCCGGGGCGCTTCTTCTACAACAACATCATGATGGGCGCGCAGCTCATCGAAGAGGCACGGCTGCGCGGCGTCGAGAAGTTCGTGCAGGTGGGCACGGTGTGCGCCTATCCCAAGTACACCCCGGTGCCCTTCCGCGAAGAGGACTTCTGGATCGGCTACCCCGAGGAGACCAACGCCCCGTACGGGATCGCCAAGAAGGCGCTGCACGTGCAGCTCACGGCGTACCGCGACGAGTACGGGATGAACGGGATCTACCTCCTCCCCACCAACCTCTACGGCCCGCGCGACAACTTCGATCCCGAGACCTCGCACGTGATCCCCGCGCTGATCCGGCGCGTGGTCGAGGCGCGGCGCACCGGGGCCGGCGAGCTGGAGGTCTGGGGAACGGGGCAGGCCTCGCGCGAGTTCCTGTACGTGGACGACTGCGCCCGCGCCCTGCTGCTGGCCGCCGAGCACTACGACGCGCCCGAGCCGGTGAACGTGGGGATGGGGCGCGAGATCCGCATCTCCGAGGTGGCCGCGCTGATCGCCCAGGTGGCGGGGTTCGAGGGACGCTTCGTGTACGACGCCAGCAAGCCCGACGGCCAGCCCCGCCGCTGCCTCGACACCACCAAGGCGCTCGCGCTCTTCGGCTTCCGCGCGCACGTCGAGGTGCGCGAGGGTCTCGAGCGCACGGTCGCCTGGTACCAGGCGAACGGCGGCGCATAGTGCTGAGTGCTGAGTGCTGAGTGCTTGGGTGGCGACGATGCGAGTGAACTCGCCGCTCGCCGCTACAACAGCACACTGTCCGCCTGCGCGGACATCGACGGCGCGTGGTCGTCCCGGTGCGCGACGCCGCCGCTGAGCCGCGGGTGCGACGAGGGTGGAGGGTGAACCGCGGCCGCGGCCACGGAAGTCCGCGCAGGCGGACTGCGTGAGGTTGTAGCGGCGAGTTTACTCGCATATTCGCGTAGCCTGCGGACACGCGCTTTCAATCTGCGGACATGCGCTTCAATCTGCGGACACGCGCTTTCAATCTGCGGACACGCGCTTTCAATCTGCGGACATGCGCTTTCAATCTGCGGACATGCGCTTCAATCTGCGGACATGCGCTTTCAATCTGCGGACACGCGCTTTCAATCTGCGGACATGCGCTTCAATCTGCGGACATGCGCTTTCAATCTGCGGAGACGCGCCTTCGATCCGCGGAGACGCGCCTTCGATCCGCGGATGCACGCGCCGGCCCGTTCCTCCGCCGTCCTCCGTGAGGGCCAGCCGTCGGCAGTTCCGAAGATACGGATAACTCGTTATATTGCAGGCGTTTTCCTGCTCGTGTCCATATGAATCTCCCCGATCGCTCCCCCAGGCCGGTGACGCCGTGTCCGAGCTGACCACCCAGAAGCCGCTGGTGCCCGAGCTGGGCGGCGCCCCGCGCGGGCCCGTGCTCCGCTCGCAGCTCACCCCGCAGGCCGACGAGCCCCGCGACGGCGTGCCGCTGCGCGAGTACCTGCACGCGCTCCGCCGCTACTGGTGGCTGGTGGCGGCCGCCGCCATGGTCTCGGTGGGCATCGTGGGGTGGCGGATGACGCACGAGCTCCCCGTGTACATGGCCAGCACCTCGGTGCGGCTGCGCGACAACTCCACGCGCATGTCGGGCGACCTGGGGGGCGCCGGGGGAGGTGCCAGCGAGCAGCTCACCGGGTACTACAGCGACCCCGTGCTCTCGCAGATCCAGGTGCTGAAGAGCCGCGCGGTGGCCGCCATGGTGGTCGACTCGCTGGGGCTGCGCCTGCAGCCGGAGAAGCCCGACTTCCCGTACGCCTCGGTGGGCCGCGTGGCGGTGAACTCGGCCGCGCGCCCCGGCGACACCGTGCGCGTGACGTTCACCGCGAGCGGCGTGAGCGGCGTCATGCGCGGCCGGGCGGCGCGGGCGGCGTACGGCCAGCCGCTGCAGCTCCCCGGCACCGAGATCACCTTCGTCTCCCGGCCGTCCCTCGCGTCGGCGCGCTTCACCGTGCTCTCGCGCGAGCTGGCGACCACGCTGCTGATGGGGCGGATCAACGCGCGGCCCCGCGAGCTGACCAACTTCCTCGACATCTCCTTCACCGCCTACGACCCGGTCCTGGCGCAGCGCGTGGCCGACGCCACGGCCGAGAGCTTCCAGGAGATCAACGCCGCCAGCGCGCAGCAGGCGTCGCGGCGGCGGGCGCTGTTCGTGGCCGAGCAGCTGCGCAGCACCGACAGCCTGCTGATGGCGGCGCAGATGCAGCTCAGCGGCTTCCGCAAGAGCGTGAACGCCTTCAGCCCGCAGGAGAAGTTCCGCAGCACGCAGGAAGGGCTCACCAACCTGCGGCTGCGCCGCGAGGAGATCGACCAGGAGAAGCGCATCTACGAGCAGATGTACCAGGCGCTCACCCAGGGCGGCGCCCGCGAGAGCGACCAGATCGCGGCGATGGCCGCGAGCCCGCAGGTGTCCGCCAACCCGGGGCTGGTCAGCCTCTACCAGCAGATGCTGCGCTACCAGACGCTGCGCGACTCGCTCACCACCGGGCGCTTCTCCAGCGCGGTGAGCAACCCCGACGTGCAGCGCGTCGACTCGCTGGTGGCCACCTCGCGCGGCCGGCTGACCAGCGCGGTGGCGGCGCGCGCCACCGCGCTCGCCGCGCAGCTCCGCGTCACCGACGGGCTGATGAGCTCCGACGCGGCGAGCGTTTCGCAGCTCCCCGACGCCGAGGCCGAGGAGCAGCGGCTGCGCCGGCAGGTGGAGACGCTGCAGAAGCTGGCCGACGACCTGCTGCGCGAGCAGCAGAAGGCGCGCATCGACCAGGCGGTGGAGGCGGGGCAGGTGGAGGTGGTGGACCGCGCCCTGGTCCCCGGCGGGCCGATGGGGCGCAACGGGAAGAAGCGCGTGCTGTTCGCGCTGCTGGTGGGGCTGCTGATCGGCGGGAGCGGCGCGCTGGTGGTGGACCGGCTGAACACCGCGCTCTACGGGCGCGAGGAGATCGAGTCGCTGCTGCACCTGCCGGTGCTCGCCATCATCCCCCGCGTCTCCCTCGCCGGGCCGCGCCGCCGCCGGCTCCGGCTCCCGCGCGGCACCGCGCTGGTGCGCCGCGCGCCCACGTCGGCCGAGGGGCTCATCACCGTCACCGACCTGCACTCGGCGGGGTCGCAGGCGTTCCGCAAGCTGCGCACGCACCTGATCTTCTCCACCGGGGGCGAGCCGCTGCGCTCGCTGCTCATCACCAGCCCCACGGCCAGCGAGGGGAAGAGCAGCGTGAGCTCCAACCTGGCCGTGACCTTCGCCCAGCAGAAGCTGCGCGTGCTGCTGATCGACGCCGACATGCGCCGGGCCCGGCTGCACACCCTCTTCGACCTCGACCGGCTCCCCGGCCTCACCGAGGTGCTGGCCCGGCAGAACACGCTGGAGGAGGTGATCCGCCTGACCCCCATCGACGGGCTGCACCTGCTCCCGGCGGGGACGCTGGTCCCCAACGTCTCCGAGCTGCTGGGGAGCGAGCGGATGACGGCGGTGATGGCGGACCTCTCCGCCCGCTACGACCTGCTGGTGGTCGACACCCCCCCGGTGCTCGCCGCCGCCGACGCCGAGATCCTGGCGGTGCAGACCGACGCTACCCTGGTGGTGGTGCGCGCCGGCCAGACCGAGCGCCAGAGCGCCCAGTACGCGGTGCAGCAGCTCCGCGCCGTGGGCGCGCGCGTGGTGGGCGCCGTGCTCAACGACCCCGACGAGAAGGTCGCCAGCTACGGCCGCTACACCTACTACTACGACTACTACAGCAAGGACGCCGCGGAGTGAGTCATGTCGCGGATCGGCGACGTCTCCTGCGGAAAGCGGTGCCAGGAATGGTGCCGCTTTCGCATTCTTGCCGCCGCCGGGCAATCAAGCTTTGATTCCTGCACAACCCTTTCGACGTCATCCTGAGGCCGGCCAAGCTGTAACCGCCGATTGTGAAACGGTTTGCAGGCCGAAGGATCTATAACCGCGTTGGCACGTGAGCCGGTGGGACGCGCCCAGCCGCAACGGCGCCTCAAGCGCGATCCCGCACGCTAACTGCCTACACCGGCTATAGATAGATCCTTCGGCCTGCAAGTGATCGGGCCGCTGAGGTCTCAGCGTGGCCGGCCTCAAGGATGACGTCCCGGGGACGTGGTTCTGAGGGGCGGTTGCACCATCCTGCGATCAGGATCTTTTATCGTCTGCTGCCGGAACGCCTCTTGCGCCCATCCTCCCTGGCCTGAGCCACGGAGGGAGAGATGGACGACGACGACCGCCGCAGCAACGTCGCGGGCGCGGAGAGCGGGACTGACGCGAGCCCCGCGCCCGAGCCGCGCGAGATGGAGGGCCGCGAGCGCGACCTGGCCGCGAAGACCCTGCGCGAGCGCGGCCCGCGCAACGACCCCACCTCTCCCGACGACGCGGACGGCGGCGATGTCGACCGGCGGCCCTGACCCCAACCGGGACGTGCCGCCCGACCCCGACACCGCGCGCGGCGACTTCGGCAACAGCTCCGTCTCGCGGCTGGGGATGCCCAGCATGCTGACGGGGCTCCTCGTCCTCGCGATCGCCGTCGCCGTCGTGCTCTACATGGTCCTGTGACGGCCGTCTCACGCAGAGGCGCAGAGAACCCCCCGATGCGCTCCCTCTCCATCCCCTTGCTCGCGCTGGCCCTG
Source organism: Longimicrobiaceae bacterium (assembly GCA_045803205.1). Classification (GTDB taxonomy): domain Bacteria; phylum Gemmatimonadota; class Gemmatimonadetes; order Longimicrobiales; family Longimicrobiaceae; genus Longimicrobium. The sequence continues at coordinate 58,697 of JBJMPM010000149.1, forward strand.
CTGGCCGGCTGCGGAGGCGTGCCGTCGGGCGCGAAGCGCGCGAGCCAGCCCGCGCTGGTGGTGCAGCGCATCGGCGCGACCGAGCTCACGCTGCGCTACAACCGGCCCTCCGCCCGCGGCCGGGCGCTCTTCGGCGGCATCGTGCCGTGGGACTCGGTGTGGTGCCCGGGCGCGGACGAGGGAACGCGGCTGGAGAGCTCGAGCGACCTGGCGATCGGCGCCGCGCGGCTGCCGCGGGGCGCGTACACCCTCTGGATGATCCCGCGCGCCGCGGGCGACTGGACGCTGATCTTCAGTCGCGACGCAAACGCATACCACGTCCCCTACCCCGGCGCGGAGAAGGACGCGCTCCGCGTCCCCGTCCGCCCCGCGCGCGGTCCCCACACGGAGACCCTCTCCTGGTCCTTCCCCACGGCCACGAAGGACGCCGCCGTGCTCCGGCTCGCCTGGGGTGAGGCCGTGGTGGACCTTCCCCTGCGCCCCCGCTAGCGCGCGCCGGCGGCCGCTGCAAACGATTGTCTTAGAGATTCGCCGCCCGCACGCTACATTCTCCGCGTTCATCCTTCGCGCGTCACCCCAACACCAGGGAGGGCCGATGGCGCAGAACAGTCCCGGATCACAGGCAGGAGGCACCACGGCCGCGGGCGACACCGCCGCCGCCGCGGCCGCCCGGAGCGGGCAGGTGGTGGAGGACGTGCACGACCTGCTGTACTGCCGCTGCGCTCATCCCATGCACCCGGAGCACGTGGAAAAACGCCGCGGGGTGATGCTGGAGCGCTATCGCTGCCCGCAGCGCCGCTGGTGGAACGGGCTGCACCATCCCTACGCCTGGGCCGTCCCGCGCGAGGGCGTTCCTTCCTGAAGAAAGCTCTGAAGAATCTCACCCAGAGGCACAAAGACACAGAGGCCCGGAGGCGTTCTCCGGGCCTCCGTGTCTCTGTTGGTACCGTCTCCTGAGAACCGTTGTGCGAAAGAGATGTCATCCTGAAGGAGCCGCTGCGCCGGACTCGCGTCGTCGAACCAGCCATGATTCAGCGTGACATCTGGCGTAGAGCAGCGGCGCCTTCAGGATGACATTTTTGGCTCTTCGTCGATTTGGTTGCAACCTGGACGCACCGGACCTTCTAACGCCCCGATGGCCGCCGAACACGGCTGCAGCTTCGGAATGTGATGAGTTTTCGAAATTTTTTCCCAGGCACCCTGTCCCGGTGGCGTCGTGGTGCCGAGGCGAGCTCCATCTGATCGAATCCGTTGACGATGCCCGGCCCGCATCGATCTCCCCGCAGCGCGGGAAGCCCTCGGTGCTGGCCCGACGCGTCACGTCCCGGGCGAAGATCGTCAACTGATTCGATCAAAGGATGTGGAACACGCCCTGAGTCCCGCGCCTCCGGCAGACGTCCCCTGCG
>JBJMPM010000233.1:0-7477 GCA_045803205.1 Longimicrobiaceae bacterium
CTCCAAACAATTCGATAAACAGCCCCTGGCTTGGTAAGCGCCTTCGTTAGTAGGATCGAACGCGCTCGGTAATCAGTTTCGGTACAGCAAATCCGCTTCAGCCGGATCCATGGACGATGCGGGCTCTGGCGGCCGGCCCCCCAACACCGCTCTCTTTTTGAGGGGATTTGGAGGTTGCGAGGAGGTAGATCGCAGGCAATCTCACGAATTCCCATGCGCAACAGGCTAGGCATCCATCCCATGATACGTCAAGTCTGCTACTAAATCCATGTACAACAGATTTTCGCCGAATCCAACGGTTTTCACGGAAAAAGTTCAGCATTGGCGCCAATTCAGGTTCCGCCGTGTAGCTCCGACTGTCGAACGCCTGCTGCGTGAGGCGATCTTTTACTCCGCGAAGGCCTTGAGCACCTCGCGGGCGACGAGCGACTTGTGGACCTCGTCGGGGCCGTCGTAGATGCGGGCGCCGCGCTCGTGGCGGTACCAGAAGGAGAGGAGGAGGTCGTCCGTCATCCCCCGCGCGCCGTGCACCTGGATGGCGCGGTCGAGCACGCGCTGGAGGACGCCGGCCACGTAGAACTTGATGGTGCTGATCTGCACCCGCGCCGCCCGGGCGCCCTGCGCGTCGATGCGCGCGGCGGCGTCCAGGGTGAGCAGGCGCGCGGCGTCGATCTCGGCGCGGCTCTCGGCGATCCAGTGCTGCACCGCCTGCTGCGCGGCCAGCGGCTCCCCGGGCGCCAGCTCGCGGCGGAGCACGTGGCGGCACGCCAGCTCGAAGGCGCGCTCGCAGACGCCGATCCAGCGCATGCAGTGGTGGATGCGCCCGGGTCCCAGCCGATCCTGCGCCAGCAGGAACCCCGCGCCCTCGGGCCCGATGCGGTTCTCCACCGGCACCCGGCACCCCTCGTAGCGGACCTCGGCGTGGGAGAAGTAGTCCTCCCCCACGTCGCCCATCACCGGCACGTTGCGGACGATGCGGAAGCCGGGCGTGTCCGCCGGGACCACGATCATGCTGGCGCGGGCGTGGGGCTTCTCCGCCTCGGGGTTGGTCACCGCCATCACGATGGCGAAGGCGGCGCCGTCGGCGGAGGAGGTGAACCACTTGTGGCCGTCGATCACGTAGTCGCCGCCGTCGCGCACGGCCGTGGTGGAGAGCCAGACGGGGTTGGAGCCGGCGTGCTCGGGCTCGGTCATGCTGAAGCAGCTCCGCACCTCGCCGCGGGCGAGAGGCTCCAGCCAGCGCGCCTTCTGCTCCGGCGTGGCGTGCGCGTGCAGCAGCTCCAGGTTGCCGGCGTCGGGCGCCTGGCAGTTGAAGGCGAGGTGCCCCAGCGGCGAGCGCCCCAGCTCCTCGCTCACCCGCGCGAACGCCGTCAACGGCAGCCCCAGCCCGCCCAGCTCTCGCGGAAGCTGCGGCGCCCACATCCCCATCGCCTTCACCCGTCCGCGCGCCTCCGCCATCGCGGGGAGAAGCGCGCGGAAGGGCTCGCGGAGGAAGCGCTCCTCCAGCGGCCCCAGCTCGTCGCGCACGAAGGCGCGGATGCGGGCGAGGAGGTCGTCGAGCTCGGTACGAGACATGGAATCCGGGGATCGGAGGATCTCGGCGAGGGGCAGGGCGGATGAATCCGCTGCAACAACCACACGAAGTCCGCCTTCGCGGACTACCAGCTTCGGTGCACCCTCGGCCATCGGGCACGCGACCGGCTGGGTTGTAGCCGCAGCGACGCACTGCCGCCAGGGAGGCGCCGGGCAAGCCGCGAGCGAAGCGAGCCTCCGTCCCTCTCCCGCAGTCTGGGAGAGGGACCGGCGCGCAGCGCCAGGGTGAGGGGCTCCTCAGCCGGCGGCGCTCACCGGAGCCGGCACGCTCCCCAGGAACTCCTCGAGCGCGGCGTTGACGAAGGCGGGCTGCTCGACGGAGGAGGTGTGGCCAGCGCCGGGGATCGTCAACAGCCGCGAGCCGGGGATGGCGGCGTGGATGCGCTCGGCCTTCGCGGGGACCGTCGCCACGTCTTCGTCGCCGACCATCACCAGGGTGGGGACGGAGATCTTCCCCAGCTCGGCGTGGATGGGCTTGCGGTCGATGACGCCCTGCAGCGCGCGGACGATGCCGCGCGGATGGTTGTCCATCCCCCGCTCCCGCCAGATCTGGCGCTCCGCCTCGCGCGCGGGGTCGGCCAGGAAGGTGCGGCCGAACATGATCCGCATCACCCGCGGCATCACCAGGCGCATTCCGAGCCTGCCCAGCACGCGGACGATGCCGCCGAGCATCCGGTAGCGGGGGACGTTTTCCGCGGGCTCGGGGTCGGCGGAGGTCTCCATGAGCACCAGCGAGCGGATCAGCTCCGGGCGCCGCGCGGCCAGCCGCATCCCGATGAAGCCGCCCATCGACAGCCCCACGAAGTGGCAGGGCGCGCACCCCAGCGCCTCGATCAGCGCGGCCGCGTCGTCCGAGAGCGTGTCCATGTCGTAGCCGCCCTCCGTCACCTCGCTCCGCCCCTGGCCCCGAAAGTCGAAGGTGATGCAGCGATAGCGGTTCCGCCAGGGCGGCCACCTGCGCGTCGAACATCCGCCCGCTCCAGAGCAGGCCGTGCGCGAAGACGACCGTCTCCGGCCCGGCGCCGTGCTCCTCGTACCACAGGTTCGCGCCGTTTACGTGGATGTGCGGCATGGGGACAGGCGGTGAGAGATCCGGTTGGCCGGGGCGAATGAATTCGCGGCAACAACGGCCCGAAGTCCGCCTTCGCGGACTCCCATGCCGCCATCTCCGCGCGTGGCCAGCGGGTTCACGACTCGAACCAGAGGAACCCGTCGTGCGCCACCCGACCGGGGCCGCACGAAGGCCAGTCCGCGAAGGCGGACTTCGGGCAGTTGTAGCCTCGGGTTTCCAACCCGGGGCGAGGCCGAGGTCGCGTCGATTCCCGCCCGACCAGCAATCTGTCGCGGGGCGGGGTGCGGCGAAAGCAGTTCCAACCATCGGCGCGAAGGGCGTATCCAAGTGCTGACATCGCCAGGCCGGCGAATCCCCATCCCCTCTGAACGCCCTCGCAAGGAGCTTCCGATATGCGTCCCTCCCGCATCCTCCTCTCCACGCTGCCGCTCGCCGCGGCGCTGGTGCTCGTCCCCGGCACGGCCGCCGCGCAGGAGCGCGAGTCCGCGGAGGAGTGGGTCGCGCGCTGCCAGCGGTGGAACAACCACAACGGCGACCGCGAGAACTTATGCGAGCAGCGCGAGACGCGCATCGCCGCGCCCTCGCGGCTGTCGGTGGACGGGCGGGAGAACGGCGGCGTGTCGGTGAAGGCGTGGGACGGGTCGGACGTGCTGGTGATCCAGCGCATCCAGGCGTGGGCGCCCTCGCGCGAGCAGGCGCGGGCGGTGGCGTCGGACATCCGCGTGCACACCTCCGGCGGCCAGATCTACGCGGACGGGCCGGACAACGAGCGGCGGCAGGGGTACTCGGTGAGCTACGAGATCTTCGTCCCCCGGCGGATGGACCTGCGGCTGACGACGAACAACGGGCCGATCGGGGTGAACGGCGTCACCGGGCGGATGCAGATCAGCGCGCACAACGGCCCGCTCGCGCTGCGCGAGCTCGGCGGCGACGTGCACGCACGCGCCACGAACGGCCCGCTCAGCGTGGTGCTCGGCGGCACGCGCTGGAACGGCGAGGGGCTCGACGCGGAGACCACCAACGGCCCGGTGACGCTCTCCGTGCCGGAGGACTACCGCGCCACGCTCACCACGGGCACCATCAACGGCCCGATGAACGTCGACATCCCGCTGACGGTGCAGGGCCGCTTTCCGCGCCACTTCACCGCCCAGCTCGGCGGGGGCGGCGCGCCGGTCCGCGCGGTGACCACCAACGGGCCCGTCGTGGTGCGGCGCCGGTAGGAACGGCAACGGCCGTTTCACGCAGAGACGCGGAGGAACTGAGAGAACGCAGAGGGCTCACGTGAATCCTCTGCGTTCTCGCCGTTCCTCCGCGTCTTTGCGTGATCAGAACATAGCGGAGACGCCGAAGCGCAGGCCCTCCATCCGCAGCATCCGGTCGTCGAAGCTGGCGCTGCGGAACCACTCCGTGAACACCGCGGCGCGGCGGCCGAAGCGGAACTGCACGCCCGCTCCGTACGACGGGCCGAAGTCGCTGCGGTTGCGCTGGACGAACGAGAAATCGCCCGCGGAGGTGGAGAGGGTGCCGTCGTTGTGCGACTCGGAGAGGTAGTGGATGCCGTACCAGCCGTAGCCGCCGAGCGCTCCCGTGTCGTACCCCGCCACCGCGTCGATCCCCGACTCCACCACCGTCGCCGCGCCGCCCTCCACCGAGCCGCCTCCGACCCCCAGCGAGTCCGCCAGCGCCTCCGCGTCGGGGGTGAAGCGCGACCAGGTGAGGGGCGTGCGGATCGCCACGTACACCCCCACCGGCGGCCCGAAGCGCGCCAGGTACCCGGCGGAGAGGGTGAAGTCGGAGTCGTAGTAGGCGTGATCCACCCCGCCCTTCCCCGCCCCGATGAACCCCCAGCGCGTGTACTGCGCCCTCGCCGGCGCGGCGACGAGCAGGAGGATGGGAATGGCGATGAAGATCGAGCGGCGGATCATCTGCGTCTCCTCCGTGTCTCTGTGCCTCCGTGTGAGATCAGCGGAGCAAGCTTAGCGCCGCATCCAGCTCGCGCGCGACGTCGGCGACGTAGGGCTCGCCGAGGAAGGTACCGTGCGTGCCGCGGACGGTGCGCGCCTCCAGGCGGCCGCGCACGTGCGGGCGCCAGGCGGCCGCGACGGCGCCCTCGGGGCGCGGGAGGCCGGAGACGCTCTCCGCGACCTCGAGCAGGAGCACGTCGCCAGGGTAGTCGCGCAGGCGGTGCTCGTTCACGGCGCGCAGGGTGGCGGCGAACACGCGCACGCTGCGGCCGATCTGCGCCAGCGTCGCCTCGGCCTCGGGGAGGCCGCTGCGCGCGATCCAGCCGGCGAGCGCCGGGAGCCGCTCGTCCTCGGCCACGGCGCGGAGCTCGGCCTCCAGCTCCTCCAGCCGCTCGGCGCCGACACCGGCCAGGTCGTGCGTGAACTGCAGGTAGAGGTCCACCTCGTCCGGCGCGCGGTCACGCCAGTCCTCGTTCGGCGCGTGCGTGTCGAGGAGGACGAGGAGGGGGACGTCGTCGCCGGCTTCGCGGAGGCGGCGGGCCATCTCGTACGCGATCACGCCGCCGGCAGACCATCCGCCGAGCACGTACGGGCCGCGCGGGAAGGCGGTGCGGATGGCGTCGAGGTAGCGCGACGCCATCTCGTCGACGGTGGCGAGGGGCTCGGCGTCGTCGTTCACGCCCCGCGCCTGCAGGCCGTGGAAGGGCTGGTCCGGCCCCAGCGCGCGGGCGAGGTCGCTGTAGCGGAAGACGGTGCCGCCCGCCGGGTGCACGCAGAAGATCGGCGGGCGCGTGCCGGCGGCGTGGATCGCCACCAGCGGCGAATCCGCGGCCCCCGGCGTCTCGCGCTCCAGGGCGGCGGCGAGGCTCCGCAGGGTACGGCTGCGGAAGAGCTCCGCGAGCGCCAGCTCGCGGCCGAAGCGCTGGCGGATGCGCGAGGCGAGCTTCACCGCCAGCAGCGAGTGCCCGCCGAGGGCGAAGAAGTTGTCCGCCGCTCCCACGCGCTCCACGCCCAGCACCTCGCGCCAGAGGTCGGCGAGCTCGATCTCGGTCGAGGTCCAGGGGGCGACGTAGCCGTCGGAGGCGCGCGAGCCGGGGTCGGGGAGCGCGCGGCGGTCGACCTTGCCGCTGGGGGTGAGCGGGAGCGCGTCCATCTCCACGAACGCGCCCGGCACCATGTACGGCGGAAGCGTCGCCGCCAGCCGCTCGCGGAGATCGTCCGCCGACAGCACGGCGCCGTCGGCGGCGACGACCCAGGCGACGAGCCGCGCGTCCTCGCCCTCGCCGCGCGCGGCGACGACGGCCTCGCGGACGGAAGGGTCTGCCGCGAGCGCCGCCTCGATCTCCCCCAGCTCCACGCGCAGGCCGCGGATCTTCACCTGGAAGTCGAGGCGGCCGAGGTACTCCAGGACGGCAGTGCGGGAGTGCGGGAGTGCGGGAGTGCGTGGGTCCTCGCGCGGATCCAGCGCACTTCCGCGCTCCCGCTCTTCCGCACTCTCACGCCAGCGCGCGCGGTCGCCCGTGCGATACATGCGCGCGCCAGGGTCGGCCGAGAACGGGTCGGGGATGAAGCGCTCGGCGGTGAGCGCGGGGCGGCGCCAGTAGCCGCGGCCCACCTGCACGCCGGCGATGTGCAGCTCGCCCGGCACGCCCAGTGGACTCGGCTCGCCGCGCGGGTCGAGCACGTGGATGCGCGTGTTCGCGACCGGCCGCCCGATGGGGACGGCGGGCGTACGCTCCTCTGGCGCGCAGGGATGCCAGGTGACGTCGACGGCGGCCTCGGTGGGACCGTAGAGGTTGTGCAGCTCGATGCCCGGCAGCCGCGCGAAGAAGCGGTCGCGCAGGTCCGCCGGGAGCGCCTCGCCGCTGCTCATCACGCGGCGCAGGGTGCGGCAGCGCGCGGCGGACGCGTCCTCCAGCCAGAGCTGGAGCATGCTGGGGACGAAGTGGATCGTCGTCGCGCCCGCGCGGTCGATCTCGTCCGCGAGCGCGGCGGGGTCGCGGTGCGCGCCGGGCGCGGCGACGGCGAGGCGCGCGCCCGCCATCAGCGGCCAGAAGAACTCCCAGACCGAGACGTCGAAGCTGAACGGCGTCTTCTGCATCAGCCGGTCGGCGCTCGTCAGGCGGTACTCGCGCTGCATCCAGAGCAGGCGGTTGGTGAGACCGGCATGGTCGACCATCACGCCCTTGGGCCGGCCGGTCGAGCCGGAGGTGTAGATCAGATAGGCGAGGTTCCGGGGGTCGAGCGCGACCGCGGGGGGCGTGTCCGGGAGCCCGTCGAGCGCGTCGACGGCGTCGAGGCGGACGACCTCCGCGTCGTGCTCGGGCAGCCGGTCGAGCAGCGCGCTCTGGCTTAGGACGACCTGCGGCGCGGCGTCCTGGACCATGTGGGCGAGCCGCTGCGCGGGGTAGTCGGGGTCGAGCGGCATGTAGGCGCCGCCGGCCTTGAGGACCCCGAGGATGGCCACGACCAGCTCGTGGGAGCGCTCCATGCAGATCCCGACCGGTCGGTCGGGGCCGATGCCGAGACGGCGCAGGCGGTGGGCGAGGCGGTTCGAGCGAAGGTCCAGCTCGCGGTAGGTCAGCTCACGCCCGCGGAAGCGCAGCGCGACCGCGTCCGGGGTGCGCTCGGCCTGCTCGCGGACGAGCAGGTGCGCCGGCTGCTGCGCGGCCGGGCCGAACGATGCGGCGGTCGCGTTCCAGCCCTCGATCTCGGCCCGCTCGCCGTCGGTCAGCAGCTCGAGCCGTTCGACGGGGCGGTTCGGGTCGGCGGCCAAGCCGGCGAGCAGCGTCCGGTAGTGGCCCGCCATTCGCGCGACCGTGGCCTCGTCGAGGATGTCGCGGTTGTA
>JBJMPM010000236.1:0-24932 GCA_045803205.1 Longimicrobiaceae bacterium
CTCCAAACAATTCGATAAACAGCCCCTGGCTTGGTAAGCGCCTTCGTTAGTAGGATCGAACGCGCTCGGTAATCAGTTTCGGTACAGCAAATCCGCTTCAGCCGGATCCATGGACGATGCGGGCTCTGGCGGCCGGCCCCCAACACCGCTCTCTTTTTGAGGGGATTTGGAGGTTGCGAGGAGGTAGATCGCAGGCAACCTCACGAATTCCCATGCGCAACAGGCTAGGCATCCATCCCATGATACGTCAAGTCTGCTACTAAATCCATGTACAACAGATTTTCGCCGAAACCAACGGTTTTCACGGAAAAAGTTCAGCATTGGCGCCAATTCAGGTTCCGCCGTGTAGCTCCGACTGTCGAACGCCTGCACGGAGTCGACGGAGTCAACGGTAAACATCGACTCCGTTGACTCCGTTGACTCCGTGTGAGACCAGGCAGTCTTCCCTCGCACTTCCATCTACTAAAAAAGTAGTTGACAGGTCCGCGCGGGGCGATTACCATCTACTATGAAAGTAGTAGTAAAGAGACACGTCGCTGGGGAGAATGGGCGATGCTGGCGAACTGGATGCTGTACTCGGTGGCGGTCGGCGTGCTGCTCGGCGCAGGCGCGATCGCGCTGGAACGCGGGCTCCGCGCGCTCGGCCGGCCCACGCGCTGGGCGTGGGCGGCGGCGATGGCGCTCACCCTCGCCCTCCCCGCCGTCGCCCGCTGGGCCCCGGCACGGGGCGCCCCGCCGATGGCTGCTCCGGGGGCCGCGCTTCCGGTGGCCACGGCTGTGGCGGCCGCGGCGGTGCGCGTTCCCCGGCCGGCCGCGCCGTCCGCTCCGAGGGTGCGGGCGCCGAGCCCGCCCGCCGCCCGCGGCCTCGACCTGGGCGCGTGGGACCCGGCGCTGAGGGTGGCGTGGGGCGGCTCGTCGGCCGCGGTGCTGCTGGCGCTCGCGGCGATGGGCGCGGTGCTGGCGCGCCGCCGCCGGGGGTGGGCCGCGGCCGAGGTGGACGGCGTCCCCGTGCTCGTCTCGGCCGACGTGGGCCCGGCGGTGGTGGGGCTCGTCCGTAGCCGCATCGTCCTTCCCGCCTGGACGCTGCAGGCGGACGAGGAGTCGCGCCGGCTGGTGCTGGAGCACGAGCGCGAGCACGTGCGCGCCGGCGATCCGCGCCTCCTGGCCGCCGCCCTCCTCCTCGCCGCGCTCACCCCCTGGAACCCGGCCGCCTGGTGGATGCTGCGGCGGCTGCGGCTGGCCCTCGAGGTCGACTGCGACGCGCGGGTGCTCCGCCGCCGCGCCGACGTGCGCGCCTACGGCTCGACGCTGCTGGAGATCGGCCGCCGCGCCGTGCGCGCCCCGCTCCCCGCGGCCGCCTTCGCCGAGCCGGTCTCTTCCCTGGAACGGAGGATCCGCATCATGACCGCCCCCCGCGCCCGCCGCCCCCTCCTCCGCGCGGCCGTCTGCGGCGCGCTCGCCGCCCTCCTGGTCGGCGCCGCCTGCGAGACGCCGGGCCCGCTGCAGCCCTCCGCCGCCGGCAGCCGCCGCGCGTATGCGGCCGAGGGCGAGGCGGCGGGGCTCCCGCGGGCGAAGATCAGCCTCCGCGAGGTGGTGTCGCGCTACTTCCCCGAGGTGGCGCGCGACGGGCTCGGCGACGACGAGTACCTGGTCGTCACCGCCTCGGCCGACGGCGAGATCGTGGGCCACCAGCGGCTTCCCCGCGCCCCCGACGCCGAGCGCGCGGCCACGGCGATCCCCGGGCGCAAGATCGCCGTCCGCGGGAACGAGGCGTCGCTGGTGATGTTGTCCCTCGACGACGACGCGGTCCGCTCCGTCGACCGGATGGTGGAGCCCGCCGGCGCGGTGGCGCCCACCCCCGTCACCGTGGTCTGGGTGCAGCTCAGGGCGCCCGGCGACGTGTCCGGCGCCATGCGCTACTCGTCGAGCAACCCGGACGCGGGGCCGGGCGGCATTCCCGGGCCGGGCCAGTACTCCTCGTGGCACCGCGGCGACGGGACGAGCGCCTTCATCGGGGCCCGCGGCACGGCGTCGGGCACCCTGCCGGCCGATGCGGAGGTCGGCGCCGCGATGGACCGGTTCTTCACGCCGGAGCTGCGCGCCGCCGGCACGCGTGGGGTGGTGATGATGCGCTTCCGCGTATCCGCCGACGGGCGCGCGAGCGACGTGACGGTGGGGGGGATGCCGGGGATGGGGGAGACGGATCCGAGGCTGGTCGCGGCGGCGCGCTCCGCGCTCGGGGCGCTGAGCTTCGCGGGGATGCCCGCGGGGACGGAGATGAGCGTCGGCTTCACCACCGGGGGGATGCGGAACCGTACCCCGCTCCCGCGCCCCCGCGGCCCCAAGTGACGTCGAGCCCGGAAGACGATCGTCCCGGGCAGAGGCGCGGAGACACGGACCTGCGAGAGGACGGGTGATGCTGGCGAACTGGATGCTCTACTGCGTGGCCGTGGGGACGCTGCTCGCGTGCGGCGCGGCGGCGCTGGAAGGCGCCCTGCGCGCGCTCGGCCGGCCGACACGCTGGGCCTGGGCCGCGGCGATGGCGCTCACGCTCGCGCTCCCCGCGGCAGTGCGCCTGGCGCCGGCGCCGCGCGCCGGGCCGGAGACCGCGACGGCCGCGCCCTCCGCGCCGGGGCTGCGGACCCCGTCGCCGCCCGCCGGGAAGGCGCGCGTGTCGCCGCTGGCGGTCTCTCGCGCGCTGGAGCTCGGGGGATGGGACCCGGCGCTGCGCGCGGCCTGGGGCGCCTCCTCCGCCGCGGTACTGCTGGCGCTCGCGGCGATGGGCGCCGTGCTCGCCCGCCGCCGCCGCGCGTGGGCGGCCGCGGAGGTCGACGGCGTGCCCGTCCTCGTCTCCCCCGACGTGGGGCCGGCGGTGGTGGGGCTCTTCCGCAGCCGCATCGTGCTCCCCGCCTGGGCGCTCGCGGCGGACGGGGAGGCGCGCCGGCTGGTGCTGGAGCACGAGCGGGAGCACGTGCGCGCCGGCGACCCCCGCCTCCTCGCCGCCGCCGTCGTCCTCGCCGCGCTCGCTCCCTGGAACCCCGCCGCCTGGTGGATGCTGCGGCGGCTGCGGCTGGCCATCGAGGTGGACTGCGACGCGCGGGTGCTCCGCCGCCGCGGCGACGTCCGCGCCTACGGCTCGACGCTGCTGGAGATCGGCCGGCGCGCCGTGCGCGCCCCGCTCCCCGCGGCCGCCTTCGCCGAGCCCGTCTCATCCCTTGAACGGAGGATACGCATCATGACCGCACCCCGCGCCCGCCGCCCGCTCCTTCGGGCCGCCGCCTTCGTTGCGCTCGCCGCCAGCCTCGTCGCCGTGGCGTGCGAGGCGCCGCAGCCCACGCAGCCCTCGCCGGCCGGGCCGACCCTCGCGAAGACCGGGCTCACGCTGCCGGGCGTGCTGCAGCTCGCCGACGTCGACGAGCAGCCGGAGATCGTAAACCGCGTGGAGGTCCAGCGGCTGCTGCAGGAGAGCTACCCGCCGCTGCTGCGCGACGCGGGCGTGGAAGGGCTCGTGACGGTGACGATGGTGGTGGGCGCGGACGGGCGCACCCGCGCATCGACGGTGGTCCATACGAATGACGAGGCGTTCCGCGCGCCCGCGCTCGCCGCCGTGGCGGGGATGCGCTTCCAGCCGGCGAAGAAGGGCGGCCGCGCGGTGGCGGTGCAGGTCACGCTGCCGGTCGCGTTCCAGCTTTCGCGCTCCGCGGCGGGACCGGTGAGCGCCCCCGCCGGCCGGAGCGAGCTCGACGCCGCGCTCCAGGACGCCGTCCGCCGCCACTATCCGCCCCTGCTGCGCGACGCCGGGATCACCGCGCAGGTGGGCGTGAGCTTCACCGTGGGCGCCGACGGCAGGGCGCACGGCGTGACCATCGTGGGCGACCACATCGACCCGGCGTTCGCCCAGGCCGCCCGCGCCGTGGTGGCCGACCTCACCTTCCCGCCGCCGAGCGCACCCGGGGAAGAGATCGTGATGGTCATCCCCTTCGCGCCGGAGCGGACCCCCGCGCCGGCGGCGCGCTGAGCCCCGGACCCGGAGACATCCGCGTGGAGATCGCCTTCACCGAGCGCGAGCTGGACGTGATGGGGGTGCTGTGGGACCTCGGCGGCGCCACCGTCGCCGAGGTGCGCGACCGCCTGAGCGACGACCTGGCCTACACCACCGTGCTCACCGTGCTGCGCACCCTGGAGGAGAAGGGGTACGTGGGGCACGTGGAGGAGGGGAAGGCGCACCGCTTCCACCCGCTGGTGGAGCGGCGCGACGCGGGGACCAGCGTGCTGCGGCGCATCACCCGCAAGCTCTTCAAGGACTCGCCGGAGCTGCTCCTCACCCACCTGGTCTCCGACCGCGGCCTCACCGACGAGGAGCTGCGGCGGATGCAGAAGCTGCTGGAGGAGCGGCTGGGGGAGAAGGACTGAACAGACGGTTTCACACAGAGGCGCAGAGGCGCGGAGGAGACCGCGGCGGCTCCTCTGCGCCTCCTCGTCTTCCACCTGCAACCCTCTGCCACGAGTGCAGTCCGGTCTGCCGAAGGTGCCGCGGAAATTTGTCGTTCTGGCCGATGGAATCTGGTCTGGCGCTTGCTTTTTTCCGAGGCAGCCGGCGCCCGGGGTGGGCGCGATCGACGCACAACCAGAGGAGAGCACCATGGCCATCACTCCTACGTACAACCGGCTGGCGGGCGACCCCCTCGCGATGTTCGACCAGATCTTCGGCAACACCGGCACCCCGCGCCGCGCCGCGTCGCTGATGCGCGCGCCGGAGACCGACGTGGTGGAGACCGAGCGCGAGATCCGCGTGCAGGTGGAGATGCCCGGCCTGAAGCGGGAGAACATCGAGGTCGACGTCGAGAACAACGTCCTCACCATCCGCGGCGAGAAGCGCGAGGAGCGCACCGAGGGGCAGGAGGGCCGCTACCACCTGGCCGAGCGCCGCTGGGGCACCTTCGCCCGCTCGTTCGTCCTCCCGCGCGACGTGGACGCGGACAACATCCAGGCTTCGTTCGAGGACGGCGTGCTGACGGTGAGCATCCCCAAGAGCGAGAAGGCCCGCCGCCGCAAGATCGACGTGGGCGGGAACGTGAACGCCCAGCAGGTGGGCACCGGCGCCCAGGGCGAGAACGGCAACGGCGAGCAGCAGAACAACGGCTGATCGGACTGCCGTCTCACGCAGAGCCGCAGAGGCACGGAGAGAACCACTCTCCGTGCCTCTGCGCCTCTGCGTGAGACGCTTTTCCTCCGTTTACGGCGCTGGAGACGGGGCGGCCGGCGAAGCAGGGGCGGCAGCAGGCGCGGCGGGGGGAGGAGACGCGTGCCAGTGCACCACCTTCCACGCTCCGTCCGCGCGGCGGTGGAACACGATCGAGCGGCGCGACGGGCTGGTCGTGCCGAGGTGGAAAGAGACGATCGCCACGTCCCCGGCCATCTGCACCCGCAGGTCGCGAGGGTTGATGCCCATCCGCGGGGGACCGGTGCGGCCGGAGCGGCTCCAGGCGGCGTGGCCCGCGTCGAAGAAGCGGCGGAAGCGCGCCTCGACCGCCTCGCGTCCGTCGGCGCGGGCCGGCGTGTCGCTGAAGGGGAAGAACATGGTGACGTCGTCCGCGAAGTAGGCGCGGAACGGCTCCCACTGGAGCGAGTCGAACGCCGCCAGGAACCTGACGGCGGCGCGGTGCGCACCCACGGAATCGGCAGCGGCGCCCTGTGCGCTCGCGGCGCAGGGGGTGAGGAGCGCGGCGGCCAGCGCTGCGGTGCCGAAGGTGATGATTCGCATGTCTCGCTCGCTCCAGGGAATGACGTACGGCGGCGGGGCGTTCATGGCGCCCCGCCGCCTCGCAAGCGACGTACCCCTCTGTTCCTCCGTGCCTCGTGAGAGCTGCTTTCAGCGGGAGGTGACGTCCGCGAGCAGGCGATGGAAGTGGTGCGTCCCCACCTCCCGCCGCGGCGAGTATCTCCCGCGGTCGTAGAGGCGGGATTTGACGCCCTTCTGCACGGCCTCGACCACCTCCTCGTCCTCCATCTCCACGCGGTGGAGGTCGGCGCCGGCGCCGGTGGCGCGCCTGGCCGGGTCGAGCACGTAGCTGAGGAAGGAGATGCGCGTGCGCTCCGGCCCGAGCGGCTGCACCAGGTTCAGCGACAGCCCCCACGGGTAGAAGTTCAGCATCAGGTTGGGAAAGAGCCACCAGTAGTACGCCGCCACCAACATCCCTTCGTCGGGGTGCCCGGCGGGGAGCGCGAACGCCTCCTTCGCGTGCTTCGTGGTGCCGAGCTGCAGGCTGCACCAGTCGAAGGTCTCGGTGCGGTAGGTCGAGTAGTCCAGCGCGTCGCTCAGCGTGGCGTGCACGTAGGGGAGGTGGAACTCCTCCAGGTAGTTGTCGCAGTACAGTGCCCAGTTGGCGTTGATCAGGTAGTCGCGGCTGGTGGCGGCGTCGAACGCCATCTCGTCCAGCGGGAGGAAGCCGACGCGCGCCCGCACCGGCCCGATCCACTCGGCGAAGGAGCACGCCGGGTCGAGCGAGGTGAAGGCGAGCGGCTCCCAGCGCTCCAGCGGGAGCCGCGGCAGGTCGTCGGAGGGGGAGGGGAAGTGCTCCACGCCGTCGAACTCGGGCATGAAGGTCATCTTCCCGTCCAGCGCGAAGCGGCGGCCGTGGTATCGGCAGCGCATCCCCCGGCCGTGCATCTCCCCCTCGCAGACGACGGTGCCGCGGTGGGTGCAGACGTTGGAGAGGCAGCGCACCTCCGAGTCGTCGCCGGAGACGAGCACCAGCGGCTCGTCGAGGCACCCCTCCAGCAGGGTGAAGGGGAGCATGTGGCCGGGCGCCTTCACCCGCTCGGCGCCGCGCACGAGCTGCCAGCTCCGGGCGAAGACGCGCTCCTTCTGCAGGGCGTACCAGGCGGGGTCGTGGTAGACCTCGGCCGGGAGCGTCTGCGCGCGGGCGATGTCGGCGTCGATGGTGAAGGGGCGCATGGGCGAATTGTACGTGGCAGGGCCAGCAACGGCAAAAGGTCTCACACAGAGGAACCAGAGGTACCAGAGAACTGAATGCTGTTCCTCTGGTACCTCTGGTTCCTCTGTGTGAGACCCCATCTTGACATCGTCTCAATCCGAAACTAAGATGGTTACAGTTGATTCCGCAGGGAGCAGAGGAATGATCAGCAGCAGGGTCGCGGTGGCGGTGCACGTGCTCGCCTACATGGCGTGGAAGCGGTCCGAGGCGGTGACCTCGGAGCGCATCGCGGCGAGCGTGAACACCAACCCCGTGGTCGTGCGCCGCATCGTCGGGGCGCTGCGGAACGCGGGGATGGTGACGGTGCAGCCGGGCGTCGGCGGAGGCGCCACCCTGGCCCGCGAGCCGCGGGAGATCTCGCTCCTCGACGTCTACCGCGCGGTGGAGGATGGCGACGAGCTCTTCTCGCTCCACCCCTCCGAGCCGTCGCAGAGCTGCAACATCGGCGGCAACATCCGCGACGTGCTGCGGCCGATCTTCTGCTCGGCGCACCGGGCGATGGAGTCGGTGCTGGCCCAGGTCAGCGTCGCCGACGTGGGGCGCGAGGTGATGGAGCGCGCGCGCGCCGAGGGATGCTGCGGCGGGGCGACGCATGCGCAGGAGGCGGAGCGCGCGCAGGTGGCGTAACGGCGTTCCGGGCCGGATTCGACGTCCATCTATCTGTAACCAAAGCAGTTGCGGTATGCGTCGGGGACGCGGGGGAAGGAGGGAGCGATGCGAGGCTTCAGGGTCGGGGGATGGAGGACGGCGGCGGTCCTGCTGGGGCTCCTGGCGACGTCGGGATCCGCGGCGGCGCAGGCGGGACGGGTGGTCGGGCGGGTGACGGACGCGACGGGGAAGCCGGTGCAGGGCGCCAGCGTGGTGCTGGTGGCGGCGGACAGCGCGGGAACGCCCGCACGGCGTGGGACGACGGGCGAGACGGGCGGGTTCGACTTCGCCGCCGTGCAGCCGGGGGTCTACCTCCTCCGCGCGAGCGGGACGGGGTTCCGCGAACGGGTGGTGCGGGTGGAGCTCGCTCCGGCCAAGCTGGAATCGGTGATCGCCCGGCTTCCCCCGGCCCGCCCGGCGAACGTACCCGCCGAGGAGCCGAGGCGGCCGCCGCGGTAGGGTGACGGCGGGGAGAGGGACTGCGGTCGGGGGATGAGTGTGTCCATATCCGTAACTGTAACGCGTACGGTTATGGATCAAGGGGATGGTGTTGGTGTCCGCGAAGGCGGACAGCGTGAGGTTGTAGCGGCGGCTTCAGCCGCATCGTCGCAAACATCGATTGCGAGCACGGACGTTCGGAAACCAGGAAAGGAACCGGGACGCATGAGCAGCAGCCAGGAGCGGGACCTCTTCACTCCCTTCCAGCTCGGCCCGTACGAGCTGCACAACCGGCTGGTGATGGCGCCGATGACGCGCAGCCGGGCCGGCGAGGGGAACGCGGTGACGGAGCTCACCGCCGAGTACTACGCCCAGCGCGCCTCCGCCGGGCTGATCGTGACCGAGGGGACGCAGGTGTCGCCGCAGGGCGTGGGGTACACGCACACCCCCGGCATCCACAGCGAAGCGCAGGTGGAGGCGTGGCGCCGCGTGACCGAAGCGGTGCACGGCCTGGGCGGGCGCATCTTCGCGCAGCTCTGGCACGTGGGACGGGTGTCGCACCCCTCCTTCCACGGCGGCGAGCGGCCGGTGGCGCCCTCGGCGCTGGGCTTCGAGGGGCAGGTGCTCACCTACGACGGGATGCAGCCGTACGTCACCCCGCGCGCGCTGGAGACGGAGGAGGTCGCCGGCGTGGTCGCGGAGTTCGCGGCGGCCGCGCAGCGGGCGTACGAGGCGGGGTTCGACGGCGTTGAGCTGCACGGCGCCAACGGCTACCTGATCGACCAGTTCCTGCGCGACGGCTCCAACCGCCGCACCGACCGCTACGGCGGCAGCGTCGAGAACCGCGCGCGCTTCCTCCTGGAGGTGACCGGCGCGGTGGTCGACGTCTGGGGCGGCGACCGGGTGGGCGTGCGCGTCTCGCCGCGCAACCCGGGCAACGGGATGAGCGACACCGACCCCGAGGCGACCTTCACGCACGCGGCGCGGGCGCTGAACGGCTTCGGGCTGGCGTACCTGCACGTGCTGGAGCCGGTCGCCGGGCCGATGGCGCAGCCGGGCCCGCGCGTCACGCCGGCGCTGCGGCGGGCGTTCAACGGGGCGCTGATCGCCAACGGCGGCTACACGGCCGAGACCGGCAACGCCGCCATCGCCGGCGGCGAGGCGGACCTGGTGGCGTACGGGGCGGCGTTCCTGGCCAACCCCGACCTCCCCAACCGCTTCCGCCAGGGCGCGCCGCTGAACCCGCCCGACCGCGCCACCTTCTACGGCGGCGGCGCGCAGGGCTACACCGACTACCCCACGCTCGAAGAGCTCGCCGCGCGCTGACGCGCGGCATTCCACCGACCGAGGCGGATGACATGTACGCGCTGCTCACCCTCCCCCGCGGCATCCCCGTCGACCCCGAGCGGCCCGTCCCCGCGGCGGACGGAGGGGCGGAGGCGCCAGTGGGGATCATCATCCGGCCGGGCCCGGTTCCGGCCGCCACACGGGTGAGGCTGCGCGAGGCGATTGCCATGGCGCGCGGGTGAACCGTATCTCACGCAGGGCCGCAGAGGCACAGCGAGGCTCGGCGACACTCTCTCCGCGCCTCTGCGTCTCTGCGTGAGATGAAGTTCGACGAGCGTTTCGGCGCGGCGTGCGCTAGATTGACGCGAGCAGCTCCCCGATAGACGGAAAGGCGAACCGTGGCGACACCCGCGAAGGCGGAAGGCGAGAAGAAGCCGAAGAAGAAGACCTCGCCCGAGGCGTGGCGCGAGGCACGGGCGCTGGTCTGGCGCCACCGGAAGCACCTGGGGATCGGGCTGGTGCTCACGCTGGTGAGCCGCCTCTCCGGGCTGGTGGTGCCCGCCGCGCCCAAGTTCGTGATCGACAAGGTGATCGGCGAGCAGCGGGGCGACCTGCTGCTCCCGCTCGCGCTGGTGGTGGCGGGCGCCACCCTGGTGCAGGCGGCGGGGTCGTTCGCCCTCTCGCAGGTGATCAGCATCACCGCGCAGCGGGCCATCACCGACATGCGCAGGCGGGTGATGGAGCACGTCACCCGCCTCCCGGTGCGCTACTTCGACAGCACCCAGACCGGCATCCTCATCTCCCGGGTGATGACCGACGCGGAGGGGATCCGCAACCTGGTGGGCACCGGGCTGGTGCAGCTCGTGGGCGGCTCGGTGACGGCGCTCTTCGCCACCGCGGCGCTCCTCTACCTCAACTGGCAGCTCACCCTCTGGATCGTGGGGCTGCTGGCGGCGTTCGGCGTCGTCATGGCGGTCACCTTCAAGCGGCTCCGCCCGATCTTCCGCGAGCGCGGCCAGATCACCGCCGAGGTCACCGGCCGGCTGAACGAGACGCTGGGCGGCATCCGCGTGGTGAAGGCGTACGGCACGGAGAAGCGCGAGCAGCGCGTGTTCACGCGCGGCGCCCACCGCCTCTTCCGCAACGTGGCGCGCACCATCACCGGGATCAGCGCCATCACCTCCATCGCCACGGTGGTGATCGGGCTGGTGGCGGTGGTGGTGATCCTGGTGGGCGGCCGCTCCATCATCGCCGGGCGGATGACGGTGGGCGACCTGTTCAGCTACCTGGCCTTCACCGCCGCGCTCGCCGCCCCGGTGCTGCAGATCTCCAGCATCGGCACGCAGATCAGCGAGGCGTTCGCCGGGCTCGACCGCATCCGCGAGATCCTGGGGATGACCACGGAGGACCAGGAGGACGCCGGCCGCGACCACCTGGACGCCGTCCGCGGCGACCTGCGGCTGGAGGACGTGTGGTTCGAGTACAATCCCGGCCAGCCGGTGCTGCGCGGCGTGAACGTGGAGGCGCGCGCCGGGACGACCACCGCGCTGGTGGGGAGCAGCGGCTCGGGGAAGAGCACGCTGGTGAGCCTGGTGATGGCCTTCGCCCGCCCGACGTCGGGGCGGGTGCTGGTGGACGGGCGCGACCTGGAGGAGCTGAAGCTGGCGGACTACCGGGCGCAGCTCGGGGTGGTGCTGCAGGAGAACTTCCTCTTCGACGGCACCGTGGCCGACAACATCCGCTTCGCGCGGCCGGACGCCACGCGCGCCGAGATCGAGGAGGTGGCGAAGATCGCCCACGCCGACGAGTTCGTGCGCGGCTTCCCCGAGGGGTACGACACGGTGGTGGGCGAGCGGGGGATCAAGCTCTCGGGCGGGCAGCGGCAGCGGATCGCCATCGCCCGCGCGATCCTGGCCGACCCGCGCATCCTGATCCTGGACGAGGCGACCTCGAGCCTGGACAGCGAGAGCGAGGCGCTGATCCAGGAGGGCTTGAGGCGGCTGCGCGAGGGGCGCACCAGCTTCGTGATCGCGCACCGGCTGTCGACCATCCGCAGCGCGGACCAGATCCTGGTGCTGGAGCACGGCGAGATCGTGGAGCGCGGCACGCACGCCGAGCTGATGGCGCGGCGCGGGCGATACCGCGAGCTGCACGACCAGCAGTACGCCGTCGAGACCGACCGCTTCATCAACCCGGGCGAGGACTTCACTCCGGAGCCCGAGGTGGAGACCCCAAAGGTTCGCGTGGCCGCGACCTAGTCGACCACGGGCATCACGCAGAGACGCGGAGAAACCGAGAGTACGCAGAGAAGCCCTCTGCGTACTCTCGGTTTCTCTGCGTCTCAGCGTGAGACGTTCCGTAGAAGTCAGGTCAGCGCCGCGAGGTAGCGCAGCCCGGTGATGCTGGGCAAAAGCAGCCAGCGCTTGACAGTCGTGAGACGGTCCGCCTATGTATGGCGGGCGCTCGTCACGAGGTTTCGGACGTTCCGTGCGATGTCGGCCGCATCTTCCTTCCAATCCTCTCCACACCAGCCGGTGAACGACCGGGCAGAGGGTTTTGCCCTTCCGCATCACCCGCGACCTAGTCCTTCAGAACGCACGCTCCGGATACCGGCCTCCCCGCGCCGGAACCGATCCCGAGCGTTCGGAGGCGGGCGCCGTTCATCTGACGGAGTGCCTGCACCAGACTTACATGGAAGGACCGGGAGATGACCGACGAAGACTGGGAGATGCTGCTGTTCACCATCCGCACGGGCAACTGCATCCTGCTGCTGGGGCCGGAGGTATCCACCGATGTTGTGCAGGGCCAGAGGAAGACGAGAACCTCCATCCTAGCGAACCAATTGGCAGACAAGCTGGGCAGGACGGACATCTTGGACCGCGACAACCTGGCGCACGTGGCCCAGCTGTACGCTTCCGCGGTCAGCAAGACCGACCTGAAGCTGACGACCGCCCAGTTCTACCGGCAGAGTGCGGCGCAGCCGAACCCTGTATACGCGGAGCTGGCCAACCTCCCGTTTGGCCTGATCGTGAGCGCCACCCACGATGACGCCATGGAAAAGGCGCTCGGCGGGCAGAAGCCGTTTTCGATGGACTGGTACAGTTTCAAGGGCGACCGGAAGGACATCGTTCCGTCGTATTCGCAGGACCGGCCACTGGTCTACCACCTGTACGGGAGCGTTCAAGAGCCGCAGTCGCTGGTTATTTCGGAGAACGACCTACTCGACTTCCTGGTGGCCATCATCTCGAAGACCCCAGCCCTGCCCAGTAACATCAGCAGTGAGTTCCGCAGCCCGGACAAGTGCTTCCTCTTCCTGGGGTTCGGCTTCAGGCAGTGGTACCTGCGCATCCTCCTGCACGTGTTGCAGGAGGACAAGCGTAACAGCCGCTCGTTCGCATTCGAGGAGATCGCTGCGCAGGACGACTCCTCGCTCCAGCACGCGATCGTCTATTACAAAGAGAAGTACAAGCTTGGCGTATATGCCATGGAGCCCGGTGCTTTCGTCATCGAGTTGGGCCGCCGGTACCAGGCGCAACCCGCCGACGCCTCCGTTTCGGCCTACGTGCCTACCGAAGACCAGCCTACCGTCTTCATCTGCCATGCCAACGAGGACAAGGAATACGCGGGGAGGCTTAGCGCGGAGTTGAAGCAGCATGGTATGCGGCCGTGGCTGGACCGGGAAGCGCTGGAAGGCGGCGACCGATGGGATGAGCTCATCCGGCGCACCATCCGTAGGCAGGTAGACTACTTCGTGGTGCTGCAGAGCCGTACCATGGACCGGAAGACGATCGGCTACCTGAACCGCGAGATCGAGCTGGCAATTGACCGGCAGAAGGAGTACCGCTTCCCAGCCCGGTTTATCATCCCGGCCAAGATCGAGGAGTGCGAAGGGCTGGAGGAGCTGGCCGACCTCCAGCAGGTGGACCTCCGCACTCCGGCAGGGGTGACCGACCTGGTGCGGATCATCAGACGCGACCGGCAGCGGCGCCAGCGCGATCCCGGGGTGATGTCCGCATGAGAGCTGCGGAAGAAAGCTACCGTTACCCCGGCTCGCACCCTTTCCAGGACAGCGATCTGGACCGGCTCCTGTTCAAGGGGCGCGAGACCGAGGCACTGACGCTCCTGCACTTGGTGCTGTCGGAGCGGCTGGTGGTGCTCTTCGGAAAGTCGGGGATCGGAAAGTCGTCGCTGCTGAACGCCGGCGTCTTCGAGGCCCTGCGAGAACGCGGCTTCCGTCCTATCACAGTCCGTCTGAACGATCCCGACCGCACCCCCGCCGGCCAGATCCTGGACGAGGCGCGCCGCCACGCCGACCGCGAGGAGCACGAGGGATGGGGGGCGGTCAGCGTCCCGGACGAACCGACGCTGTGGGAGTACTTCAAGCGCGTCGAATTCTGGTCGAACGACGACGTGTTGCTGACCCCCGTTGTGGTACTCGACCAGTTTGAGGAGCTGTTCACTACCTACGACGAAGACCGCCGGCGCCGGTTCGCGGTGGAGCTCGCCGAACTGGTTCGCGGCCATGCGCCCCGGCAGCTGCCCCAGCCGACGGACGGGCAGCCGGTGTCGGCGAGCGCGGAGGCTCCGCCCAACGTAAAGGTCGTCATCTCCATTCGTGAAGATTCCCTTGCGGACCTGGATGAACTGACGTCCAGCATCCCCAACATTCTTTCCTGCCGCTATCGCCTCACGCCGCTGGCGCTGGAGCAGGCCAGGAAGGCGATCGTGGAGCCCGCGCAAGCCAGGATTGACGAAATCGAAATCCGTGCGTTTGAGTACGAGGAGCAGGCAGTCAACGACATCGTTGCGTTCCTCTCGCGGCAGCGGACCCGCACCGGCTACTTGGCCTCCGGCGAGATCGAGCCCTTCCAACTGCAGCTGCTCTGCAAGCACGTGGAGACCAGGGTGGTGGAACTGCAGAAGAAGGGCGGTGGGGCTACGGTCGTCGTGACGGCGCGGGAGTTGGGCGGCGACGCGGGGATGCAGAATATCATGCTGAACTTCTACGACACGCAGATTGGAAGGCTAAGGTCGTGGCGGGAGCGGTGGAGGGTCCGGCGACTCTTCGAGAACCACCTGATCCACCGGGCTACCCTGAAGCGGGTGAGCCTTCCCGAAGAGATGATCGTAGAGCGCTTTAAGGTGCCGAAGGACGTGCTGGGCAGGCTGATCGGCCTGCGCCTGCTGCGCACCGATCCACGGGCGCGCAGCGACTACTATGAGTTGAGCCATGATACGCTGGTAGAGCCTGTGCTGCGCTCCGCCCGCCGACGCGCAGCGTTGCGCAAGACTGTAGCAGTACTGGTGGGGTCCGTAGTCATGGGATTCGCGGTCTTCCAAGCTACCAATCCCCCGCCGGAGTCGTTTGAGCGAGGGAACCAGTTCCTGCAGGCCGGTGACTACGAGGCCGCCATCAGCGACTTCAGGGCAGCCATCGCGCGGGGCGACAGCTCGCCGTATGTGTTCGCCTCGCTGGGTGACGCCCTTTTTGAGGGGGGGAAATATTCGGACGCCTTCGACTATTACCGCCGGGCTGCCAGCCGCGATTCCACGCTCAGGCTGAAGTTCGCGGACCAAGGGGGCCGCCTGACCGAACTGAAGCGGTACGGGGAGTCGGTGCGCTATCTCTCCGAGGCCATCAGGCTCGATTCCATGGACGCGGCCGCACACAACAGGCTGGGCGTAGCCTTGTTCGAGCTCAGAAGGGATCAGGAGGCGCTTCCCCACTTAAGGCGGGCCGTTGCCTTGGACTCGACGAACGCCACGGCCTACAGCAACATGGGTAGGATCCTGATCGAACTCGGATTCCTTCAAGACGGGTTGAGTGCCTGCTTGACGGCCATTGAGGTCGATTCCACGAACGCTTACGCTTACTACACCCTTGGTCTCATCTACAACGCGTTCGAACAGTACGCCGATGCCCTTCCCCATCTTACCCGGGCGGTTCAGCTCGACACCGCATATGCGCGAGCCTTCGACCAGCGGGGCGTAGCTCTCGAAGGGCTGCACCGCCGCAGGGAAGCCATCGACCAGTACCGCCGTGCGATCCAGTTGGACTCCAGCTATGCGGAGGCCTACGTAAACCTTGGCGAAGCGCTGAACTGGCTGGACGACTACAACCAGGCCATCGCCTATCTCACCCGGGCGATCCGGCTGGATTCCACCAATGTCCAGGCGTATAACAGCCTAGGCTTCGCGCTGGCTCGAAGCGGCAAGTACCGCGAGGCGATCGGATACTTGGACAGGGCCATCGCCCTTAGGAAGGATATCGCGAACCCATACAACCACCGTGGCTTCAGCCGGCTGAAGCTGAACGAGCTTCCGGGGGCGCTGGCCGACTTCCAGACTGCGCTTCGCCTCAATCCGAACTATGGGGCCGCCCACGCCGGGCTGGCGTGCTACCATGCCTCGCAGGGCAGCACCCAGGAGGCGTTCCGCTCTCTGCGCAGGGCACGCGAGCTTGGTTACAACGACTTTCCCTGGATGCGCCGTGAAAGCTGCTTCGCCAGCCTGAGAGGCGATCCCCGCTTTGAGCAGCTGCTCGCAGGACCGGTCCGAGGGTAGGGCCACGCACCGGCATAGCGCGACGCTTCATCAACCCGGGCGAGGACTTCACTCCGGAGCCCGAGGTGGAGACCCCCAAGGTTCGCGTGGCCGCGACCTAGTCGACCACGGGCATCACGCAGAGACGCGGAGAAATTGAGAGTACGCAGAGGGCTTCTCTGCGTACTCTCGGTTTCTCTGCGTCTCAGCGTGAAACGTTCCGTAGAAGTCAGGTCAGCGCCGCGAGGTAGCGCAGCCCGGTGATGCTGGGGAGGAAGCAGTACGCCCCGCCGCGGGTGGTGATCATCCGGGAGAAGCCCGTGACGTGCGTGTTCTTCGTCCCGTTCTTCCCCAGCGCCGGCAGGGTGAAGGAGCTGCCGGCGGGATCGTTCACCCCCAGGAACACGTCCTCGCCGGAGATGTTGAACACCGCGTTCCCCGCGTCGCTCCCGCCCGGCCCCGTGGCCGACATCACGAAGTTCGGCGTCAGGTCCCACTGCCCCTGCAGGAACTCGAACTGGTTGGTGATGCTCCCGTTGATGAAGTAGCCGATCAGCCCGCGCGGTACGTCGTCCGGGTGCGCGGGGTCGTACGCCGGCCCGTACGGCATGGCGCGCCGCACGATGCGGTGGTTCACCGACTGGGTGCTCACCACCGCCATGTCGCGCGGGTTGTTGCGGCGGATGTGCGAGCCGATCGGGCAGCGCAGCCCCAGCGTGTCGTCCTGCGCCGGGTCCGTGCTCACGTAGTGGAAGGCGTTGAGCTGGTCCGACGGGAGCACGGTGCCGGGCTCGTCCGGCATCAGCTCCAGCGGGTTCCCGTTGCGCCACCGGCCGCAGACCTTGGCCGCGAGCATCTCCGGGTCCATCCCCTGCGGCGCGAAGGTCTGCAGGAAGTGCTCGAAGCCCGCCACGTCCTGCTCCAGGATGCGGAAGGCGGCGTAGCTGCTGTTGGTGCTGAGCTCCGCCGGGAGCACCGAGTAGGTGGCGTTGTTCGCGTTCAGGTACCCCAGCAGGAACTCGCCCGTGGGCACCACCGGCTGGTCGTCGGGGACCGGGCGCTTGCGCGGCGGCGCCCCCTGCACGGTGGGTTGCGCGATGTTGTCGCGGTAGCCGAAGTGCACGTGGTTGTCGGGGAGCGCCCGTGCGTCGTGCGCCGAGAGCTCCGTCATGCAGCCGGCGAACGCCGCCCTGAGCTGCGCGCTGACCTGCTCCAGCACCTCCGGGTGCTCGTCCACCCACAGGTTCAGCACCACGTGCACGTTCTGGCCGTTGCTCAGCCCGCCGATCCAGTTGGCCGGCGCGCTCTCTCCCACGTCGCCCACCAGGGAGGCGGTCTTGGCGCTGGTGGCGCCGCGCTGGAATCCGAGGTCGAAGCTCTGGAGCTGGGCCTGCGGAATCCCGAGCGCCGCCAGCCCGGGGCAGGTGAAGGAGAGGTTGACGAAGCACTCCGGCTTGGCGGTCCAGCGCGCCGCGGTGGTGATGCGCGGCACCCCGCCCGTTCCGTCCACCAGGTTGGCGATGAACGCGCGGGCGCCGGGGGCGTCGGTGATCTGCAGGATGAAGTGGCGCGCCATGTCCACGCGGTAGCCGCGCAGGATGGTGCCCTGCACGTCCGCGTAGTCGATCGTAGAGGTCGGCATGCCGCGCGTCAGCCGAACGCGGCCAGGATCTGCTGCACCGTCTGTGTATACGCCTGGTACAGCCCCCCGTTGGGCGCGTGCTGCGAGGCGTCGTTGGCCGCGATGAACTGCGTGAAGGCGTTCAGGTTGTTCGCCACCGGGATCAGCGCCTGCCCGCCCACCACGAACTGCAGCATCGCGTCGAACTCCGGCCCGACCTTGTTCACGAAGTCCTGGATGTAGGCGTCGAAGTCGCCGTCGTACTCCGTGATGATGCCGATCACGTACGGACCCGTTCCCGTGGTACTGGGCTGCAGGTTGGCGGAGGAGGTGTCGAGGAAGAGGGTGCGGGCGTAGTGTACCGTGCCGATCGACGCCAGCGCCGCGTCCAGCGCCCCTTGGTTGGTCGACATGGTTGCGGCGATCTGCTGTGCGTTGGTTCCGGGAATCACCGGCATGAAGAGGGAGAGCGGGTTGGCCATGGGTCTCCGGCAGGTGGAAGTGGGGGGAAAACGAATGACGCGGGTAGCTGCTACGACATGCCGTGACAGAATACCTTTTCGGCCACCGCGAAGTCAACAAAAAAAGAACGTTTCACGCAGAGACGCAGAGAAACTGAGAGTACGCAGAGGAGCCCCCTGCGTACTCTCGGTTTCTCCGCGTCTCTGCGTGAAACGTTCTGTAAAGGCTACGGCAGCGCCGAGATCATGACCCGCAGCGCCTCGGCCTCGGCCGCCGCCCCGATCTGCTGAAAGTGAACGATCGCATCGGCGAGCGCCTCGCGGGCTCCCGCCACGTTGCCGCGGTCGCGCAGGAGAATGCCGCGGTCGCGCTGCACCTCCGCGTGCAGCAGCGCGTCGTCGTGCGCGCGGGCGATCTCGAGCGCCTCGTCGAGGCGTGCATCGGCCTCGTCTGCGTTCCCCTCCGCCAGCGCGGCCAAGCCGAGGATGCGGATCGCCTGCGCCGCGCCGGTGGGGTCGGAGATCCGGCGGAAGCGCTCCAGCGCGCGCCGTGCCATCTCTCCGGCAAGCCGTCCGTCGCGCCAGCGCACGCGCAGACCGGCGCGCTCAGCCTCCGCGAGCGCGCTCACGTCTTCGAGCCCCGCCTGTTCGGCAAGCTCCATCGCACGGCCGAAGTGGGAGTCCGCGTCGGCGTCGAACCCCAGGTCCCGGTACGAGATGCCGAGATTGTGGTGCGTCTCGGCCAGGCCGCGGATGTTGCCCAGCCGCTGGTACGATGCCAGGGCACGCTGATAGTAGGTGAGCGCCAGGTCCCGCCGTCCCCGGACGTTGGCGAGCACGCCCAGGTTGTTGCAGGCGTTCGCCGTGGACTCTTCGTTCCCCCAATCGGCCGCGAGCCCCAGCAGCTCGGCGAAGCGTTCCTCGGCTTCGCCCGCCTGCCCCGACTCCCAGAGCGCCACGCCCACCAGGTTGATCGTGTCGCCCAGGAGCCGGCGGTCGCCGCGGCGGCGCGCCTCCGGCTCGAGCTCGCTCCCCAGGCTGAGCGCGCGGGCGGTCTGGCCCACGCGCCGGCACGCGACCGCGTAGAGGTAGGCCAGCTCCGGCTCGCGGAAGAGCTCCTCGCGGCTGAACGATCCCGCCCGCTCGGTTAATGCCTGCCACTCGCCCGCGGCCCTGAGGGCGCGGGCTTCTTCGACGGAGAGCAGCGGAGATGCGGGGGAATTCACGCGAAGCGTCCGTTCAGGCGCCGGCCATGGCGTACTTGGTGAAGCCGCGGATGTCCGCGCGCAGCTCCTCGAGGTCGGCGTCCTTCACCGTGCCGATGCGGATCCAGTCGGAGGCGTCGGTCTCCTGCTTCCAGATGCCGAAGTTGAAGCGCGCGTCGTCGTTGTCCTCTTCCCCGTCGCCGTTGAAGTCGCGGTCGGCCCACTTGTACGAGATGCGCAGCTCCGCGGGCTTGTCCGCCCGGAACTGCAGCCCCGCGGGCTCGAAGCGGAAGTTGAAGAGCTCCGGGTCCACCACGGTGATGGTGATCAGGACCGAGTCGCCCTTCTGGAAGAGGGTGCCGTCGGGGCGGCGGTAGAGCGCGTCGCCGGGGATCTTGAACTCCAGGCAGTCGTCGCCGCCGTACTCCCCCACCTTCGCGTAGGGGATGGCCACGCGCCGCCCGTCGCCCGCCTTGGCCCAGACCTGCACCTGGTTGGCTGCCAGCGGCGGCGCGTCGTCGGCGGCGCGGATGAAGGTCAGCTCGTTCCCGGGGACCTGCTTCGGCTCCGCCGGGTTGTCGCACCCCGGCAGGCAGGCGTAGAGAACGGCCGCGGCGAGCAGCGCGGAAGTACGTCGAATTCGCATGGCGGTACGGAGGTGGGTGCAGGCGACCTCGGTCGCGGCACGTTCAGGGCAAGCGGTGAACCACGCGGAAACCCGCATGAATCCTATACTTCTGCGCGGCGTCACCTGTTCCGGATCGGGACGGATGTCTCATTCCGCAACATCCTCGTCCGTCCCCTCCAGCAGCCGGTAGAGCCGCGAGCGCGAGATCCCCAGCGCCTCGGCGGCGGCGCTCTTGTTCCCCTCCATCCGCTCCATCATGGCGAAGGCGGCGCCCCGCTCGATCTCCGCCAGCGTCGCGGGGAAGGGGATGGACCCGCCGCCGCCCCCGCCGCGCCCCTCGGCCGCCGCGCTCCCCGCGGGGAAGAAGTCCGCCGGGTCCAGCCCGCCGTCGCCCAGCAGCAGCGCGCGCTCGATGCCGTTCCTGAGCTCGCGCACGTTCCCCGGCCAGGTGTGCGAGAGGAGCGCGCGCCGCACCTCGGGGGTCATGGGGGGCGCCTCCATCCCGTACTGCTCCGTCAGGGTGCGCAGGAAGTGCTCCGCCACCAGCAGCACGTCTTCCCCCCGCTCCCGCAGCGGCGGGAGGTGGATGGGGATCACCGAGAGGCGGTAGTAGAGGTCCTCGCGGAACTCGCCCTGCTTCACCGCCTGCGCCAGGTCCACGTGCGTGGCGGCGATGATGCGCACGTCCACCTCGCGCGCGCGCACCGCGCCCACGCGGCGCACCTGCTTCTCCTCCAGCGCCTTCAGGATCTTCCCCTGCAGCGGGAGCGGGAGGTCGCCGATCTCGTCCAGGAAGAGCGCCCCCCCGTCGGCCGCCTCGAAGAGCCCCGGCTTGGCGGTGCGCGCGTCGGTGAAGGCGCCCCGCTCGTGCCCGAAGAGCTCCGTCTCCAGCAGCCCGGCGGGGACGGCCGCGCAGTTCAGCTCCACGAAGGGCTGCGCCGCGCGCGGGCCGTTGTAGTGGATGGCCTGCGCCAGCAGCTCCTTCCCCGTTCCCGTCTCCCCCGTCACCAGCACGGTGGCGCGGTCGCGGGGGATGATGCGCGCGGCGCGGTCCAGCGCTGCGCGGAGCTGCGGGCTCTTCCCGATGATGCGCGAGAAGTCGAAGTGGTTCCGCTCCGCCGCGGCCAGCCGCCCCCCCGCCTCGCGCGCCTCGCGGCGCCTGCCGCGGTCGGCGATCTCGGCCTTCAGCGCCTCCAGGTCGCCGGGGAGGGCGAAGTAGTCCTCCGCGCCCGCGCGCACGAGGGCGACGGCCAGCCGGTGGTCCGCGCGCGCGCCCACCACCAGCGGCGCCGGCGCGCCCGCCGCCCGCAGCTCCGCGATGGCCGTCTCCCCCTCTTCCTCCACCCCCGCCACCGAGAGCACCAGCGCCAGCGCGTCGGCCGCGGCGGCCGCCTCGTCGGGCGCGTCCACCACCCGCGCGGAGGCGCCCGCCCCGGCCGCGAGCTGCGGCCAGAGCTGCGAGAACGACTCCGATCGGGCGACCACCAGCAGGTGAGCCAAGGCGGTGTGTCGGGAGAAGTTGGACTCCGCGCGCCGCATGTTTCGCGGCACGCCAGGGAGTGTAGCGCTGTGAGACGGTTATAACTTCGCCGCCCCCGCGACGCAAATCCTCCGTTGCAACGATTAATCAGGCGTGGCGCGGGTTTTCACGCGCCGGGCCGGTTCCGGCGGCACGCGGTCCACCCGTTGCCAGAGGAGGACTGCAACCCGAACTGATACGCCGCCCCGGCGGCAGCACCTGAAGGAGAACGAAGGATGAAGCTCAAGACGATGTTCGCGACCGTGCTCACCACGCTGCCGCTGGCGCTGGCGGCGTGCTCGGACTCCACCGGCACCGACGCCCCCGGGCAGGTGCAGCTCCGCTTCGGCCTGTCGTCCGGCCCGCTGGCGCAGAAGTCTCCCACCGGCGCGCTCGCGGCCGCCGCCGCCGGGCCGCTCGCGATCACGGGCGACAACGGCACCCTCTCCATCACCGGCATCCACGTGGTGCTGGACAAGTTCCAGCTCCGCGGCGTGCACGACCAGCCCTGCGTGGGCGGGGCGGGCTCTTCCGACGACGTGGGCGGCGACGACTCGGGGGAGTGCGAGTTCGACGCGGGACCGCTCTTCCTGGACCTGCCGCTGGACGGCTCGCAGCTCGCGGTGGCCACCGGCGCGGTGCCGCCGGGGACCTACGACCACGTGCGCTTCCGGGTGAAGGACCTGGACACCGACGACGACGACGCGGACGACAACGACGACGCGGCGGAGGCGGCGCTCTTCCAGCAGGTGCGCGCGCAGTTCGCGGACTGGCCGGAGGAGGCGAGCATGCGGGTGACCGGCACCTTCACCCCCACCGGCGGCGCGGCGCGGCCCTTCACCGCCTACCTGGACGCCGAGGTGCGGCTGCTGCTCCCCATCACGCCGCCGCTGGCGGTGACGGAGGGGTCGGCCGCGGGCCAGGTGACCGTGCTGGTGGACCCGGCGGTGATCTTCCGGACCGGCACGCAGGTGATCGACCTCTCGCAGTTCAACGGCCGCCTCGAGTTCCGCGACGGCGCCTTCCGCGGGCAGAGCGGCAGAAACTGATCAACAGAAGGTTTCACGCAGAGACGCGGAGAAACTGAGAGAGCGCAGAGGCGTGTCTGCGTTCTCTCAGTTCCTCCGCGTCTCTGCGTGAAACGCTTTGCCTACTTCGCCGCGTCGACGCGCCCCGTCATGGTGGGGTGGATGGCGCAGCGGTAGTCGCCCGCCCTGGGGACGGCGACGGCCTTCGTGCCGTTCGCGGGGATCGAGCCCGTGTCCCACGAGCCGTCCGTCGCCGTGGCGGTGTGCGGCACCGCGTCGTGGTTCACGAACACCAGCGTGTCGCCCGGCTGCGCGACTTGCGCGGCGGGCGAGAAGACGAAGGCGCGGATCTCGATCTCGTGCCGCGCCGGCGCGTGGCTCCCTCCCGCGCACGCCCCGGCCGCGGCGGCGAGGACCGCCGCCAGCGCGGGGCCGCGGGTCCCTCGCCGCGCGCCCATCAGCTCCCCGCCAGCTGCTTCTGGAGGTTCTTGGCCATCTCCAGGTGCGCGGCCACCGCGGGGCGCGTCTGCGTGAGCAGCGCCTTCAGCTCGGCGTTCTGCGCGTTGGGGATCAGCGTCTGGTCGAGCGCGTCGAGCACCGTCTGGTGGTACTCCACCTCGTGGTCCACGTAGGCGCGGTCGAAGGCGGCGCCGCTCAGCCCGTTCAGCTGCGCGCGCGACTGCTCGCCGCCCTGCGTGAGCTGCCGGCTGGTGGGGTTCTCCTCGGGCGTCAGGTTCAGCCGGCCGGCGAGCGCCACCGCCTGCTTGTTCACCCCGCCGTGGTCCGTCACCATCGTCTGCCCGAACTGCTTCACGGCGGCGTTCGTCCCCTTCTGCTGCGCCAGCTCGCCGGCCGTGCTGTCGACGGCGTTCGCGGCCAGCACGATGGCGGCGATCTGCGCGTCGTTCGGCGCGCCCGCCGCGGGCGGGGCGGCCGGGGGCGGCGCCGGGGCGGGCGTGGGGGCCGCCACCGCCGTGGTGTCGGTCGAAGCGGCCTGGTCGTCCGAGTCGCTCTTGCAGGCCGCCAGGACCAGGGCGGGGCCCAGCAGGGCGAGGGCGAGCGTGCGGGTGCTGCGGGTCATCGGCCTTCCTCCATCCGGTTGTGAGTACGGTACAGCCCGGCAGTGATACGCCGGCGGCGCGGCGGGTGGATTCGCCAGCCCTTCCGCGCGACCGGTAGCAATCTGCGGGGACCGCCGGGGGTTTGTCAATAATCCCCTTGACTTACTGGACTCCGCTCGGCGGAACCGTTAGATTCGCAGCGAAAAGGAGGCCGCCATGGAGCCAATCCGCTGGAAGGACCGGGTGCTGGGGAGCACGCGCGGGCACATCATCGCGCTGCTGCGGCGCGGGCCCCGCACAGTCAACGAGCTGGCCGACGAGCTGTCGCTCACCGACAACGCCGTCCGCGCGCACCTGGCGGCGCTGGAGCGCGACGGGCTGGCGGCGTTCGCGGGGGTGCGGCGCGGCGTGGGGAAGCCCGCGCACCTCTTCGGGCTCACCGACGCGGCGCAGGCGCTCTTCCCCCGCGCCTACGGGGTGGTGCTGCGCACCGTGCTCGACGTGGTGCGCCGCGCGCACCCGCCGGAGCAGGTGGACGCGCTGGTGGCCGAGGTGGGGCGGCGCCTGGCCGAGCCCTTCGCGCGCGCGGGCGGCGACCCCGCGCGGCGCGCCGAGGCGGCGGTGGCGGTGCTGGCGGAGCTGGGCGGCGTGGCCGAGGCGCGCGTGGACGGCTCGCGGGTGACCATCCGCGGCTTCGGCTGCCCGCTCCGCGAGGCGGTGGACGACCATCCCGACGTCTGCCGCATCGCCGCCGCGTTGCTCAGCGAGGTGGTGGGCTACGAAGTGACCGAGTGCTGCGACCGCGGCGAGGCGCCGAGTTGCCGCTTCACCTTCGCGGCGTAGGGTTTCTCATTTCTCGCAGAGGCACGGAGGACCAGAGGCGCGGCGAGCACTCTCTGGTCCTCCGTGCCTCTGTGAGAGATCTTTTTTCCAAATGCGAAGCTCATTCATAAACTTCTGGGAATCGGGAGACGTACGGAACTTCACCTACGAGGTGGAAGTCCGCCTGCGCCAGCCAGAGTGACCCGGCCGCGGCGGCATCGCCGCCAAAGCGCACCTGCAAGGCCTCGGACGGGAGATTCGCAATGATTCCCTACCTGCCGCGGTACCGATGGTACAACCGTTTCGTCGGAGTGGTGATCTTCGTCGGATTGATCTGGTACTACCTCGCGCCGACGGGCTCGGCAGCGTTCACGCTCGTCGCCGGCGGGCTGCTGCTGGCGGCGGTGGCGGTTGGGGCCGTTCTCCAGCGCGCGGAGAAACGGCGTGAACGCGACGGCACCGGCTGAGGGGGTGTTGCTGAACCCGTTCTTCGGACACCCCCTGGGGTGTCATCCTGAGGCCCGGCCACGTGGAATCAGCGTTCACTCCGATGGCGGCAGGGCCGTGAGGATCTGATCGCGGCCACGCCGGAGCCGGCTGCGGAAGCTCGCGCGGAGCCACGGCCTCACGTTCACTCGTCGATGCCACGCAGGAAAAGCCGGGCATCGACGAG
>JBJMPM010000283.1:0-2586 GCA_045803205.1 Longimicrobiaceae bacterium
ACACCCCTGGGTGTCATCCTGAGGCCCGGCCACATGGAATCAGCGTTCACTCCGATGGCGGCAGGGCCGTGAGGATCTGATTGCGGCCACGCCGGGGCCGGCTGCGGAAGCTCGCGCGGAAGCCACGGCCTCACGTTCACCCGTCGATGCCAAGCAGGAAAAGCCAGGCATCGACGAGCGTCGGCGCGGGCGCGTCGATCGTGCGGGCTGCCGCGGCGGGCTCCTGCGCATTCCTCGGCCAGATCCTCACGGCCCTGCCGTCTGCAGCGCCGACGCCAGGACCCGTCTGGCCGGGCCTCAGGATGACACCCGTGGTGCCGCGGAATGTGCGCGTTCGGCAACACCCTCTGAGGGTGACGTCTGGGGAGTCTCAGGCGATCTCCGCGGACGCCGGCTTCCCCCCGGTGCGCAGGTACTCGGCGAAGTCGTCGGGGAGATCACTCGCGCGGATCGCCGCCATCGCCTCCTCCACGGCGTACTCCACCCGCACGAAATCGACCGTGGACGAGGGGCCGTCCACCTCCAGCAGCACGTACCCCGCGCGCCAGTCGCCATCCTTGGGGCGGCCCACGGAGCCCGTGTTGACGTAGCGGATGCCGTCGACCTCACGCGTCCACGGCTTGTGCGTGTGGCCGAAGCAGATCACGTCGCCGGGGCGGGCGCCGGCGTGCTCCGCCATCTTCCGGCAGAAGGCGTCGTCGCGGTCCTCCGTCCAGTACAGCGTGTTGAGCGTGGGGGTGCCGTGCACCAGCACCACCTTCGGCCCGGGCGCGTGCCCGCCGCCGGGGCGCAGGTCGAGGCGGAAGGGGAGCGCGCCCAGGAACGCGCGCGTCCGTTCGCTCACGTGCGCGCGCGTCCAGGCGTAGCTCTCGTGCGACTGCGCCTCCTGCCGCGGGTCCTCGTAGCGGCACCCGCAGTGCGGCGCGCCCGCCGCGACCGTCGAGTCGTAGTTCCCGCCGACGCCGGCAATCCCTTCGTCCTCGATGCGCGCCACGACCTCGTCGGGCCACGGTGCGTACCCCACCAGGTCGCCCAGGTGGAAGGTCGCGTCGATCCCCGTACGCCCCGCGATGTCCGCCAGCACCGCCTCGAGGGCGGGGAGGTTGGCGTGGACGTCGGAGATCAGGGCGCAGCGCACGGCGCCTCCAGCCGCAGCGCCAGCACCGCGGCCGTCGACGGGCAGACGCTGGCGAACTGCAGCGAGGCGCGCACCTCCGCCGGCACCTCGTCCCGCGCCACCGGCGCGAAGCCGAGGCGCGGGAAGTACCCCGCCGCGGTGTTGGTCAGCAGGTAGACCGTCTCCAGCCCGCGCGCCCCGGCCCAGAGCAGCCGCTCCTCGGTGAGCCGCCGGCCGAGCCCGTGGCCCTGCCACCCCGGGTCGACCGCGACCGAGCGGAGCAGCCCGGCGCGCCCGTACACCTCGACTCCCGCCGCGCCGACGATCTCCCCGTCCGCCACCGCGACAGCGTACGGGTCGCCGAACTGCTCGTCGAGCCCGTCGGGCGGGAGCGACGTGCGTTCCAGCAGCGCGGAGACGGCGTCCCGGTCTTCCGCGCGCGCGCCGCGGATGGTGATTTCATCCATCGTTCGTGGCTCCTCTCCGGATTCCGCCCATTCCAGCGACATTCCGTCCGCCCCATGTCATCCTGAGCGGTGCCGCTGCTCCAGCGCCTCGTTCGCACAAGTTCTCCGGCGGCACCCGAAGGATCTATAGCCGGGACAACGACATCGCTGCGGATTGCCAGCCGTGTCGCTCCGTCGGGTATAGATCCTTCGGGCTGCCACCGCCCGTGCCACACGACGCATCGCGTGGCCGCCCTCAGGATGACATTGGTGGGGGCCGAGATCACCATCCCCCACCCCCCCTACGCGCAGCACTCGCTCCCGCAGCACGCCCGCTCCGCCGGGCCGGTGGCCGCCACGGCCGCGGCCTCCACCGGCTTGCGCGCGCGGACGAAGGCGCTGGCGATGCGGCCGTCGACCGCGGCGGCCATGGCGTCGACGTCGATCCCCGAGCCCTCCAGGAAGGCGCGCGCGTCCTCCACATGGTAGACGCGCGTGGGCTCGATGTCGACCTCCTCGAAGCCTACCTCCTCCAGCAGGCGGCGGAACTCGCCCTCCTCCAGCGCGCCGGCCACGCACCCCACCCAGAGCTCCATGCTGCGGCGCAGCGCCTCCGGCACCTCGCCGCGCACGATCACGTCGCTCACCGCGAAGCGGCCGCCCGGCCGCAGCACCCGGAACGCCTCGGCGAGCACGCGCCGCTTGTCGCCCGAGAGATTGATCACGCAGTTCGAGATGATCACGTCCACCGTGTTGGACGGCAACGGGATCGCTTCGATGTGCCCCTTCAGGAACTCTGCGTTGGTGGCTCCCGCCCGGGCTTTGTTCTCCAGCGCGAGCGCGAGCATCTCGTCCGTCATGTCGAGCCCGTACGCCTTGCCGCTCGGGCCGACACGTTTGGCCGAGAGCAGCACGTCGATCCCGCCGCCCGAGCCCAGGTCGAGCACCACCTCGCCCTCGCGCAGATCGGCCAGCGCGGTCGGGTTGCCGCAGCCGAGCGACGCGAGCAGCGCCTCGGCCGGG
>JBJMPM010000289.1:0-5070 GCA_045803205.1 Longimicrobiaceae bacterium
ATCTTCCCCGACCGCCGCGTGGGCTGCCTGGAACGCGGCTGCGAGGCGTCGCTCCTGGTGCTCTCCGGCGACCCCGCCGCCGACTTCGCCAACACGGGGCGGATCGCCCTGCGGATGAAGGACGGGTACCTGCTGCGCTGACGAACCGAAGATTCGGTCTCACGCAGAGACGCAGAGGCACGGAGAGATCCACTCTCCGTGCCTCTGCGTCTCTGCGTGAGGCGCTTTTATCAGGGCATGGTTCACACAGCGTTCTTACGGCGTTTCGCGGACGGTCGGCCCGTTGCCGCGCGTGTAGATCAGGATGATCCCGTTGCGGGCGAGGAACCCGTACCGGCTCGCGGCCTCCGTCGGCTTCACGTAGATGATGCTCTCGATGCCGGTCGTCGGGAAGGTGGCCAGGAACTCGGCCGCGTTGCCGCCGATCAGCATGTCGTCGAGGGCCACCGCCACGCCGCGGTCGCACGATGACTTGGTGGGGTTGGTCATCCGCGTCGCGGCCCTGGGCTCACCCACGGAGGACGGGTCCGACGACGTCGAGGGTATAACGGTGGGGTCGTCGTTCTGGCCCGGGATCGCCATGCGGTCGGTGATGCAGATCTCCGAGACGAACCCGCCCGAGTTCATTGCCCGGACCTCGTTCACCTGCAGCGCCGGGATGGTGCGCACCAGGTCGCCCACGTCGCGCGCGGAACCCGCCCGCCGCTCGATCTCCTCGCGCATGACGATGTTCAGGTGCCGGCCCCGCGCGCGCGGATCGAAGAAGCCGGGGTAGACGCGCTGCGCCACCACCCTCAGCGGCTCCAGCGTCACCGTCCGCCGCGGCAGCCGCAGCGCGTACTGCACCGTGCCGCGCGAGTTCACCGTCAGCCGGGCGGTCCCCGAGCCGTACACCGGGTGGTTGAAGGCGACGGAGTAGGTGCCCGGCGCGGCGTCGAGCGAGAACTCCCCGCTCCGGTTCGTGGTCCACTCGCGGGAAGCCCCGCTCAGGCTCACCTTCGCCCCGGCGATGGGACGGCTGCTGGCTTCGTCGACCAGGCGCACCACCACGTGCGCCCGCTGGCGCACCTCGTTCGCCCGCCGCGCCACCAGCTCGGCGGGGGCGGCGAGGGCGAGGTCGTTGAGCTGCGGCACGCCGCGCCGCGGCTCCGCCTGCGCCACGGCCGAGTCGGCCTCGAGCCGCGCCACGATCCTCACCCGCGCGCCCACGGGGAGCTCGCAGAAGCGGTAGCCTCCGCCCTCGTCGCTCACGGCGGCGGCGCGGCCGGGGTCGGCCGAGCCGGGCACCTCCCAGGTGGCGAGGAGCGGCACGCCGGAGAGCGGCTCGCCCGCCGCGCGGTCGGTGATGCGCCCCACCGCGGCGCCCACCGCGCTCCCCTCGGCGACCTGGCAGGGCGCGGCGAGGATCGACGCGACGGAGGGGATGGCGAGGTCGCGGCGCAGCTGCTGCGGCGGCACCACCGTCACCAGCGCCGCGTCGGGGACGAAGTGCAGCGAGTCGAGGCGCGGGTGGTCGAAGGCCAGGGCGTACACCCCCTCCACCAGGTGCTGGAGGGTGAAGCGCCCCTCGGCGTCGGTGCGCGTGCTGTCCGCCGTCCCCGCCAGGGAGACGCGCGCGCCGGCCAGCGGGCGGCTACGGGTGCTGTCGAACACCACGCCGGTGATGCTGGCGAAGGCCACCATCTCCACCGGCGTGCCGTCGCGGCCGCGCACCTCCACCACCAGTCCGGCCTCCTCGGCCACCGCCGGCCGCGACGCCGCCGACTGCGTGGTGGGGATGGGGTTCGCGTTCGAGGCGAGGGCGGCGTCGACAGCCTCGGGGAGGGGCATCAGGATGCGCCAGCGGTTCACGATCCACGAGCCGTTGGGAAGGCGGTGGAACTCGACCCGCCCCCCGGCGCGGTCCGGCACCGGGGGCGACTGGGAGCCGCCCTTGTAGCGGTACTCCACCTCGCGCAGCTCGGCGGTGCCGGCGTCGAGCCAGAGCACCCCCTCCACGTCGGCCACCTGGCCGCCCCGCACCGGCTCGAAGGCGAGCCCCACCATCCCGCGGTGGTCGCCGTCGGCGCGGCGGCTGCGGAAGCAGTGCGACTCCAGGAACGGGTCGGAGAGGAGGACGGCCGCGTCGGGGGCGTGGAAGAACACGGTGTCGCCCCGCTTCTCCACGTAGCCGGTCTGCGCCAGCCGCTGCGGGCTGATCGCCACGTAGGGGTTGTCGACCACCCCTTCCGGGCGCACCTCCTCGCGGCGGACGGCGCGGGTGGTGGCGTCGAGCATCCGCACGCGGCGTTCGGTGCGGAAGCGGTAGGGGTACTGCTGGCGCGTGGCGACGGCCGCCTCCAGCGCCTTGCGCGCCTCGTCCCAGAGCGTCGCGGCCTCTTCGCCCGCGGTGGGCCGCACCGTGCAGCGCCGCGAGTCGCTGCCGGCCGAGGCCACGATCCCCGCGAGCTGGGTGCGCTGCGCCGGGGCCGCCAGCCGGTAGGTCATCGTCTCCCCCGCGGCCAGGTCGAGCGTGGGCGAGTTGGCCGCGGCGTAGCCCACGCGCTCCGCCCGCAGCACGTAGCGCCCCGCGGCCCCCGCGCGCACCGAGAAGCGGCCGGCGCGGTCGGCCAGCACCCGGGCGCGCGTCACCCCGTCGCTGGTGACCAGCGACACCAGCGCGCCGGGAACGGGCTCGCCGCTCTGCGCGTCGACCACGGTGCCGGTCACCCCCTGCGCGGCGAGCGCGCGCGGGAGGGCGGCGAGGAGCAGGGCGAGAAGCAGGATGGTTCGGCGCATGGAAGCCCGGAGGAGAGAGGGCGTGGGGCGGGGAGGGCTCCGGACGGAACCCCGGCAAACGGCAATAGGTGATGAAGATTAACGCGCGACGCGGCCGGATCGCGACACGTGAGGGCTGAAGCGGCCACGGCGTGCGGCGATTCCCGCTCGCAAGAGGCAAACGCGGCCGGGTCGCCTCTGGACCGCCGCCGCGCCGGGTGAGATCATTCGTTCCCGAGCGGATGCACACTTCGACCTCCAGAAGCGGGATGAGAGCTCCTCGCACGCCCACCCTCGCCGGCCCGGGAAATGTCGACCTGCTGGAGTACGAGCTGGTGCAGGAGAAGGCGGCGACGCTCTCCCGCATCGGCCGGCGCCTGCAGGCGGCGCTGGACGCGCTGGCGGCGTTCGACGCGGCCGGCACGGCGGACGCGGCGCGGCGCGACGGGCTGGTGGCGGAGGCGGGGGAGGCGCTCTGGTACTACGTGGTCCAGCGCGAGGTCTGCGGGCTGCGCGACAGCGAGGCGGTGATGCGCCACCTCGGCGTGCCGCGCGAGGTGCGGCTGCGGATGGGCTACCGCCCCAAACGCTGATTGGTTGAGAAAGCGTGCTGAGAGCGTTAGTTTTTGACGCTCGGGGCCGGTAGCTCAGTCGGCAGAGCAGCGGACTTTTAATCCGTTGGCCGTGGGTTCGAGTCCCACCCGGCCCATTTCGAAAAGACGATCTACCACACAGGCGCGGAGGTAACGGAGAGCGGTTCTCTCCGTTTCCTTCGCGCTTGGTAGTCACTCCCTTTTGCATTGGTCTGGTCTGAGGCTCAGAAATTCTTCCCAGCTCCAGATGTGGTCCGTCAGCCCGTCAGCCATGGCCGGGCTGCGTCGGAGGTAGCGTCGGCCGTTGGGCAGTCCTGCCTCTTCCCTGCGTAGCGCCACGTGCTCCTTCAGCCAGTTGTGCTCAAAGAGACACAGCGTCACCAGGGCCCACCAGGTCGGGTCCCGCTTCGCGAAGGCGTGCGTCTTCCGGGTCAGGCAGTTCAGCCGGTCGCGCAGCACGCCGTTGAGCCGCTCGACGTGGACCGTGTGGGGCTGCTCGGGCATCACCCCGAAGCGGTGCTGCACCGTGACCTCGACGACCCGCCGGTTCTCACGCCGCTTGACCACCTGTGTCAGGGCCACGCCGGGGGTACGAACCAAGCGCGGCCGCCCCGGTGCACCCGTGCGCGCCGGAGCGCGGTAGACCTTGCGGATGATCTGGTTGTACGCGCGGTGGCCGTCGCTTATCCAGCGGATCCCTCCCTGACCGGCGGTCCGCTTGCGCGTCTGGGGCACCACCTTGCGCGCTGCTGCAACTTCCGAGGCCGCCACCTGGCACCTCACCACGAAGCGGCTCTTGCGATGCTGGCTCAGGCAGCACCAGCGGGCGCCGTGATACTGCTCTTGGGAGAATCGCCGCGAATAATAAGCTTGCGGCAGTAGATTTTATTGAGCAAATGCAGATCGAGGACACAAAAGTTGCTGGGGCGTTTTGGTTTGTGCGTGATTTTGCCGATAGCCTCCGACGAAAATGGCGGTGGGCGTGCCTGATCTTCTACATTCTTGGCCTCTCGTTGTTTGTGGTCGTATTGTTACAGAATATCTGGTCAGTCATCGAATACTCGGTGACGCAACTCACTGCTGTCCGGCTCGCTGGACCGACCTCTCCTGTAATGCGTTACGTGACAGCTACTTGCAGGGGCTTTCAGCCGCACACGATTTGAACTCGGCTCCCTCTGCACCGATCCTGTGGCCGAACCCCGGCCCAGGAGCGCTCGATGAACGAGGGACGCACGATTTTCTCTCAACTGCTGGAGCACGCCCCGCATCACCACTTCCGTCGATGCGTCGAACGTTACCGCGGCAACTTCGGCATCCGCAGTTTTCGCTGCTGGGATCAGTTCCTGTGCATGGTCTTCGCCCAACTCACCTACCGCGAGAGCCTGCGCGACATCGAAGCCTGTCTGGGTGCCGTGCCCGACCGGCTTTACCACATGGGCATCAGGAGCGCGGTCTCGCGCAGCACCCTGGCGGATGCCAACGAGAAGCGAGACTGGCGCATCTACGCCGACTTCGCGCAGGTCCTGATCCTCGAGGCTCGACGGCTGTATGCGGGCGACTCCTTCGGCGTGGAGTTGGAGGAGACCGTCTACGCGCTCGACTCCACCACCATCAGCCTGTGCCTGTCGCTCTTTCCCTGGGCTCACTTCCGGCGCACCAAGAGCGCGATCAAGCTCCACACCCTGCTCGACCTCAAGGGCAGCATCCCG
This sequence comes from Longimicrobiaceae bacterium, assembly GCA_045803205.1. Taxonomy (GTDB): domain Bacteria; phylum Gemmatimonadota; class Gemmatimonadetes; order Longimicrobiales; family Longimicrobiaceae; genus Longimicrobium. The sequence continues at coordinate 5,060 of JBJMPM010000289.1, forward strand.
TCGTTCCTGTG
>JBJMPM010000340.1:0-18013 GCA_045803205.1 Longimicrobiaceae bacterium
CGCGCCGTCAGCCCGCGCGCCGGAACTCGCTCCCCGGCGCCCACTGCGGGAGCGCCTCCGCCGTGGCCGCGGCCCACGCGGTGCGCAGCACCACGCGCCCTTGCTGCACCGCGCCGGCGTAGTCCGTCCCCGGCCGGTAGGCGTCGCTCGGCTGGTGGTAGTGGCGCGCGTTGAACTCCTCGTAGCGCGCCTGCCCCCATCCCTCCGGCCGCCCCTCGTAGCTCAGCCCGTGGTCCATCGCCAGCGCCGGCACTCCCGCGCGGGCGAAGGGGAAGTGGTCCTGGCGAAAGAACATCCCCTGCTCCGGGTGCTGCTCCGGCGCGACCACCATCCCCTCCGCCTGCGCCCCCGCGCGCACCATGGCGCCCAGCTCCGAGCGGTCGGTGCCCAGCGGCGCGATGTCCTTCGTCCGTCCCCACAGGTTCGCGCCGTCCACGTTCAGCACGGCGGCCGTGGTGGCGAGCGGGAAGAGCGGATGGCGCGCATACCACTCGGCGCCCAGCAGCCCCGACTCCTCCGCCGTGGTGCTGACGAAGAGGAAGGGCCGCGGCGGCCGTGCCGGTGCGCGCGCCAGCCCCTCCGCCACCGCCAGCAGCAGCGCCACCCCGCTCGCGTTGTCGTACGCACCATGGTAGACACGCGTCTCGCCGTCGTCCCCCGTGCGCACGCCCAGGTGGTCGTAGTGCGCGGAGACGATCACCGGCTCGTTCGCGCGGGCCGGGTCCGAGCCGGGGAGGAGGGCGACCATGTTCGCCGTCGACACCGCGCGCAGGTCGCTGCGGACCGTGGCGCGCACCGCGATCCCCGTCGGCACGGGGCGGAAGTCCTTCGCCTCGGAGGCGGCGGTGAGCGCGTCCAGGTCGTGCCCCGCGGCGGCCAGGGCGCGGCGGGCGGCCGGCTGCGAGATCCAGCCGCGCACCTGCAGCGGGAACTCGGGCTCGCCGGCCAGGTCGAACTGCTCGCCGGTGTTCGAGGTCTTCACCACGTTCCAGCCGTAGCCGGCGCTCTCGTCGGTGTGCAGCAGCAGCGCGCCGGCCGCGCCGCGGCGCGACGCCTCTTCCAGCTTGTACGTCCACCGCCCGTAGTAGGTGAGCGCCTTCCCGCCGAAGAACCCCGGCGTGGCCTCCGTGCCGGGGTCGTTGACGCGCATCAGCAGCACCTTGCCGTGCACGTCCACGTCCTTGTAGTCGTCCCATCCGTACTCCGGCGCGGTGATCCCGTAGCCGACGAACACCAGCTCCGCGTCGACCGACACCTCGGGCCGCGGCACCCCCGCCTCCAGCACGTACTCGTCCGCGTAGTGCGGGAGGATGGATTCGCCGCGCGCCACGAGCTCCAGGCGCGGGTGGGGGTCCATCCCCACCATCGGCACCGGCTGCGTGCGCGCGCCATCGACGAGCTCGAGGCCCATCCGCTCCATCTGCGCTGCGATGTACTCCATCGCCAGCGTGCCGCCGCGGGTGCCGGGCGCGCGGCCCTCCAGCAGCGGGTGCGAGAGGAAGCGCAGGTGCGCGTCGATGGTGGGCGCGACGACCGCGTCCAGCGCGGTCCGGAGGGCGCCGTCGAGAGAATCCGTCATCGATCTCCAGCCAGGGTGTGGCGGCCGTCCGGGAGCGCCCGCGCCAGCCCCTCGGCGCCCAGGTAGCCGAGGATGGCGTGGAGGGAGCCCTCCGCCGCCGGGCGCAGCGCGGGGTGGAGCTCCGGGCCGTACACCGCGTCCAGCAGCTCGCGCGGACGCGACGGGCCGGCCCGCCGCAATGCGTGGACCACCTGCTCGATGCGCGCCTCGCGGTGGCGGCGGTAGCGCGCGACGGCCTCGGCGGGGTCCGCCAGCGGGGGGCCGTGGGCGGGATAGAGCACGGCGGGGGAGAGGGAGGCGATGCGATCCAGCGACCGGAGATAGGCCGCGAGGTCTCCCTCCGGTGGCGCGACGAGGGTGGTGTCGCCCTCCCCCATGAACAGGTCGCCGACGAACACGGCGCCCGCCTCGGGCCAGTGGAAGGAGACGTGGTCCGGCGCGTGCCCCGGCGTGGCGACGGCGTGCAGGGTGCCCGCATCCGTGCGGATCGCGTCGCCGTCCGCCAGCCACCGCGACACGTTCAGGTACTCCTCGCCGCCTCCGCCCGACGCGACCATCACCGGCGCGCCGGTCCGGACCGAGAGCGGCGACGCCAGCTCCGAGTGGTCGCCGTGCGCGTGGGTCAGGAGGATGGCAACCGGCGCCGTATCGCCGAGCGCGGCGAGGATGGCGTCCAGGTGCCCGCCGGCGGACGGCCCGGGGTCGATCACCGCCGGCTGCTCGCGCCCGACGATGAAGGTGCGGGTGCCGTCGAGCGTCATCGGCGACGGGTTGGGGGCGAGGAGGGTGCGCAGCGTATCGGTCATCGTTCCAGCAGCACCGCCCGCACGGGCGACGCGTCGGCCTCGGCGAGGCGCAGGGGGAGGGCGATCAGCTCGTACGCGCCGGGGGCGACGTCGTCCAGCAGCAGGTTCTCGACGATGGGGATCCCCGCGCCCAGGAGGACGTGGTGCACGGGGAGGTCGTTCGATTCCAGCGGATCGGGCGAGGGCGCGTCGGTCCCCAGCAGCCGCACGCCGCGCGCGACGAGAAGGCGCGCCGCGGCCGGGGCGAGCGCGGGCCACATCTCCGGAAACTCCGCATTGCGCCAGGCGCGGGTGCGCAGGAGGAGGCGCTCGCAGCCGCCAGGGAGGTTCTCGGCCAGCCACTCCTCAGCGATCTCGCCCGCGGCGCCGGCATCGACCACGTGAGCGGGACCGATGAAGGCGTCGAGCGGCAGGCGGCCGATGGGCGCGCCGTCCTCCAGCACGTGCAGCGGCCCGTCGACGTGCGTCCCCGTGTGCGCGCCGAAGGAGAGCTCGGCGCCGTTCGCCACATCGCTTGGGAGGCGCGCATACCACCCGCAGCGGCAGGGCGGGTCGCCCGGCCACACCGGCATCCCGGCCACCATCGCCCGCGTCACGTCGTGGATGCGCATCCGTGGATGTCGCGTGCCGGTAGCAGGGCGGTTGAAACCGCTGCAACAAACACACGAAGTCCGCCTTCGCGGACTACTGGCCGCGGTGCCGCCGAAACGGAGTGGCGCGCGACCGGCTTCCGTCGGCCGAAGTCGGCGCACTTCGGGCTCGGTGGAACCGATCGCGTGCCCCGCGATGGCGGTGACACTGAAGGCGGGAGTCCGCGAAGGCGGACTTCGTGTTGTCGTTGCTGCGGATTCATCCGCCGGTACCCCACCCGTGGCGGCGATGCACTCCGGATTCCAACACACGGAAGCGCCCCGGGAAATCTCTGAAGGTGCGCAGGAGCATCATCCCCACACCAGGCCGGCCCAGAAGCGTGGGGTGAAGAGCGAGGCGACAGGGCTCACGTCGCCGGTGACGCGGATCACGGCGTCGGCGAGGGAGGGGTGCGCGGTGAAGCGGCGGCTCACGGCGGCGAGCAGCGCGGGGCGGCTGACGAAGGTCTCCACCACGTGCTGCATCCGCTCGCCGGGGCCGAAGGCGCGGCGGCGGGCGCGCTCGTACCGCGCCAGCGCGCGCGCCGAGGTGTCGCCGGCGCGCAGGGCGGTGGAGGCGGCCTCCGCCGCCAGCTCGCCGCCGCGGAGCGCGCGGAAGATCCCCTGCCCGGTGAAGGGGTCGAAGTAGCCCGCCGCATCGCCCACCAGCAGCGCGCCGTCCGCGACCGCGCTGCGCACGGGACAGTCGAACGGCCCCGTCGCCATCACCTCGTCCACGCGGCTGAGTCCCCCGAAGCCGTAGCGCTCCAGCGCCGCGTCGAAGTAGCCGGCCGCGTCGCCCGAGACCTCGTCCGCGCGGCCGCCGGGGACGACGCAGGTGACGTTGGCCAGTCCGCCGCCGACCGCGGCGATGCCCAGGCAGGCGCCGGGGCCGCTCACGTGCACCTCGCCGCGCCCGGCGACGCCGTCGAAGCCGGAGACGTGCGCGGTGAGCGCCAGCTTGCGCAGCTTCGGCCGGCGGCGGAGGAGCCCCAGCCGGCGCAGCACCACCGAGCGCAGCCCGTCCGCGCCGACCACCAGGCGCGCGCCGATCTCCCGCTCGCCGCCCTCGCTCTGCACGCGCACCCCGGTGACGGCGCCGCGCGCGTCCCGCAGCAGGTCGGTGACGCGCAGGCCGGTGCGCACCTCGGCGCCGCTCTCCGCCGCGTGGCGCACCAGGATCGCGTCCAGCGTCTCGCGCGGGATGCCGATCCCCCGCGCCGCCTCGGGATAGCGCCCGTCGAACCCGCCGCGGCCCACGGCGGCGATCCGCCACCCGTCCAGCCGCGCGGGCCCGGCGGCGGCGACCGCGTCCCAGGCCCCCAGCCGGTGGAGCGCCTGGACGCCGGCGGGGTTCACGCACTCCGCGCACGGCTTGCGGCGCGGGAACTCGGCGCGGTCCAGCAGCAGCACGTCGTGGCCGGCGGACGCCAGGCGCGCGGCCGTGGTCGACCCCGCCGGGCCGGCGCCGACCACCACCACCTCGCGCATCTCTCGCCGTGCGTCCACCGGTTACTCCTTCTCCACCACCAGCGCCACGCGGAAGGGGAGGTGCGCCCGCACCTCCGCCCTCGCGAACCCCGCCCGCGCCGCCAGGCCGCGCAGCTCGGCGGGGGTGAAGGCGCGCCGCACCGAGAGCGGCCCGTCGTGCCGGGTGACGGGGTGCGTGCGCCAGACCGTCGCCGCCAGCAGCCGCGCCCCCAGCAGCGCCATCCGCGACCGCGCCAGGTCGTTCACGATGAAGCCGATGCGCGACACGCGGTGCATCTCCCGCAGCACCCGCAGGCAGTCGCGCTCGTCGTCGAAGTGGTGCAGCGCGGTCGAGAGCAGCGCCACGTCGAACGCGTCGTCGTCCCAGGGAAGATGCAGCACGTCCGCGATCTCCGTGCGCACCGCCGGCTCGTGCGCGGTGTGCTCCGCGGCCAGCGCCAGCGTGGTCGCGTGGTTGTCGGTCGCCACGATCTCCACCTGCAGGTCCCGCTCCCGCGCCCACCGCGCCACCGCGAGCGGGATGTCGCCCGACCCCGTCGCCAGGTCCACGATGCGGTACGAGGCCTGGGGATGGCGCTCGATCAGCTCCTCCAGGTGGTGGAGGAGCACGCGCGTGCCGCCCAGCCAACGGTTTACCCCCCGCAGGTCGGCCAGGCTCCGGGCCAGCTCCTCGCGGTCCTGCGCGGGCTCGTCCATCAGCTCGCGCCCGGCGGCGCGGGTGAAGGCGCTCACGCCAGCGCCTCGCGCACCCGCTGCGCCGGCTCCTCCACCGCCTCCGCCAGCGCCGCCTCGTCGAGCGTGAGCACGCGGCCGCCGTGGTAGAGCACGCGGCCGCGCACCGCCGTCAGCACCACGTCCGCCGCGCGCGCTGCGTGGAAGAGCGCGGCGACGGGGTCGTGCACCGGGCGGACGTGCGCGCCGGCGAGCGAGACGGCGCAGAGGTCCGCGTCCTTCCCCGGCTCCAGCGTGCCGACGCGATCCTCCAGCGCCAGCGCGCGCGCGCCGTCGATCGTCACCAGGCGCAGCAGGTCGGCGGGGGAGAGGAAGTCGAACGACGCCAGCCGCGCGCGGTGCAGCAGCGACGCGATCCGCGCCTCCTCCAGCAGGTCCAGGCGGTTGTTGCTGCCGACGGAGTCGGTCCCCAATCCCACCCGCACCCCCGCCTCGCGCAGCTCGCCGAGCGGCGCGGCGCCGTGCCCCAGCTTCGCGTTGGCGACGGGGCAGTGCGCGACCGCGCAGCCGTTGTCCACCAGCCGCACGACGTCGTCGAACTCCAGCAGCACGCAGTGGATGAGGAGCGGCCGCGCGGCCAGCACCCCCAGCCGGTCCAGCAGTTCGATGGTGGAGCGGCCGCGCGCCGGCGTCTCGATCCCCCGCGCCCGCAGCCCCGGCGCGAAGTCGCCCTCGCCGCGCGTCACCAGCTCGCGCTCGGTGACGGACTCGCAGGCGTGGATGGCGATGGGGAGCCCCTCGTCGCACGCATATCGCCCCGCCGCCGTGAAGAGCGCGTCGGAGACGGTGTAGGGCGCGTGCGGCGAGATGCCGACGCGCACCAGCTCCGTCGCCTCGCCGCGCAGCCGGTCGACGGCGGCGCGCAGGTCGGCCATCGACTCGTCCGCGCAGGCGGGGTCCGGCCCGAACACCTCGCGGTAGACGAGGCCCCGCATCCCCGCCTCCTTCAGCGCGCCGAGCGAGGCGGCGGAGCTCTCGGTGGCGGCGACGGTGGTGATGCCGGCGCGCAGGCACTCCACCAGCGACCAGCGCGCGGCCAGGTCGAAGTCCTCGTCGCGCAGCGCGGCGCGCCTGGTGCCGACCAGGCGGAGGATCCAGTCGCGGAAGCGCAGGTCCTCCAGCGCGCCGCGGAAGAGCGAGAGCTCCGGGTGCGCGTGGACGTTCACCAGCCCCGGGAGGAGCGCCGCCTCGCCGAGCTCCACGACCTCCGCGCCCTCGGGTGGCTCGATGGCCGCGCGCGGGCCCACGGCGGCGATGCGCCCGCCGACGTCCACCATCACCGCGCCCTCGCGGATCGGCTCCATGGCCACGGGCAGCACCCACGCCGCCCGGTAGATCGTCACGCGCTCCGGCATCCGCTCCGCATTCGTCGGGTCGAGTCGTCGGTCGATGGACCGCGTGCAATTCTAGGGCGCGGTGCGGCGGGGCGCACGAAGATGGCGATGGGCGCCGCGCCGACCCTCCCCCACGGGTTGGATCACCCCGGGTTGGATGTCCCCGGGTTGGAACCCGCGGCTGGAACGGCACGAAGTCCGCCTGCGCGGACTGCACGCCGCATGGAGTCGCGCACGAAGGTCGGGAGTGCCGCGTCGAACCACGGTCGAGAAACCGCGCCTCCCAGAGCGGTGTCATCCTGAGGCCCGGCCTCACCTCACCCCGTGTTCACGGCGAGCTTCGCAGGGCCGAAGGATCTAACCACGGCCGCCACGAGGCCTGCTGCGGAAGCCGCACGATGATCGCGGCAACGTCGTGCGTTGACCCCCGCGAGGCCCGTCATTCGCGACGCTGCCGCGCCCGGGCCTCGTGGCTCCCCGGCCAGATCCCTCGGCTCTGCGGACACCGGTGTGGCGTCAGGTTCGTCGCGGCCGAGCCTCGGGATGACACCTGGGTGTTCCGGCCGCTTTGACAATTCTCAGGTCTCTCAGGACGACATCGCTGGGATTCGATTGGTTCCTGAACAGTCTCTGAATCTTCCTTCAGCCCACCCTCTCCCGCAGTTCGGGAGAGGGTCGGTTCGGGCGGACGCACCGGCAACCGCCGCCATACTGGTGCCTGGTCCGCCCGAACCGGGGTGAGGGGTGTCCCGGCTTGCGTCCATCGCCCGGGTCAGGTGATGATTCAGGCGTTCAGGCCACGATGCATCCGCCTCGCCGCACCGCCGCATGACCACCAGACGCCTGCTCGCCGCCGCCGCCCTGCTCCTGCTCCCCGCGTGCAAGGACTCCACTGCTCCCGACCCGGGGCTCGTGGGGGGGACGTACACGCTGCGCACCATCGCCGGCAAGACGCTGCCCTGGGTCCAGCTGGTGCAGCCGCCGGAAGACACGACCTGGGTGACCGGTGGGAGCTATACCTTCCGCGCCGACAGCACCTACACCTTCACCTACGACTACCGCTACAGGCGCTCGGGGCAGGTCAGCGTCCAGCACTACGAGGACACGGGACGCTACCGCGCCTTCGGCGACTCGCTCCAGCTCAGCGACTGGTGGGACTATGGCGGCCGCCGCAGCGGCAGGACGCTGGTGGTGCACGGGCGGTACGAAGACTGGGTGTACCGCCGGCAGATCCTGCCGGAGTAACGGATGAAGGCACCTCCCGCCGCGCATGGGAGGTGCCTTCGCGTGCTCGGGAGCGCCGTTCGCGGATTGCCCCGCGCCCACCCCGCCGCTAAGGTTGAGGATACCCGAGACAAACCCTCTGCCGAGGCTCCGTGAACGACGCCCGCCCGCAGTCCGCCGCCGGCGCCGCCCGCCGCGCGACCGACGACCCCAACACCTTCGTGATCCCCGCCGAGCACCTGCCGCCGGGGTTCGCGGAGAAGGTGGAGGACGCCGGCCTCGTGCCCGTCGTCCCCCGGCCCGCCGCCACGGTCGTCCTCCTGCGCGAGGGGGATGGGAGCCTGGAGGTGCTGCTGCTGCGGCGCCACCGGCGGAGCGGCTTCGCGGCGGACGCCTGGGTCTTCCCCGGCGGCGTGGTGGACGCGAGCGACCGCGCGGAGAACGCCACCGACCGGCTCGACGGTCCGCCGCCCGCGGAGTGGGCGCGCCGGCTCGGCCTCGACGACCCCGCCGAGGCGACGGGGTACGTCATGGCCGCCATCCGCGAGGCGTTCGAGGAGACGGGGATCCTGCTGGCGCATGGCGACCAGGTGGGCGCCGCGCACCAGCACGCGGCCGAGAGCCTGGCCGTGGCCCGCCGCGCACTGCTGAACGAGGTGGTCACGCTGCGCGACGTGGCGGTGGGGAACGGGCTGCGGCTGGCCGGGGACCTGGTCTACGTGGGGCACTGGGTGACCCCCACCCCCGAGCCGCGGCGCTACGACACCCGCTTCTTCGCCGCCCGCGTCCCCGCCGAATCGCTGTGCGAGCCACACGACGCGGAGATGACGGACCACGTCTGGCTCGCCCCGGGCGAGGCGGTGGAGCGCTTCCGCCACGGGCAGCTCCGCCTGCTCCCGCCCACGGTGCACACCCTGCAGCGGCTGGACGGCTACGCCTCGTGGGAGGCGTTGCGCGCCGCGCTGGAAGACGCGCCGGTGCCGGCCATCACCCCGCGCATGGAGCGCCGCCCCGAGGGGGTGGCCATCGTGGTCCCCGAATGACTCGACCCGAACCCGAAGGACGATGACCCAGCGCCCCGCCACCCTCGGCGCCCTGCGCGAGGCCGGCTACGCCACGCGCTCCGTGAAGCAGGAGATGCGCGAGAACCTCATCCGCAAGCTGCAGGCGGGCGAGACCCTCTTCCCCGGGATCGTGGGGTACGAGGACACGGTGGTCCCCGGCATCGTGAACGCCGTGCTCGCGCGCCAGAACTTCATCCTCCTGGGGCTGCGCGGGCAGGCGAAGAGCCGCATCCTCCGCCAGCTCATCGAGCTGCTCGACGAGGAGATCCCGGTGCTGGCCGGGAGCGAGGTGAACGACGACCCCTTCGCCCCCATCAGCCGCTACGGCAAGCTGCAGGTGCTGGAGCACGGCGACGACGCGCAGGTGGAGTGGATCGGCCGCGACCGGCGCTACGTGGAGAAGCTGGCGACGCCCGACGTGACCGTGGCCGACCTGATCGGCGACATGGACCCGATCCGCGCGGCGCGCGGCGGGCACCTGCTCTCGGACGAGCTCACCATCAACTTCGGGCTGATGCCGCGCGCCAACCGCGGGATCTTCGCCATCAACGAGCTCCCCGACCTCTCCGGCAAGGTGCAGGTGGGGCTCTTCAACGTGCTGCAGGAGGGCGACGTCCAGATCAAGGGGTTCCCCGTGCGGCTGCCGCTGGACGTGGTGATGGTGTTCAGCGCCAACCCCGAGGACTACACGGCGCGCGGCAAGATCATCACCCCGCTCAAGGACCGCATCGGCGCCGAGATCCAGACGCACTACCCGCGCTCTCCCGAGGAGGGGATGGAGATCACCGCGCAGGAGGCGTGGGTGGCGCGCGACGGGGTGCCGGTGCAGGTGCCGCCCTTCATCGCCGAGCTGGTGGAGCGGATCGCCTTCCTGGCGCGCGACGACAAGCGCATCGACCGGCGCAGCGGAGTGAGCCAGCGGATGCCGATCTCGGTGACGGAGACCGCGGTGTCGAACGCCGAGCGCCGCGCGCTGGCGGCGGGGGAGGGGCGCATCGTGCCCCGCGTGGCCGACGTGTACGCGGCGCTGCCGTCCATCACCGGGAAGATGGAGCTGGAGTACGAGGGCGAGCTGCAGGGCGCCGACTCCATCGCCCGCGACCTGATCGCGGCGGCCGCGCGCGACCTCTTCGACCGCGTGTGGGACGTGGAGCTGATGGACTCGGTGGTGGAGCACTTCGACACCGGCGGGGTGCTGCAGATCTCCGACGGCGCCAGTGCCGAGGCGTGCCTCTCGGGGCTGCGCGCCGTTCCCGGCCTGGAGGCCGCGCTGCAGGACGCGGGGATGTTCCACGCCGACGACATGGGGCTCACCGTGGCCGCGGCGGAGCTGCTGCTGGAAGGCCTCGCCGCGCACCGCAAGATCTCGCGCGCCGACACCGGCACCTACTCGCGCGCGAAGCCGGAGCGCCCCAAGGGGAAGGGGAAGGGCGGCTTCAGCTTCGGGTCGAGCGACCTCTTCTGAAACCGCGGGGCCCGGTCCGGCGTACCAGGGTCAGCGAAGGCGTTTCGGAACACACCAAGGAGCGGTCCCCATGTTCGAGACCATCGGATTCGTCATCACGCTGGGCGCCGCGGCGGTGTCTACGGCGTTCGGATATCTGCAGGCACGGAAGATCACCCGCCGGGCGCGGTTCGTGGAGACGGCGCAGAGCGGCGTGGCGCCGGTGATCGCCGGGGTGGGCGCGGCGGTCGCGGGCGGGATCCTCGCCGCCTTCCTCCCCTTCGTGGGCGCGGGGACGGCGCTGCTCTTCGGGATGGGCGTGGGCGCGGGCGTGGCCTCGGGCCAGTCCGACATCAAGCACCACCGCCTGAACCCGTAGCGCGCTTCGCGCGAAGACGCAGAGGAACCGAGAGAGCGCAGTCGACGTTCTCTCGGTTCTTCTGCGTCTCTGCGTGATACCGGTTTGCCGAGGATTGTTCTGGATTCCAGTCTCTGACAAAAGGCCTCACACGGAGTCAACGGAGTCAACGGAGATCATCTCCGCTGACTCCGTTGACTCCGTGTGAGGCCCTTCTGTTCGAGGATCTGATCCTGAACGAAACTCTGCAATGCGGTATGATATGAGACCTATCGGTTCAGCTTGGCCTGGCGGCGGGCCAGGCGCTCGCGCGCGCGCACGTCCCGGTCGGTCTCGCCGGGGAGCCGCACCTGCAGGTCCACCGCCCCCATGAGCGCCACGCCCCCGATGCGCAGGATCGGCGCGCCGGGGTCGGGCGGCGCGTCGGCCCTGCCGCGGTGGCCGAAGCCGCCCATCAGCGCCAGTCCGTTCATGTCCACGTGCACCCCGGGCGGGACGATGATCTCCACCCCGCCCATCATCACGAAGCAGGTGACCTCGGTCACGCCGGGGGAGAAGTGCGCGTCGCGGAAGTCCAGGACCGCGCCGCCCATCACCGTGAGCACGTGCAGGTGCTTCGGCGGCGTCCAGGCGCCCTTCCGCTCCGCTCCGCCCATCACCGCCAGCACCACCTGCCGCTCCGACACCAGCTCGGGGCGCGCCGTGGCGAGCGCCGTCGAGGTGCCCGGCGCCTGCGTGGGGAGGTCGGCGACGAGCGCCTGCAGCTCCGCCGGCGAGGTGGCGGCGTAGGCGCGCGTCAGCCGCTCCTCGAGCCCCGCGTCGGTCAGGTTCTCGGCCGCGTACTGGTCGCAGAGCTGCTCCACGATGCGCTGCCGGGTCTGCTCCAGCGGGACGGGCCTCGGGTTGAGATCGGTCATGTCGCTGTTGAACGGATCGGCGGCGCCGAAGTTTCGGCGGATCGTCCCGAAGCTACCTTCGTGCTGTCGGCGGAGCAATGACGGGGAACGTGCCTCCAGCGCGTGTCCGCGGCCGCGGCGCCCTCTCCCCTGCGCCTGAGAGCGCAATCCCCTCTCCCGTACCGGGAGAGGGAGGCGGACGCGGTGGTGGTGGAGCCTGCAGAGAACCAGCGAAATCAGCGGCAGCGTTACCGGTTGAGACTCGCACCCGGGCCGCGGCACTCTACCTCTCCCGGCACGGGAGAGGTAGAGTGCCTGAGCGAGCCGGAGAGGGCGCTGAGCGGCGGCCGGGACGATGCCCGTCACTGCACCAGCGGCGCCTCCGTGGCCACGCAGCGGCCGCCCTGCACCGCCACCGACGGCGGCTCGCGGAACTCGCAGGTCGACGCCATCCCGTTGGCGCTGTTGAACGCTTCTTCGGCGCGCGCCAGCTCCGCGAGCCTGGCGAAGAGCGCGGCGGAGTCGGTCGTGGCGGCGCAGTAGACGAGATACTCCCGCGGCCCGCCGCACGGGCGGCTGCCGACGGGCGCGGTGCGGCACTGGCCGGCGCCGCACCCCTCCGCATGCGCCAGCGCGCGCGCCTCGCGCTCCAGCCGCGCGATGCGCCCGGTGTCCGCGGGGGCATCGGCCGCAGGCGCGGGAGCGGCGGCGGGCGGGGGAGATGGGGATGACGGCGCCACGTCCGCACCCTGCGCGTCCTGGGGCGCGGGCGACGGCGTGCAGGCGGTGACGAAGAGGACCGCGGCCGCGATTCGGAGTCTCATCTCTGCGCCTCCATTCCCCTATGAGAGATTGACTTGGCCGACGACCTCGTACGCCTCTTCGGGCGCGGCGACGGGCTCGGGCGAGAGGGCGAACGCGGCGCGGAGGGCGGCCTCGGCCTGGCGCGCGCCGGCCTCGTCGCGGGCGTGGACGTCGGCGAGCGGCGCGCCGGGCTCCAGGCGGTCGCCGATGCGCGCGCGCATCACGATCCCCACGGAGGGGTCGATGGGATCGCCCTTGGCGCGGCGGCCGGCGCCGAGCGCGAGCGCCGCGTCGCCCACCGCCCGCGCGTCGGCCTGCGCCACCCAGCGCGCCTCCGCCTGGTCCGTCGCCACCGTGTGCACCACGGGCGCGCCGGGGAGGAGGGAAAGGTCGTCGACCACGCGCGGGTCGCCGTCCTGCGCCTCGACCAGCTCCGCCAGCTTGCGCGCGCCGGAGCCGTCGTCGCGCAGGCGCGTGAGGAGCGCGCGGGCGGCGTCCGCGTCCGCGGCGAGGCCCGACATCAGCAGCAGGTGCGCGCCGAGCTCCAGGGTGAGCACCCAGAGGTCGGCGGGGCCGCGGCCGTGCAGGGTGTCGATCGCCTCGCGCACCTCCAGCGCGTTGCCCACGGCGCGGCCCAGCGGCTCGCGCATGGAGCTCAGCACCGCCCGCGTCGCGCGCCCCGCCCCCGCGCCGATGCGCACCAGCGTGCGCGCCAGCTCCCGCGCCTCCCCGAGCGTGGTCATGAAGGCGCCGGAGCCCCACTTCACGTCGAGCACGATGGAGCGCGCGCCGCCGGCCAGCTTCTTGGACATGATGCTGCCGGCGATGAGCGGCACCGAATCCACCGTCGCCGTCACGTCGCGCAGCGCGTAGAGCTTCCCGTCCGCGGGAACGAGCGACGGGCTCTGCCCCACCAGCGCCGCGCCGATCTCCTCCACCTGCCTGCGCATCCGGTCGGGCGCGATCTCCACCCGGAAGCCGGGGATCGACTCCAGCTTGTCGAGCGTGCCGCCGGTGTGGCCCAGCCCGCGGCCGCTCATCTTCACGAACGCCGCGCCGGCCGCGGCCATCAGCGGCACCAGCACGATCGAGGTCTTGTCGCCCACCCCGCCGGTGCTGTGCTTGTCGACGGTGGGGCGGCCGATCCCCTCCCAGTCCAGCACCTCGCCGCTGGCGACCATGGCGCGCGTCATCGCCAGCGTCTCCGCCTCGCCCATCCCCTGCCAGCACACCGCCATCAGCCAGGCGGCGAGCTGGTAGTCGGGGACGCGGTGCGCGACGTAGCCCTCCAGCAGCGCCCGCAGCTCCTCTTCGGTCAGCTCGCCGCCGCGCTTCTTGCGTTCGATCAGCGGCACCACCGCGAGGTCGGTCACACCGTCCTCCCGTACCCCGCCAGGCGCGCCGGGACGAACGCGCCGGGAAGGAGGTCGATGATGCGGTCGGCCTTCCACCCGTCGCCGTCGGGGGTGACCAGGACCATCTCCGGCGCGAACTCATGCATCACCTGCCGGCACGCCCCGCAGGGCGAGCAGGACACGTGGTCCTCCGGCCCCACCACGGCGATGGCGTCGAACTCGCGCACGCCCTCCGCCACCGCGCGGAAGACCGCGACGCGCTCGGCGCAGCTGCCCAGCCCGTACGACACGTTCTCCACGTTCACGCCGGTGAAGATCCGCCCGTCGCTGGCCAGCAGCGCCGCGCCGACGGGGAACTCGCTGTAGGGCGCGTAGGCGTTGCGGCGCGCCTCGCGGGCCAGCTCCAGCAGGGAGCGCGCGATCTCCGGGTCTATCTGGCTCAAAGTCTCTCTCATCCGGGTTTGAGGGGCGGGTAGAATACACCGCGTTTCCGGCGATGTCACGGCTTGATCTCTCACAGAGGCACGGAGGACCAGAGGAGTCACGGCGGTTCCTCTGGTCCTCTGGTGCTCCGGGTGCGCAACCATCGCACCCGTTGAAACCCGTGACGCATGTTCAGGCCCGATGCGAATGTTGGCGCGTCGATTGCTGCCGCTTGCGATCCGGACCGCCGCTGCCCTTGGGCAGCGGTCACGTTCCGTGCTCGCCCCCCCATAACCGTGGGGTTCGGCAGATGCGCTCCTCCCGCGTCCTCTCCCTCGCGCTCGCCGCGTTCGTCGTCTCGGCCGTCGCCTCGTGCGCCGGCGGCGACGGCGGCTCGCCCACCGGCTCCGACCCGTCCGCCTCGTCCGGAAGCGACACGCACCCCAACGGCACGCAGCTCGTCCTGGCGAGCGGCGGCGGCCAGACCGGCATCGCGGGCCAGCCGCTGCCGGGTCCCGTGGTGGTGCGCGTGCTCGACACCAGCTCGAAGCCGGTGCCGGGCGCCACGGTCAACTTCATCGCCAGGGACGGCTCCGCCGACCCCGCGCAGGCGAGCACCGACGCCGAGGGCCACGCGCGCACCACCTGGACGCTGGGCTCCGCCGCGGGTCCGCAGGAGCTGCGCGTCTCCGGCACCGGCGGCACCACGCTGGTGGTGAGCGCCGTCGCCGTCGCGCCCGCGAAGGTGGCGCGGGTGCAGGTGATCCCCGACTCGCTGGTGCTGGCGCCGGGCGCGACCGGCGACTTCTCCGCGGTGGCCTACGACAGCGCCGACAACGTGCTCACCGGCCGCACCGTCACCTGGACGTCGTCCGACAGCGTCGTCGCGACGGTCGGCTCCACGGGCACCGTGACGGCCGCGTCGCCCGGCTCCGCGCGCGTCACCGCGACGGTGGAGGGGGTGAGCGGCTCGGCCGGCGTGCGCGTGCTGCCTCCGCCGCCGGCGAAGGTGGCGCGGGTGGAGGTGGAGCCCGACTCCCTCGCGCTCCAGCCCGGCCAGGCGGGCGACTTCAACGCCGTCGCGTACGACTCCGCCGGCAACGTGCTCACCGGGCGCACCATCGCGTGGACGATCTCCGACTCCACCGTCGCGACGATCGCCACCGGCGGCACGGTGACGGCGGTGGCGCCGGGGACGGCACGGGTGACCGCCGCCGTCGACGGTGTCGGCGGCTCGGCGATGGTGTTCGTGTTCGCGCCACCGCCCGCGGCCGTCGCGCGGGTGGTGGTCACGCCGGACTCGGTGGTGCTGCAGCCGGGCCAGACCGTCGACCTCGACGTCACCGCCTACGATGCCGAGGGACACGTGCTCACCGGCCGCACCGTCGGGTGGACGACGTCGGATTCGACGGTGGCGGCGGTGGGCGCCGGCGGCCTGGTGACGGCGGTCTCGCCGGGGAGCGCGCGCATCACCGCGACCGTCGAGGGCGTCGGCGGCTCGGCGCTGGCGTTCGTGGTCGCGCCGCCGCCCGCCGGTGTCGCGCGCGTGGAGGTCACGCCCGACTCGCTGGTGCTGCAGCCGGGGCGGACGGGCGACTTCGACGCCGCCGCCTACGACGCCGAGGGGCACGTCCTCACCGGACGCACGGTCGCCTGGACGATCTCCGACTCCACCGTCGCGACGATCGGCACCGGGGGCACGGTGACCGCGGTCTCGCCCGGCACGGCGCGCATCACCGCCACGGTGGACGGCGTCAACGGCTTCGCGAAGCTGGTCGTCGCCGCTCCGCCCCCGGCCGCCGTCGCGCGCGTCGACCTGACGCCCGATTCGCTGGTGCTGCAGCTCGGCCAGACCGGGGACTTCACCGCCACCGCGTACGACGCGGATGGCAACGTGCTCACCGGCCGCGCGGTCGTGTGGAGGTCGTCGGACAGCACGGTGGCGATCGTCGGCGCCGGCGGCGCGGTGACCTCGGTCGGCTACGGCACCGCGCGCATCTCCGCCACGGTGGAGGGCGTGGTCGGCAGCGCGCCGGTGTACGTGCGCGCGCCGGAGCCCGCGAGGGTGGCGCGCGTGAAGGTGATCCCCGACTCGCTGGTGCTGGAGGTCGGGCATGCGGGGAACTTCGACGCCGTGGCCTACGACGCCGAGGGCCACGTTCTCACCGGCCGCGCGGTGGCGTGGACCACGTCCGACTCGACCCTCGTCCGTCTCGGGCCCTACGGCTCCGTGGCAGGGTTGTCGGCCGGCACGGCACGCGTCACCGCCACGGTGGAGGGCGTGAGCGGCTCGGCCCCGGTGCGCGTGTGGGTGAAGGGCCCGCCGAAGGTGGCGCGCGTGGAGGTCCGCCCCGACTCGGTGGGGATGGACATCGGCGACAGCGTCGAGGTGCGCGTCTTCGCGTACGACTCGCTCGGCAACTACCTGACGGGCCGCGGCGTGTCGTTCGCGTCGACGGCGGCGGGCGTGGCCACGGTGGACGGGCAGGGGCGGGTGATCGCGGTCGCGTCGGGGCAGGCGAAGATCGTGGCCACGGTGGAGGGGGTGCAGGGGTATGCCGGCGTCTGGGTGAACACCCGCCCGCCGGGCACGGTGACGCGCGTGAGAGTCGTCCCCGATTCGCTGATCCTCTACATCGCCGAGAGCCGCGACCTCATCGCCGTGGCGTACGACCGCGATGGCGTGGTGCTCACCGGGCGGCGCGTCTACTGGTCGTCGTCCGACCCGCAGGTGGCGCCGGTCTACGAGGGGAACGTGACCGGGGTGGCGGCCGGCTTCGCGCGCATCACCGCGACCGTGGAGGGGGTGAGCTACTCAATCAGGGTGGAGGTGCGTGGCCCGCCGCCCCAGCCCTACCCGGGCGACCGCGCGGTGATGTGGATCCAGAAGCGCGTCGGCTCCCCCGCCGTCGGCCCCGACTACGGCCTGATCGACGTGACGGACTACGACCGGTCGGTGAACTTCTGGGTGGAGCTCGGGCACACCGCGTCCGGCATCCGCATGTGGGTGCGGAGCCCGTCCGGCGCCGAGACCCAGGAGTGCTTCAACCCGCAGCGGTGGAACGAGACCTGGAAGGAGTTCTACTGCGTGGTGTACCTCCCGAAGGGCTCCGAGCCCGGGGCATGGTACGTCGACCGCCTCGTCGTGGACGGCGTGGCCTACACCGCCGCCGACCTGGAGGCGATGCGGGCGCCCGGCCGCGTGTTCGACGTCTTCCGCCGCGGCACCGATCCCTCGCCGCCGCAGCTCCGCGGCATCTGGCCGCACGGATGGGGCAACGGCCGCTACTACGTCGAGATCGGCGTGGTGGACCACGTCACCGGCGTTCGCTCGGTGGTGATGATCGTGCGCGGCCCCAACGGCGAGACGGCGAGCTGCAGCGCCTCCGCCGCCTACGGCGACCTGGCGCGGCTCGGCGACTGGCCGTGCGCGCTCGACATCCCCGCCAACAGCGGCACCTGGACCGTGGTGTCCGTCACCACCACCGACGGCGCCGGCAACACGGTCACCTACACTCCGCGGCAGATCGAGCCCGTGCGCGACGCGTTCGAGTACACCTGGCTCACGTACGAATTCTTCCCGTGAGGAACTGACCGGGCTTTCTCGCAGCCCGGATCACGCGGGCAGCGAAAAACAGGCTTTTCACCCGGAGGACCGGAGAACGAGAGAACGATGCTCTCTTTCTCCGGTCCTCGTCCTCTGTGTCTCTGATACCATTCACCATGATCAACTCACTAGTGTCCGGTCATAAGTCGAATAGCCGCAACTGGTTGCATGTTGACTCCTCCGGCATTGCGAGCTTTGCACACGAGAAGGCTTGTGAAAGCTCGATTTTCTCGAAGAGGCTGACGCTCAGGATCTGTAACATTGTGT
>JBJMPM010000120.1:0-9908 GCA_045803205.1 Longimicrobiaceae bacterium
GTCCGGGGGCAGCGCCTCGCCGCCGCACACCACCCGCCGCAGGGAGGCGCAGCGCTCCAGCCCCGGCGCGCCCAGGAAGGGGCGCAGCATCGACGGCACGAAATGGACCGTGGTGACGCCTTCGCGCTCGATCGTATCCACAAGATACGCCGGATCCTGGTGGCCGCCCGGCCGCGCCATGACCAGCCGCGCGCCGAGCACCAGCGGCATGAACAGCTCCCAGACCGAGATGTCGAAGCTGAACGGGGTCTTCTGCAGGAAGACCTCGTCGTCGCCGAGCGCGAAGGCCTGGCGCATCCACAGGAGGCGGTTGCGCACCGGCGCGTGGGCGTTCATCACCCCCTTGGGCCGGCCGGTGGAGCCCGAGGTGTAGATGGCGTACGCCACGTTCTCCGGCCGCACCTCGACCCGCGGGCGTTCGGCCGATTCGCTCGCCTCGATCTCCGCCCACTCCGCGTCCACCCGGACGACGGCGCCGGCGAAGGGGGGAACGCCCCGTCGTGCAGGCTGTCCCCTGTCCCCTGTCCCCTGTCCCCTGTCCGTCTCCGCCAGCCGCGCGTGCGTGAGCAGCACGGGCGCCTCGCAGTCCTCCAGCATCCAGGCGATGCGCTCCGCCGGGTACGCGGGGTCGATGGGGACGTAGGCGCCCCCGGCCTTCAGCACGGCCAGCAGCGCCACCACCAGCTCCGGCGTGCGCTCCATGCACACCGCCGCGCGCACCTCGGGCCCGATCCCCAGCCGCACCAGCCGGTGGGCGAGGCGGTTCGCGCGCGCGTCCAGCTCGCGGTAGGTGAGCGATCCGTCCGCGTGCGAGACGGCGACGGCGCCCGGGTCCGCGTCCACCGCCGCCTCGAAGAGGTGGTGGATGGCGAGCCCGCACGGGTACTCGGCTTCGGTGCGGTTCCAGGAGCGGACGAGCGCCTCCTCCTCCGGCGGCATCAGCGGGAGCTCGGAGAGGCGGAGCTGGGGGTCGGCCGCGGCGGCGGCCAGCAGCACGCCGAAGTGCGCCGCCATCCGCTCGATCGAGCCCGCGTCCCACAGGTCCGACGCGTACTGGAAGACGCCGCTCAGCTCGCCCTCCTGCTCCACCACCGCGAGCACCAGGTCCACCTTGGTGGTCCCCGTGTCGCCCTCCCCCGCCTCCACCACCAGCCCCGGCAGCTCCGGCGCGCCGGTGGAGGCGGCGTGCATGGAGAAGATCACCTGGAAGAGCGGGTGCCGGGTGAGGCTGCGCTCGATCTTCAGCTCCTCCACCAGCCGCTCGAAGGGCACCTCCTGGTGCGCGTAGGCGTCGAGCGTGGCCTCGCGCACCCGCCGCAGCAGCCCGGCGAAGGTGGGGTCGCCCGAGAGGTCGGTGCGCAGCGCCAGGGTGTTGAGGAAGATGCCGATCAGCGGCTCCGTCTGCTCCGGCGTGCGCCCGGCGACGGGGGAGCCGACGACGATGTCCTCCGTCCCCGACCAGCGGTGCAGGAGGGCGTCGAAGGCCGCCAGCAGCACCATGTACGGCGTGGCGCCGCCGCGGCGCGCCAGGGCGGTGGCCGCGTCCCAGCTCTCGCGCGGGAGCGCGAAAGGGTGCGTGGCGCCGCGGAAGCTCTGTACCGCGGGGTGCGGCCGGTCGGTGGGGAGCGCCAGGGTGGCCGCCCCCTCCAGCCGCGCGCGCCAGTAGGCCAGCTCCCCCTCCATCGCCGCCCCGTCCAGCCGCGCGCGCTGCCAGACGGCGTAGTCGGCGTACTGCACCGGGAGCGGCGCCAGGCCGGGGTCGCGCCCGTCGAGCTCCGCCGCGTAGAGCGCCGCCAGCTCGCGGAAGAAGACGCCGAGCGACCAGGCGTCGACCACGATGTGGTGCAGCGTGAGCAGCAGCAGGTGCTCGTCGGCGGCCAGCCGCAGCAGCCGCGCGCGCAGCAGCGGCCCCGCCTCCAGGTCGAACGCCCCCCGCGCCTCCGCGTCCGACGTCTCCCGCGCCCGCGCCGCCCGCTCCCCCCCGGCGAGGGCGGAGAGGTCGTCGATGGGGAGGGGGATGGCCAGCGCGGGGAGGACGAGCTGCACCGGCCCGCCCGCCTCGGTGGGGAAGACGGTGCGCAGCGCCTCGTGGCGGGCCACCACGCCGTCCAGGGCGCGGCGGAGGGCGTCGGCGCTCAGCACGCCGCGCAGGCGCAGCACCAGCGGAACGTTGTAGGCGGCCGGCGCGGCGCCCAGCCGCTCCAGGAACCAGAAGCGCTGCTGCGCGAAGGAGAGCGGGAGCGCCCCCTCGCGCGCGGCGGGGGCCAGCGGCGGGGTGCGGTGCTCCGCGCCGCCGGCCCGGGCCGCCACGGCGCGCGCGGCCAGCCCGGCCACCGTGGGCGCCTCGAAGAGCGCGCGCAGCGGGAGGTCGATGCCGAACGCCTCGCGGATCCGCGCCACCACCTGCGTGGCGCGCAGCGAGTGCCCGCCCAGCGCGAAGAAGTCGTCGTGCACGCCGGGGAAGACGCCCAGCACCCGCTCCCACACCGCCGCCACCACCTCCTCGGCCGGGGTGCGCGGCGGCACTTTCCCGATGTACGACGCGTCCGCGTCGGGCTCGGGGAGGGCGCGGCGGTCCACCTTGCCGCTGGGGGTGAGCGGGAGCCGCTCCAGCGTGACGAAGGCGGCCGGCACCATGTACTCGGGGAGGCGGGCCGCGACGTGCGCGCGGAACTCGGCGACGGTCGGCGCCGCCCCCGCCACCGGCACCACGTACCCCACCAGCCGCTTCTCCGCGCCCTCGCCGTGCGCGGCCGCGGCGGCCTCGCGCACGGCCGGGTGCGTCCCCAGCACGGCCTCCACCTCCCCCGGCTCCACCCGGAAGCCGCGCACCTTCACCTGGTCGTCGTTGCGCCCCAGGAAGTCCAGCTCCCCGTCCATCCGCCACTTCGCCCGGTCCCCGGTACGATACAGGCGCGCACCCGGAACGCCGGAGAAGGGGTCGGGGACGAACTTCTCGGCCGTGGTCCCGGGGCGGGCCAGGTAGCCGCGCCCCAGGCACTCGCCGCCCGCGTACAGCTCGCCGGGAACGCCGGGCGGGGTGGGCTCCATCCGCCCGTCGAGCACGTAGAGCCGGGTGTTGGCGATCGGCGGGCCGATCGGGGGGAGCGGCGCCCAGGCGTCGGGGTCGGCGTCCAGGCGGTGCGCCGAGACCACGTGCGTCTCCGACGGGCCGTAGTGGTTGTCGAGCCGCGCCCGCGGGTTGGCGCGGAAGAAGGCGCGGAGCTGCGGCGTCGACCGCAGCGCCTCGCCCGCGGTGATCACGTCGCGCAGCCAGGGCAGCCGCGCCGCCTCCGGCCCCCTGTCCCCTGTCCCCTGTCCCCTGTCCCCTAGAGCGTCCGCCGTCTCCGCCAGGTTCTGCAGCCCGGCGAAGGGGATGAAGATCCGCTCGACGCGGTTCTCGCGCAGGTGGGCCAGGAGCCGCTCGGCGTCGCGCCGGGTGTCGTCGCCGATCAGCACCAGCGTTCCCCCGGCCGCCCAGGTGGCCACGATCTCCAGGAACGACGGGTCGAAGGAGAGCGACGCGAACTGGAGGGTGCGCGCCGCGGCGCCCTCGCCCCAGCGGTCCAGGTGCCAGCGGACCAGGTTGTCCAGCGCGCGCCGCGGGAGCATCACCCCCTTGGGCGTTCCCGTCGATCCCGAGGTGTAGAGCACGTACCCCAGGTGGTCGGGATCCACCGCGACGGCCAGGGGGTGCGACGGCTCGCGGGCGATCTCCTCCGCCTCGGCGTCCAGGAGCACCACGGCCGTCCCCTCCACCCGCGGGACGCGCGCGGCGACGTCGGAGGTGGTCAGGATCACGTGGGAGCGGCTGTCCTCCAGCATGAAGGCCACGCGCGCGGCGGGGTAGGCGGGGTCGACCGCCACGTACCCCGCCCCGGCGCGCAGCACGGCCAGCACCGACACCGGCAGCGCCGGCGAGCGCTCCAGGCACACCGCCACCCGCGCGTCGGGCCCCACCCCCAGCCGCGCCAGGCGGTGGGCGATCCGGTTCGCCCAGGCGTCGACCTCGGCGTAGGTCAGCACCCCCCCGGCGTGCTCCAGCGCCGCCGCGCCGGGCGCGCGCGCCGCCTGCGCGGCGGCCATCGCCACCACGTCGCCGGCCAGCAGCTCCGGGCGGTCCGTCTGGTTGAAGCCCTCCACCACCTGCGCCCGCTCCGCCGGCGAGAGGAGCGGGAGCGCCGACACCGGCGCGCCGGGCGCCGCGCCCGCCGCGCGCAGCAGCGCGTCCAGGTGCCCGGTGAGCCGCGCGATGGTCGCCTCGTCCCAGAGCGCCGTGGCGTACTCGGCCCACCCGGCGAAGCCCGCGCCGGTCTCCCACAGCCCAACCGTCAGGTCGAAGCGCGAGGTGGCCAGGTCGGGCGCGCCGATCCGCACCTCCACCCCCTCCAGCTCCACCTCGCCCTCGCTGGCGTTCTGCAGGGTGAGCATCACCTGGAAGAGGGGCGAGTGGCTGAGCGAGCGCTCCACCCCCAGCGCGTCCACCAGCTTCTCGAAGGGGACGTCCTGGTGGGCGAAGGCGTCGACCGTGGTCTCGCGCACCTGCGCCACCAGCGCGGAGAGCGACGGGTCGGCGGAGAGGTCGGCGCGCAGCGGCAGCGTGTTGCCGAAGAAGCCGATCAGCTCCTCCAGCTCGGCGCGGCCGCGGTTGGCGACGGGGGTGCCGACCACCAGGTCCGCCTCGCCCGACCAGCGGTGCAGCACGGCGGCGAAGGCGGCCAGCAGCGCCATGAAGGGCGTGGCCCCCTCGCCGGCCCCGGCCGCCAGCGCGCGCGCCGCGGCCGCGGCGCCGGGCGAGAGCTCGAAGTGGTAGGCGGCGCCCGCCAGGTCCTGCGACGCCGGGCGCGGGCGGTCGGTGGGAAGGCCCAGGGTGGCCGGCGCCCCCTTCAGCCGCCCGCGCCAGAAGGCGAGCTGCCGCTCCAGCTCGTCGCCCTGCAGCCACCCGCGCTGCCACGCCGCGAAGTCGGCGTACTGCAGCGGCGGCTCGGCGAACGGCGAGGGCCGTCCGTGACGGAACGCCGCGTAGAGCGCGCCCAGCTCGCGCAGGAACACCCCGGCCGACCACGCGTCGCTGGCGGCGTGGTGGAAGACGGTGAGGAGCGTGTGCGCCTCCGGCGCCAGCCGCAGCAGCGTGGCGCGCAGCAGCGGCCCCGCCGCCAGGTCGAAGGGCCGGTGCGCCTCCTCCGCCATCCGCCGCTCCGCCTCGCCCCCGGGGTCGGGGGATTGGGAGAGGTCCACGAAGTCGACGTGGAAGGCGTCGGGCGGCAGGATGCGCTGCACCGGCCCCTCGGCGCCGGCGACGAAGGCGGTGCGCAGCGCCTCGTGCCGGCGGACGATCTCGCGGAGCGCGCCCTCCAGGGCGGCGGCGTCGAGGGGGCCGGAGAGCTCCAGCGCCATCGGCACGTTGTAGTGCGACGAGCCGGGGTCCAGCTCGGCCAGGAACCAGAGCCGCTCCTGCGCGAACGAGAGCGGGAGCGGCGCCGTGCGGTCGGCGCGCGGGATCGGCGCGGCGGCGGGCGCGCCGCCGTCTCCGTCGCGCGCGGCGTCGACCCGCGCGGCCAGGGCGGCCAGCGTGGGCGCCTCGAAGACCACGCGCAGCGGGAGCTCCGCCCCCAGCGCGTCGCGGATGCGCGACACCAGGCGCACCGCCAGGAGGGAGTGCCCGCCCAGCGCGAAGAAGTCGTCGCCCGCGCCCACGCGCTCCATCCCCAGCAGCGCCGTCCACACCCGGGCGAGCGCGGCCTCGGTGGCGGTGCGGGGGGCCACGAACGCCTCCTCGCGCGCCTCCGCCTCGGGCTCGGGGAGGGCGCGGCGGTCCACCTTGCCGTTCGCGGTGAGCGGCACGTGGTCGATCCAGACGAACGCCGCCGGCACCAGGTAGTGCGGCAGGGTGTGCCGCAGCCCGGCGAGCAACTCCTCCTCGTCGGCGGGCGCGCCGCCGGCCGGGACCACCCAGGCCACCAGCCGGTCCACCCCGCCCGCGCCCGGCCGCGCCGCCACCACCGCGTCCGCCACGGCGGGGAGGGCGCGCAGCGCCGCCTCCACCTCGCCGGGCTCCACGCGGAAGCCGCGCACCTTCACCTGCTGGTCGATGCGGCCGAGGAAGTCGAGAACGGCACTCGCAGTTTCCGTCCACCGCACCCGGTCGCCGGTGCGGTAGAGGCGCGCGCCCGGCTCGCCGCCGAAGGGGTCGGGGATGAACTTCTCCGCCGTCGCGGACGGACGGCCCAGGTAGCCGCGCGCCAGCACCCCGCCCACGCACAGCTCGCCGGGGATGCCGACGCCGCACGGCCGCAGCGCCGCGTCGAGCACGTAGGCGCGCCGGCCGGGCATGGGCGCGCCGATCGGCACGCGCGCGCCCTCGGCCGAGAAGCCGGCATCCACCTCGAAGGCGGCGCAGCTCACCACCGTCTCGGTGGGGCCGTACACGTTCAGCAGGCGCGAATCGCCGGGCGCCGCCATCCAGGCGCGGGCCGCGTCGGCGCGCATGGCCTCGCCCCCGGCCATCACCAGCCGCGCGGCGCCCTTCACCGCGCCGCGCGCCGCGGGGTCGTCGGCCAGCAGGTGCCACCAGGCGGTCGGGGGATTGACCACGGTGACCCCCCGCTCGTCGACCAGCGCCGCCAGCTCGGCGGTGGAGGGGACCTCGCCGCCGCGCAGGACCACGCAGGCGCCGATGGCGAGCGGCGACAGCATCTGCTCCAGCGACACGTCGAACCCCGGCGCCGTGAACTGGAGGACCCGGTCGCCGGGGCCGAGCCCGAAGGTGAGCGCCGCGGCCGCGCAGTGCCGCGCCAGCTCGCCGTGCTGCACCACCACCCCCTTGGGCCGCCCGGTGGAGCCGGAGGTGTAGATCACGTACGCCGCCGCCTCCGCGGGGACGTCGGGAAGGGCATCGGCCGAAGCGTCCGCGTCTTCATCCCCATCGGCGTCTCCATCGACGGACACGACCGGGAGGCCGAGCGCCGCGAGCTCCGGCGGCAGCGCGCCGCGGGCGACCAGCGCCACGGCGCCCGCATCCCCCGCCATCCACGCCAGCCGCTCGCCGGGGAGCGTGGGGTCGAGGGGGAGGTAGACGCCCCCCGCCTTGAGGATGCCGAGGAGCGCGGCCACCAGCTCGGGCGAGCGCGGCAGCGGCACCCCGACCGGCGCCTCCACCCCCACCCCCCGCGCCCGCAGCCGCCGGGCGATGCGCTCGGCGCGCGCGTCCAGCTCGGCGTACGACAGCGTCCAGCCGTCGCCGGCGAGCGCGGGGGCGGCGGGGTGCTCGGCGGCGCGCGCCTCGAACGCGCGGTGCGCCGCGCCTTCCGTCGGGGGGAGGTCGGCGCCGCGCGACCAGGGGCCGAGCACCAGGGCGCGCTCCTCCGCGTCCATCGGGTCCAGCTCGGAGAGGCGGCGGCCGGGGTCCTCGGCCCCCCGCTCCAGCAGGCGCAGGAAGTGGGTGGCGATGCGCTCGGCGGCGGGGCGGTCCAGCAGGTCGGCGGCCCATTCGAGCTGCACCCAGAGCTCGTCCACGTCCTGCACCACGGCCGCGGCCAGGTCGAACTTGGCCGGGTGGAAGGCGACCGCCTCCCACCGGCCGCGGGCTCCGCCCAGCCGCAGCGCCATCGCGCCCAGCCCCTGGAAGTCGGCCATCCCCTGGTAGGTGAGCATGGCCTGGAAGACAGGGTTGCGCGCCGGGTCGGGGGAGAGCTTCAGCGCCTCGACCACGCGCTCGAAGGGGAGCGCCTGGTGCTCGAAGGCGTCGAGCAGGGTGTCGCGCTCGCGGCGCACCAGGGCGCGGAACTCGGGGTCGCCGCCCAGGTCGGTGCGCAGTGCCAGGGTGTTGGCCACGAACCCCACCACCCCCTCCAGCTCGGGGCGCTCGCGCCCGGCGGCGGCGGTGCCCAGCACCACGCCGCCATGCCCCGCGTGGCGCGCCAGCGCCAGCCGGAAGGCCGCCAGCAGCACCGCGAAGGGGGTGGCGTTCTCGGCCGCGGCCACGGCGCGCACCCGCTCGGCCAGCGCGCGGGGGACGCGGCGCTCCAGCGCCTCGCCGCGGGCGCGCGGGCCGGGGGGGAGGGGGCGGTACTCGGGGAGCTCCAGCACGGGGGGCGCGCCCTCCAGCACGCGCCGCCAGAAGGCCAGGTGGCGCTCCTCCGCGGCCGCGTCGAGCTGCGCGTGCTGCCAGGCGGCGAAGTCGGCGAACTGCAGCGCGGGCGGCGGCAGCGGGTCGGGGCGCCCGTGCGCGAAGGCGTCGTACAGCCGCTCCATCTCGCGGGTGAGCACGCCCAGGCTCCACGCGTCGGCGACGGCGTGGTGCAGGGTGAGGAGGAGGAGGTGCTCCGCGGGGGAGAGCCGTACCAGCCGTGCGCGGAAGAGCGGCCCGCGCTCCAGGTCGAACCCCGCGTGCGCGTCCTCGCGCACGATCCGCCGCGCCTCGTCCTCGCGCGCGGCCTCGTCCAGGTGCGAGAGGTCGTCGACGGGGAGGGGGACGGGGACGAAGGGGTGGATCACCTGCACCGGCTCGCCGTCGCGCTCGGCGAAGGTGGTGCGCAGCGCCTCGTGCCGCTCGCGCACCGCGTTCAGGGTGCGCTCCAGCGCGTCGGCGTCGACCGGCCCGCGCAGGCGGATGGGCGCGGGGAGGTTGTACGCCCCCGTGCCGGGATCCAGGCGTTCCAGGAACCAGAGCCGCCGCTGCGAGAAGGAGAGCGGCACGGCGGCCTCGCCGGCGCGCGCGCGCGGCCCCGGCGCCGGCGCCTTGCGCGCCTGCGTCTCCTTCAGCTTCAGCTCCAGCAGCCTGCGCTGCTCCGGCGGCAGCTCCGCCAGCCGCGTCATTACATCGGACATCGGGTTCCGATCAGGTAACGAAAAGTGCTAAGTGCAAAGTGCAAAGTGCTGGCGTCTGGCCCAGGCTCAGCGCCCTCTCCGGCTCGCTTAGGCTCGCCACCTCTCCCGTACCGGGAGAGGTTGAATTCGCCGGCTCCCACGCTGATCCACACCGGCAGCGCTGACCCCGATTTCGCATGGCTCCTGGCAGGCTTCGTCACCGCCGCGTCCACCCCCCTCTCCCGGTACGGGAGAGGGATTGCGCTCTAAGGCGCAGGGAGAGGGCGCCACCGCCGAGGACGCGCAAAGCACTTAGCACTTAGCACTTAGCACTTCGCCCTTCCTCCACCTCCAGCCTCGCGCGCGCCCGGTCCACCCGTGCGGCGAGCTCCGCCAGCCGCGGGAAGTCGAAGACCTCGCGCAGCGGGAGCGCCACGCCCAGGCGCGCGTGCACCGCGACCACCATCCGCATGGCCTGCAGCGAGTGCCCGCCCAGCGCGAAGAACGAGTCGCCGTCGCCCACGTGCGGCACCCCCAGCAGCTCGCGCCACACCTCCGCCATCTCGGCTTCGGTCGGCGTCGGCTCCCGCGCGGGCCTCGCGCCGGGCGCGGCGGCGGGGGCGGGGAGGGCGCGGCGGTCCACCTTGCCGCTGGTGGTGAGCGGGAGCGCGTCCATCGCCACGAAGACGCCCGGGACCATGTAGTCCGGCAGGCGCTCGCGCAGGTGCGCGCGCAGCTCCCCCGCGTGCGGCGGCGTGCCCCCGGCGGCCAGCACCAGGTAGGCGACCAGCCGCGGGTCGCCGGTGTCGTCGCGCACCACCGCCACCGCCTCGCTCACCCCCGGGTGCGCCCGCAGCGCCGCCTCCACCTCCCCCAGCTCGATGCGGAAGCCGCGCAGCTTCACCTGCGTGTCCAGCCGGCCCAGGTACTCCAGAACCGCGGTGCGTGAGTGCGGGAGTGCGGAAGTGCGCTGGATCCGCGCGACGCCCAACGCACTCCCGCACTCCCGCACTTCCGCACTGCTGTCCTGGAGTACCTCGGCCGGCTCGACACGCAGGTGAAGCTGCGCGGCTTCCGCATCGAGCTGGGGGAGGTGGAGA
>JBJMPM010000124.1:0-15137 GCA_045803205.1 Longimicrobiaceae bacterium
CGCAGAGACGCGGAGGCACGGAGAGGACTCCTCTCCGTGCCTCCGCGTCTCTGCATGAGCTTTCTTTCTCAGCGTCGTGTGAAGAACAGCACCGTCATGGTGACGCTGATGGCGATGATGACGGTGCGGATGTGGCGCTGGTCCACGCGGCGGGCGTAGTGCGCGCCCAGGTAGCCGCCGGCCAGGGAGCCCATCAGCATCACCAGCGTCTGCGGCCACCACACCTTGCCGGCCGCGATGAAGAGCACCACCGCCACCCCGTTCAGCGCCCCCGCCAGCACCGTCTTGGTCGCGTTCATCGCCTTCAGGTCGGTGAGGCCGAAGAGCGCCCACGTCGACAGCATCATGATCCCGATCGCCCCGCCGAAGTAGCCGCCGTACACCGCCACGAAGAACTGCACCACCACCAGCGTGGTGGAGCCGATGCGTACCCGGCGCTGCAGCGCGGGCGTGAGCCGCGGCGCGAAGATGAAGACCAGCGTCGCCACCAGCAGCAGCCACGGGATCACCCCGTCGAAGGTGCGCTCGGGGGTGAGCAGGAGCAGGAGCGCGCCGATGATGCTGCCGGCCAGGCTCACCGCCAGCATCGCCCGGAACGACACCCCCTTGAAGTTCTGGAAGTCGTTGCGGTAGGCCACCGCGGCCGCCAGGTTCGCCGGGCAGAGCGCCACCGTGCTCGACGCGTTGGCCACCACCGACGGCACCCCCGTGAACACCAGCGCGGGAAAGGTCAGGAACGACCCTCCCCCCGCCACGGCGTTCATCGCCCCCGCCAGGAACGCCGCAGCCACCAGCAGGGCGGCGGAGGCTATCGGCATGGAAACCGCCGAATCCTCCGACAGGTGCTCGGAAGACGAGACTTGACGGAAAGTACAGCTGCTGTTATGTTCTGAACACTCCCCCGGAGGACACTCTCTCCCTGGAGAAAAACCTTCGGGCCCCCTCGGTTTGCGGACCGGGGGGTTTTTTTTCGAATCGGGCGAAAATGGACAAACCGCTCCGCAAGGTCTCGTTCATCGTGGACGGTCTCAATCTCTACTTCTCGTTGCGCGAGATGGAGGGATTGTCGAAGAAACAGTCCAAGTGGCTGGACCTGCGCCGATTGTGTGAGAGCTTCGCTCAGGCGATCGGGCAGCACCTCGGCGTCCGGACGGAGTTGGGAGAAATCCACTATTTCTCCGCGTATGCCACACACGGGACGGTGCGTGACAAGGCAATCGTCGACCGGCAGCGTACGTACGTTGCCGCGATTGAAAACACCGGGGTGTTGGTCACGATGTCGCCCTTCAAGAACAGGGACGTGCGGTGTCCGCACTGCAGAACGATCTTCAAGCGTGCGGAGGAGAAAGAGACGGACGTGGCCATCGCCGTGAAGCTGCTGGAGGTGTTCGCGGTTTCTGAGGCCCCGATTGCCGTCCTGATCACCGGAGACACCGACCTTCGCCCCGCGATCCACACCGCGCGCCGGCTCTTCCCGCAGTACACCATCGGTGTCGTCACCCCTTTCCTGCGGCACACCACAGAGATGCAGGAAGCCGGGGATTTCCACTTCAAGGTGAGCCAGAAGCTCGTCCAGTCGGCACAGTTCCCCGCCCAGATACGGCTTTCTGATGGCCGCGTGCTCGCGAAGCCGCCCGGCTGGTGAGCTCAAGACCCCGCGCCCGCGGCGCGGCGGATGGCGACGGTGCGCTCCAGCTCGTCGCGCGCCTGCAGGACCTTGCGGCGGATGTCGAGCGGAAGGTTGGGGCTCTCGGCCAGCAGCCGGTCGACCACAGCGAGCGCCTCGGCGGAGTGCTGGCCGCGCACGAAGGCGTTGATCCAGCTCGGGAGGAAGAAGATCCGGCGGTTGTCGCGGATCCACTCCAGCCGCTCCAGCGAGGGCCGCAGGTACGACAGCGTCAGCCGCGTCTGCCCCGCGTCGTTGAAGGCGCCCAGGCTCGCCGTCACCCACTCCTCGTTCAGCGCCGGGTCGTCCAGGTAGCGGCGGAAGTACTCCGCCTTCACCTCCGGGTCCGGCGCCGCCGCCCCCGCCACGAAGGCGCGCCGCCCCGCCTCGGGGGTGGAGTCGCGCCGCACTTCGGCCTCGTGCAGCGCCCGCGCGTCCGCCTCGCCGAGCGCCAGCAGCCGCTGCACGATGCTCCACCGCGTCGGCTGCTTGACCGCCGCGCCGCCGAACGGCCGGGTGCCCGCCAGGTACTCGCGCAGGATCGCCCGCCCCTCGGCCGTGCGCGCGGTGCCCACCAGCGCGTCCAGGCTCTCCTTGCGCATCCCGTAGCCGAGCGACGCGTCCTGCGCGCGCGCCGCCAGCAGCCGCTCCCAGGCGGGGAAGAGGCGCGCCGCGTCGGCGTCGGAGGCGTAGCGGGTGAGCGCGGTGGAGCCGCGGTCCAGGATCAGCGAGGCGATCTGCTCGTCGCGCTCGCGCGGGAGCTCGCGCAGGGCGATCTCGGCGAAGCGCGCCGGCGGGAGGCGGGTGTCGCGCACCAGGTCCCAGAGCGCGCCCCAGAGCATCGCCCGCAGCAGCCCCTCGCGCGCCTCGCCCACGTGCTCGGCGATCCAGGCGGCGCTCCGCTCGTCGGGGAAGAAGAGGCCGTAGCCGTAGTCGCCGTCGTTCGGCCAGACGTAGTCGGGCGCGGGGAGCCCGGCGGCGCCCTGTACCACCGCGCTGTCGCCGGCGAAGGTGGCGGGGAGCACCACGTCGTCGCGGCCGGCGTAGCCCAGGCGCACGCGCACCCTCATCGGCCACCATCCGCCCGCGTCGCCGGCGAAGGCGCGTGCCGGGCGCTGGGCGAGGACGAGGGAGCGGATCGTCCCCCCCTCCACCGCCAGGCGCGTGTCGACGCGCGGCATGCCGGGGCGGAGGATGTACTGCGCGCCGAACTGCTCCAGCGGCATCCCGGAACTCTCCTGCACGGCGCCCAGCAGGTCGCGCCAGGTGGCGTTCGCGTAGGCGTGGCGGGTGAGGAAGAGGCGCAGCCCCGCGCGGAAGGCGCTGTCGCCCACCAGGAAGGCGAGCTGCTTGATGACCGAGGGCGCCTTGTTGTAGACGATGGGGCCGTAGTTGCTCTTGGCCAGGTCCAGGTTGGCCAGCTCCTGCCACACCGGGGTGGTGCCGCTGGTCACGTCGACGCCGTAGGCCAGCGGCTTGTTGCGCAGGTAGAAGGTCTTCCACGCGTCGGAGCCGGGGCGCAGCTCGTCCTGGATGCGCGCCGCCATGTACGTCGAGAAGCCTTCCTTCAGCCAGAGGTCGTCGAACCAGCGCATGGTCACCAGGTCGCCGAACCACTGGTGGCTGACCTCGTGGTAGATGGTGGCGTCGCGCCCCAGCCGCTGGGTGAAGGTGGGCGGCTCGCGCCAGACGAAGGAGTTCTCGTTGTAGAAGATCTCCCCCACGTGCTCCATCCCCCCGAAGGGGAAGGCGGGGGCGAGGAGCGCGTCGAGCTTGCTGAAGGGGAAGGGGACGCCGAACCACTCCTCCAGCCAGCGCGCGGCGTCGCGGTTGGCGCGGACGATGGAGTCGGCGTCGACCTCGTCGCGGCGGCTGGCGCGGGCGTAGAGCGTCACCGGCCGCGCGCCCGGCGGGGCGGACTCCCAGGTGGTCCACGGCCCCGCCGCGAAGGCGGCCAGGTAGGTGGAGATGGGCTCCGTCCAGGCGAAGTTCCAGCTCACCGCCGCGGCCGCGCTGTCGCGCGACTCGGGGCGGGCGTTGGCCAGCACCTTCCACCCGGGCGGCGCGGAGAGGCGCCAGCGGAAGCGCGCCTTCAGGTCCGGCTGGTCGAAGCAGGGGAAGAGCAGGTTCGCGTCCGAGGGGACCAGGAGGGTGTAGAGGTAGGTGCTCCCGTCGCTGCGGTCGTCGAAGCGGATGATGGCGGCCCCCGCCGGCGCGATGCGGGTGGTGAAGCGCGCCTCCAGGACGTTGCTCCCCGTGGCCAGGTGGTGGGCGGGGATGCGGAGGTGCCCGTTCTTCCACTCGAAGTCGCGCACGGGGTCGCGGTTCACCCGCACCTCCGTCAGCCGCTCGCCGCGAAAGTCGGCCACCAGGTCGCCCGCGCCCCGCGCGCGGGTGAACTCCATCCGCACGATGCCGGCGGCCGAGTCGCGCTGGGTGAGGTCGAGCCAGAGGTCGTAGCGCACGCCGGAGAGGGTGACGGCGCGTTGCTCGGCCAGCTCGCGCGAGATCCCGGGCTGCATCAGCGCCAGGGGAGACACGCGCGGGGGCGGAGCCGGGCGCTGCGCGTCGGCCGGGTGCGCGCCGCCGCCCCCGGCCAGGAGCGCGGCCGCGAGCGCGCCGGAGAGGGTGCGGGCCGCACGCGTCTTCATCGACCGATGGATGTGGAGGGACGCCTCACGAGCCGCTGCAGGAGCGCACCACCTCGCGCAGCACGGCCTGCACCGTGGCGCAGTCGGTCCACCCCGGCATGTCCGTCACGGTCACGGTCACCGTGTTCGCTTGCGGGTCGCGGCGGTAGTCCGCCGTGACCCCCTGCGAGCGGGCGGTGCCGGAGTCGCTGGTGATGGGGATGGCGGCGCCCTCCGCCTTGGCGGTCAGGCAGCTCCAGACTTCCGGGGTGATGCCGGTCAACGTGAACGACGGACAGCCGGCCATGGTCGAGGCTCCTCGTGGATGTACCGTGGATGGAAAGCGCTGGGCGTTAGTGCTGAGTGCTGAGTGCCGAGTGCTGCGGCGATGCAGGCGGCGAGCCGCGGCCTCCGTCAGCCGCTGAGGCCGGGGCGGTCGAGCACCGTCATCATCGTGCCCTGCATGGTGGCGACCAGGCGCTCCTCCTCGCCGTCGCGGAGCGCGAAGACGTCGGCGGTGGCGACGCTCAGGGTGCGGCCCGCCTTCTTCACCCGCCCACGCGCGACAAAGGCGTCGCCCGCGGCGGGGGCCATCAGGTTCAGCTTGTACTCGACCGAGAGGACCGCCGCGTCCGCCGGCATCAGCGTGTAGGCCGCGTAGCCGCAGGCGCTGTCCGCCAGCGTGCCGATGATCCCGGCGTGCACGAAGCCGTGCTGCTGCGTGAGCTCGGCCCGGTACGGCATGCGCAGGTCCACCTCGCCGGGCGCGAGGTGCGCGATCTCGGCGCCGAGGGTGGCCATCGCCGCCTGCCGCGCAAAGCTGGCGCGGACGCGCGCCTCGTAGCCGGGGTCTCGCGCGGTGTGCGTCACGCCTCCAGGAATGGCTTCGGGGGATGGGATCGCGGCCGCGAATCTTGCGACTGCCCGCGCGGACGCGCAACCTGCCGTCGCGCGCGCAGGACGCCATCCCCCCTTCCCGATTCCGCGATGCCCGAGACCGGCTTCAAGGACCACTTCTCCGCGCACGCCGATGCCTACGCGCGCTACCGGCCCGACTATCCCGCCGCGCTCTTCGCCTGGCTGGCGGAGGCCGCCCCCGCCCGCGGGCGCGCGTGGGACTGCGCCACCGGGAGCGGGCAGGCCGCCGTCGCGCTGGCGGAGCACTTCGCCGAGGTGGTCGCGACCGACGCGAGCGAGAAGCAGATCCGCAGCGCGCATCCGCACCCGCGCGTCGCCTACCGCGTCGCGCCGGCGGAGGATTCGGGGATCGAGGCTGCGTCGGTCGACCTCATCACCGTCGCGCAGGCGGTGCACTGGTTCGACATCCCCGCCTTCTTCCGCGAGGCGGAGCGGGTGCTGAAGCCCGGCGGCGTGCTGGCGGTGTGGGCGTACGCCGTCTTCGCCTCCACGCCGGAGATCGACCGCATCGTCGACCACCTCTACCGCGACGTCGTGGGCCCCTACTGGCCGCCGGACCGGGGGATGATCGAGCGCGGCTACGACGAGGTGGTGCTCCCCTTCGACTCCGTCCAGCCGCCGCCCTTCGCGATGGAGAAGGACTGGACGGCGGACGACGCCCTCGGCTATCTGGGTACCTGGAGTGCCACGCGCGGCTACATCCAGGCGCACGGCCACGACCCCGTCGCCCTGGTGCGCGACGACCTGCTGCGCGCCTGGGGCGGCGGCGCGCAGCGGGTGCGCTGGCCGCTGTATCTGAAGGTGGCGCGGAAGCCGTAACAGCGGTCTCACTCATACCGAATCCTGAAAAAGAAAGGCTCTCACACGGAGTCAACGGAGTTAACGGTAAACATCAACTCCGTTGACTCCGTTGACTCCGTGTGAGACCAGGCAGTTTCCTTTCACACGCACAGCATTCAGACAGATTCGGTTTCACACGGCGGGCGCGGAGAAGACGAAGAACTTCCATCGATCATGCCAAATCCCATCGTGCTAAAAACTTAGCCGGCAGAAGCGCGGCGGGCTCCGCGTTCAAACGCTGGAACTCTTCCCCGCCGGGCACGGGTACACAAGGGGGAAGAACCCACCTTCGCGGAGCCCGTCCCATGCGAACCACTCGCCTCGCCCGACTTGGCCGCCCTGCGCCGCTGACCAGCGCACTCCCGCACTCCCGCACTTCCGCACTCGCAGTCGCCCTCCTCCTGCTCGCCGCGGCCCCGCCGCTCGCCGCGCAGGGGATCATCGTTCCCGACTGCCGCGACTGCCGCACGCCGTGGGTGCCGCCCGCGGGGCGCATCGGCCTGCCGATCGAGTCGGTGCAGATCGACACGAAGATCGAGGGGCAGGTCGCCACCACGCACGTGACCCAGGTCTTCCGCAACGAGACCTCGGCGGTGCTGGAGGGGACCTACTTCTTCCCCATCCCGAAGGGCGCCACGGTGAGCGACTTCGCCATCTGGGACGGCGACCGCCGCCTGGCCGGCGAGGTGCGCCCGCGCGAGGAGGCGCGCCGCATCTACGACGGCATCGTCCGCCGGCGGCGCGACCCGGGGCTGCTGGAGTACGCGGGCGAGGAGCTGTTCCAGGCCAGCATCTTCCCCATCAACCCCCGCTCCACCAAGAAGCTGGAGCTCACCTACACGCAGGTGCTGCGCGCCGAGAGCGGCACCGTGGGCTACCGCTACCCGCTGGGGGTGGGGCGCAACGCCAGCCCGGTGGAGCGGCTCACCGGCACGGTGGAGATCCGCGCGCAGGGCGCGGTGCGCACCGTCTACTCCCCCAGCCACGCCGTCGACACGCGCCGCAGCGACGGCGACCGGCGGGTGCGCGTGACCTTCGAGACCGCGCGGGGCACCGAGCGGCGCGACTTCCAGCTCTTCTGGGCGCCCTCCACCCGCGAGGTGGGCTTAAGCCTGTTCACCTACCGCGAGCCGGGGAAGGACGGCTACTACCTCCTCCTCCTCGCCCCCCCCACCACCGTCGACGAGGCGTCGTACGCGGCCAAGGACGTGGTGTTCGTGCTCGACGTGTCGGGGTCGATGGCGGAGGAGGGGAAGATCGACAAGGCCCGGCGCGCGCTGGAGTACGGCATCCGCGGGCTGGGCGCGGGCGACCGCTTCAACGTGGTCGCCTTCAGCGGCGACACGCGGCTGATGGAGAGCGGGCTGATCCAGGCGACGCCCGAGGGCCGCCGCCGCGGCGCCGAGTGGGTGCGCCGGCTGACGCCGCAGGGGGGCACCAACATCGACGAGGCGCTGGTGGAGGGGATGCGGCAGTTCCCCCGCGAGGCCGGCCGCCCCCGGATGCTCGTCTTCCTCACCGACGGGCTCCCCACGGTGGGCGACACCTCGGTGGCGCGCATCCTGGAGCACACCCGCGCCGCGCAGCGCGACCGGGTGCGGCTCTTCACCTTCGGGGTGGGCTACGACGTGAACACGCGGCTGCTGGACCGCGTGGCGGCCGAGAACGGCGGCGTGGCCGACTACGTGGACCCGCGCGAGGACCTGGAGGTGAAGGTCTCCTCCTTCTTCGACAAGGTGAACCACCCGGTGCTGAGCGACGTGCGCGTGGACATGGGCGGCGTGCGCACCGACCTGGTGTACCCGCGGGCGATGCCGGACCTCTTCCGCGGCACGCAGCTCGTGCTGGTGGGCCGCTACCGCAACGACCGCGAGCTGCAGGGCGTGACGCTGCGGCTCAGCGGCCACGGCTCCGGCGTGCGCACCTACGACTACCCGGGGCAGCGCTTCCCCCTGCGCGCGGAGGAGAACGACTGGCTCCCGCGGCTCTGGGCCACCCGCCGCGTGGGGTGGCTGATGGAGCAGATCCGCAGCAACGGCGAGCAGCGCGAGCTGGTGGACGAGGTGACGGAGCTGGGGACGCGCTACGGGATCGTGACGCCCTACACCAGCTTCCTCGCCCTGGAGCCCGGCGCCGAGGTGCAGCGCGACGATCCGCGTCCGCGTCCCCGCCCGCGCCCCGTGCCGATGCCGCGCGACCGGAGCGGGGGGATGCCGCCGCCGCCGCCCCCGCCGCCGCCGCCCTCGGCCCCGGTACGCCTGGAGGGCGTGGTGACCGGCCGCGACGCCGTGGCCCAGAGCCGCACTTCGCGCGAGATGCAGGACGCACAGACGGTGGAGGTGTCGGGCGCCACCGCGGCCGGCGCGAGCGTGCAGCGGGTGGGCGACAAGACCTTCTACCTGCGCGACGAGGTCTGGACCGACGCGGAGATCAGGGCCGACACGCGCCTCCCGGAGACGACGGTGACCTTCGGCAGCGACGAATACTACGCGCTGCTCGGCCGCATCCCGGCGCTGGCGCGGTACTTCGCGCTGGGCGAGAGGGTTGCGGTGATCCACGACGGGCGGCTGTACCGGGTGCGCGCGGCCGCCACGCACCCGCACTGAGGTCTCTCACGGAGGGGCGCGAGGATCCGCGCCCCCTCCGTGAGCGGGTGGCGGCGACCGCCCATGGTCTCGTGTACCGGGTGCGCCCCGCGCACCGGCACGGCGGGGCACTCCGCCCCGAATACGCACCGGCGGAGTCAGCGAGAGGTCGTTGACTCCGCCGGTCGCGCGTGAATCTTCATTCCTGATCCAACTTTTTCGCCCTCCGCGACCTTCCCGCAGCGATGACCGATCCCATCTCCGCGCCCGAAGCCCCCGTGAAGCCGCGCACACGAGAGCCGCTGCTCGCCGCCGCGCTGGCGTTCCTCGTGCCGGGGCTGGGGCATCTCTACGCCGGACGCGCCGCCCGCGGCGTGGTCCTGGCGCTGGGCGGGCTCGTGTTCAGCGTGGGTGTGCTGGAGCTCACCAGGCATGTCCACGCGCGCGCGCCGCGGCTGTTCCTGGCGCTCCTGCTGCCGGCCGCGCTCCTCTGGATCATCTGGGACGCGGCGCGCGCCGCGGCGCGGGAACGCCATGCCTTCATCCCCCGCCGCTACCACCGCTGGTACGTGTACGCCGCCTGGGTGGTCGCGGGCGAGCTCCTCGCGCAGCTCGGATTCGCCGCGATCGTCCAGAACGTGGCGCGCGCGTACCAGATCCCCAGCACCGCCATGCAGCCCAGCCTTCTCCAGGGCGACTTCATCCTGGCCTCGCCGCGGCCTCCGGCACGGATCCGGCGCGGCGCCGTGGTGATCTACGGCGACGGCAGCGGCCAAGCGTACGTCAAGCGCGTCGTGGCCGTCCCCGGCGACGTGGTGGAGATGCGCAAGAAGGTGCTGTGGCTGAACGGGCGCCCGGTCCGCGAGCCGTACGCGCGGCGCATCGACCCCTTTGCGGCGCCGCCGCAGGAGGAGATGCTCTGGCAGCGCGAGTACCTGGCGCGGCCCGCCGCGGGCGAATACGCACCGACGCGCGACGACTGGGGGCCGCTCCGGGTGCCGCGGGACGCCTACTTCATGCTGGGCGACGACCGTGACAACAGCCTGGACAGCCGGTGGCTCGGCTTCGTGGGGCGGGTGTGGATCGTGGGAGAGCCCGCGTGGATCTACTTCTCGCGCGAACCCGGCGGGCCCACGCGCTGGAGCCGCATCGGCGCGGACGTGCGCTGAGCGCGGGCGGCGTTGACTTCGCCCGTTTCGCGGAATATCGTCGGCTGGCCGGTCACCCACGCGCGCGAGGAGGGGAGTTGGCGGGACGGATCCTGGACGAGATCAGGCAGACGCGGCCCATCCCCACGCTGGAGGAGGAGGCCTACCTGAACGTGCAGCGCACGGCCAACGTGCTGCTGCAGGACGTGGCCGAGCTGCTGAAGCCGTACAACCTGACGCCCACGCAGTACAACGTGCTGCGCATCCTGCGCGGCGCGGGCGAGGCGGGGCTCACCGCGGGTGACGTGGGCGACCGCATGATCACCCGCGACCCCGACGTCACCCGCCTCCTCGACCGCCTGGAGACGCGCGGCCTGGCCGAGCGCTCCCGCTGCACCGAGGACCGCCGCGTGGTGTGGACGCGCATCACCCCCGCCGGCCTCGCCGCCATCGCCCCCCTCGACGAAGCGGTGAACGAGCTGCACCTGCGCCGCCTGGGCCACCTGGGCCCCGAGCGCCTCACCGCCTTCATCGAGCTCCTCGAGGCGGCCCGCAGCGGAGAGGGCGAGTGAGACGCTCCCTGCGGTGGTCTACCGGTCGTTTGATGCGATTTCGAGAGCTGCGTGACGCTATTCACCGCTCGTACCAGTCCATGGCGGCAGATCCGGAGTTCATGGCCGAGCATGACGAGCTGACACGCCAACTCGATCGGACGGCAGGAGACGGAC
Source organism: Longimicrobiaceae bacterium (assembly GCA_045803205.1). Lineage (GTDB taxonomy): Bacteria > Gemmatimonadota > Gemmatimonadetes > Longimicrobiales > Longimicrobiaceae > Longimicrobium. Next base: position 10,516 of record JBJMPM010000124.1, read on the forward strand.
TTTACCCGGTCGTGTTTCGGACCGAGTAAGAACACTGCTGAACTGCAATCTCTCACAGAGGTCACAGAGGTCACAGAGGAACTGCGGTGCTCTTCTCTGTGACCTCTGTGGCCTCTGTGAGAGTCCAGTCTGTTTTGTTGTCTTAACATGCAAACTTTCTGAGCTGTCCGTGGTATACTGCTGTCTTCTCTCCCGTTCGTACTCCGAGCTGTGAGCAGTGCATGACCGATAGAGCAGTCGCCCGCGCGGTGTTCCTCCTCTCCCTCGCACTCGCCGCCGCGAGCCCGGCGCGCGCCCAGCAGCCCGCGCCGGGCGACACGCTGCGCATCTCCATCCAGGACGCGGTGGCGCGGGCGCTGGCGCAGGGCGACGAGCTGCGGCTGGCGGAGAGCCGGTCGCGTGCCGCCAACGCGCAGCTGGGGGTGGCGCGCTCGACCGCGCTCCCCGCGCTGCGGATGAACAGCACCTTCACGCACGTCTACGAGAACGCGCGCGCGCAGGCGGTGGGGCAGATCTTCAACCAGCCCAACACCTACAACGTCAACTTCAACCTCTCCGCCCCCCTCTTCCAGGGCGGCCGCATCTCCGCGGGGCTGAAGAGCGCGCGCGGGCTGCGGGGCGCCGCCGAGGCCGACGTGGAGCAGGCGCGCGCCGACGTGACGCTGGACGTGCTGCGCGCCTACCTCGACGCCCTCTTCGCCGACCGGCTGGTGCAGATCCAGCGCGACAACGTGCGGCTGGCCGAGGAGCGGGTGCGGCAGGTGGAGCAGCTCGAGCGCGCCGGCCGCGCCAGCCGCTACGACGTGCTGCGCGCCCGGGTGGAGCGCTCCAACCTGGAGCCCGCCGCCATCCGCGCCGCGGGCGACCGCGAGCTGGCCCTGCTGGAGCTCCGCCGCCTGGCCAACCTCCCCTCCAGCCAGCCGGTGCAGCTCGTCTCCCCGGTGAGCGCCGACGCCGTGGCCGCCCTGGCGCAGGCCGCCGGCGCCCCCACCCCCGCGGCCGACTCGGCGGCGGTGGCCGCGATCCCCTCGGTCCGCGCGGCGGAGCTGCGGGCGCAGGCCTCGCGCGCGGGGATCGCCATCGCGCGCGCCGACTACCTGCCGACGGTCTCGGCCTTCGTCCAGAGCGGGTTCCAGGCCTTTCCCACCGACTGGCGCCTCCCCACCTCGCGCGGGGCGCTGGAGACGGTGACCTGCCCGCCGGGCTCCGACGCGGACCGCGTCTGCACGCAGCAGAACGGGGGATGGTTCACCGACCGCTCCATGGGGCTGCAGGTGAGCTGGCCGGTGTTCGACGGCTTCCGCACCCGCTCGAACGTGGCGCTCGCCCGCGCGCAGGCCGACGTGGCCCGCGCGCAGGCCACGCAGGCGCGCGAGGCCGCGGCGGTGCAGCTCGCGCAGGCCCGCACCGACCTGGAGACGGCGCGCGCGCAGTTCGCCGCCACCCGCTTGAACGTGGCCGAGGCCGAGGAAGCCTTCCGCCTGGCCACGCTCCGCTTCCAGCGCGGGCTCAGCACGCAGCTCGACGTGAGCGACGCGCAGGTCGCCCTGGCCACGGCGCGCAGCAACGAGGCGCGCGCCACCCACGAGCTCTACCTGGCCGCGGCCGGGGTGGCGCGGGCGCAGGGGCGCCCCATCCCGCTCCTCCCGCCGGCCCGATGAACACCACGACGACGATCCGGATGCCCGTGCACCGTTCCCTTCGCATCTCGTCCGCCGCGGCGCTCGCCGCGGCGCTCGCGCTCTCCGCCTGCTCCAAGAAGGGCGGCGCCGACGCCCCCGCCGGCGGCGGACCGGGCGGCCCCGGCGGCGGCCGCTCGGCCAGCGTGACGCTGGCCCCGGCCAACGTGGCCACGCCGCGGCTCACCTCGCTCGAGGACGCCGTGCCGGTGACCGGCACGCTCGACCCGCTGGAGCGCGCCGAGATCCGCGCGCGGCTGGAGGGCGACGTGGACGGCGTGTACGTGCGCGAGGGGCAGCCGGTGCGCGCGGGAACGCTGCTGGCCCGCTTCCGCGCCAACCGGGAGGCGGGGGAGGACCAGAGCGCCCGCGCCGACCTGGCCTCGGCGCGCTCGGTGCTCTCCACCGCCCAGTGGAACCTGGAGCAGACGCGCGACCTCTACCGGCAGGGCGCCGTCCCCGAGCGCGACGTGCGGCTGGCCGAGCAGGAGGTGGCCGCCGCCCGCGCCCGCGTGGCCGCCGCCGACGCGCGGCTGCGCACCACCGCGCAGACGGTGGCGGACACCCGCGTGCTCTCCACCGTGAGCGGGATCGTGGAGAAGCGGATGGTGAACCCGGGCGAGCACGTCTCCCGCGGCGCCACCCTCTTCACCGTGGTGCGCGGCGACGTGCTGGAGCTGGCGGCGCAGGTGCCGGAGCGCGCCGCGGCCACGGTGCAGCCGGGGCAGGCGGTGCACTTCACCGCCGCCGGGCGGCAGATCGAGGGGCGGGTGGCGCGCGTGGCGCCCTCGGTGGACCCCGCGTCGCGCGCGGTGACCGTGTACGTGCAGGTGCCGAACGGCGACGGGTCGCTGCGCGCCGGCACCTTCGCCACCGGCCGCATCGTCAGCCGCGTGGTCGAGAACGCGCTGGTGGTGCCGACCTCGGCGCTGCGCGAGGGGAGGGAGGGCGCGCCCCCCTTCGTCTACCGCATCGCCGACGGGAAGATCGAGGTGGCCCAGGTCACGCAGGGGCTGGCCGACGAGGCGCAGGGGGTGGTGCAGATCGTGAGCGGGCTGCAGCCCTCCGACCGGGTGGTGGTGGGCAACGTGGGGATGCTGGGCGCGGGGATGCAGGTGCGGATGGCCGGCGCGGGCGGGCGGCGCGGCGGCCGCGGCGGCCAGGGCGGCGGGGCGGGCCCGGGCGGCGGCGCCGCCCAGGGCGCGCGTTAACCGGAAGAAGCGAAAGCCATGTTCCTCTCCGACGTATCGATCCGGCGGCCCGTCTTCGCCACCATGATGATGGTGGCGCTGGTGGTGCTGGGGGTGGTCAGCTACCGGCGGCTCGCCATCGACGAGTATCCGGACGTCACCTACCCGATCGTGGTGGCGCAGACCTCCTACCCCGGCGCCAGTCCGGAGGTGGTGGAGCGCGAGGTGAGCCGCCCCATCGAAGAGGCGCTCAACACCGTGCAGGGGATCAAGGAGGTCACCTCCACCTCGCTCGAGGGGTCGTCGCTGGTGCGCGTGCAGCTCGAGCTCGGCGTGGACGTGGCCGAGGCGCAGCAGGACGTGCAGAGCAAGGTGGCGCGCATCCGCCGCCAGCTCCCGCCCAACATCGAGGACCCGGTGATCCTGCGCTTCGACCCCAACGAGCGCCCGATCATGTCCATCGCGCTGCAGTCGGCCGAGCGGCCGCTGCGCGAGCTCACCAGCATCGCCGACGAGGTGGTCTCCACCCGCTTCGAGGCGATCCCCGGCGTGGGCGGCGTGAACGTGGTGGGCGGCGCGCAGCGGCAGATCCAGGCGCAGCTCGACCCGGGCGCCCTGCGCAGCTACGGGATCAGTCCGCCGCAGGTGATGGCGGCGCTCGCGCGCGAGAACCAGGAGATCCCCGCCGGCCGCGTGCGCCGCGGCGACACCGAGCGGCTGGTGCGGGTCAGCGGCCGCGTGCAGGACCCCGCGGCCTTCAACGACGTGGCGGTGGCGGTGCGCGACGGCGTGCCCGTGCGGCTGCGCGACGTGGGCCGGGTGGTCGACGGGACCGCCGAGCGGCGGAGCGCCGCCTTCATGAGCGACGTTCCCGCGGTGGCCATCGACATCCTGAAGATCGCCGGCACCAACACGGTGGAGGTGGCCGAGCGCGTGCGCACGACCGCCGCCGAGCTGGAGAAGACGCTCCCGGCCGACATCTCGATGACGGTGATCCGCGACGACTCGCGGCGCATCCGCGCCTCGCTCGACTCGGTGCAGCACGAGCTGATGCTGGGCGCGGCGCTCACCATCCTGATCATCTACCTGTTCCTGAACTCCTGGCGCTCCACGATCATCACCGGCCTGGCGCTGCCGATCAGCATCATCTCCGCGTTCTTCGTGATGTGGATGTTCGACTTCACGGTGAACACCATGACGCTGCTGGCGCTGGCGCTCTCGATCGGCCTGCTGATCGACGACGCCATCGTGGTGCGCGAGAACATCGTGCGCCACCTCGGCATGGGCAAGAGCCACCTGCGCGCCGCGGAGGACGGCACCAACGAGATCGGCCTGGCGGTGATGGCCACGACCTTCGCGATCGTCGCCGTGTTCGTGCCGATCGCCTTCATGAAGGGCATCATCGGCCGCTTCTTCCTGCAGTTCGGCATCACGGTGGCGGTGGCGGTGCTGGTGTCGCTGTTCGTCAGCTTCACGCTCGACCCGATGCTGTCGTCGATCTGGCCGGATCCGTCCGAGGGCCGGTTCCGTCGCCTGCCGTGGCTCGGCCGCGTGATGGAGCGCGTCGAGCGAGTGGTCGAGGGCGCCCACGTCGTTTACGACCGGCTGCTGCATTGGACGCTGAGCGGACGGCGCTACGCACGCTTCTTCGGCCCGCGCGTGATCCTACTCGGCGTGGCCGGGCTGACGTTCTTCGGCAGCTTCCTGCTCGTGCCGCTGATCGGCACGGAGTTCGTGCCGCAGCAGGACGAAG
>JBJMPM010000440.1:0-4246 GCA_045803205.1 Longimicrobiaceae bacterium
TGGCTTTCTCCGTTGACTCCGTTGACTCCGTGTGAGACCATTCCGTTGGCAGAATGCACAATCAATCAACAGAAATGGTATCAGAAGGTGTTGCTGAACCGTTCTTCAGACACCCCCGGGTGTCATCCTGAGGCCCGGCCACGTGGAATCAGCGTTCACTCTGATGGCGGCAGGGCCGTGAGGATCTGATTGCGGCCACGCCGGAGCCGGTTGCGGAAGCTCGCGCGGAAGCCGCGGCCGCACGTTCACTCGTCGATGCCACGCAGGAAAAAGCCAGGCATCGATGAGCGCCGGCGTGGGACGCGTCGACCGTGCGGGCTTCCGCGGCAGGCTCCTGCGCATTCCTCGGTCAGATCCTCACGGCCCTGCCGTCTGCAGCGCTGACGCCAGGACCCGTGTGGCCGGGCCTCAGGATGACACCGGTGGTGCCGCGGAATGTGCGCGTTCAGCAACGCCCTCCTGAGGTCAGTCATACTTCCTGAGTGTTTCGGGGCGTTCAGGGCGTTTCTCAAACAGTCCCCGGGCGATCTTCTATTCTGGATCGTGCGCTCTGTATCAGTTGGCGCTTGCGATCTTGCACTGACCATAGCCGCCGATTATCGTTCGAGCCCCACCCCGGCCGGGTCGCCCGGCCATCCCGCAATGGACCACGCAGATGGCTCTTCCCCTCTCGCCGCCCCCCGCCGCGGCGGGGCCCCTGGCGCCCCCGGAGCTCGCGCTCGCCGAGTGGACGCGCGCGTTGCGGCCTTCCACCATCCAGGCGATGATGGGCCACATGGCCCGCCCGGGGGTGATCTCGTTCGCGCTGGGGCTGCCCGCCCCCGAGCTCTTCCCCGTCGACGACTACCTGGCGGCCGCGGAGCGCGTGCTGCGCGCCGACACCGGCGCGCTCCAGTACCGCGCTCCGCATGGGCCACTGAAGGAACAGGTCGCGGCGCTGATGCGGCGGCGGGGGGTGGAGTGCCGGCCGGAGCAGGTGTTCCTCACCACCGGCGCGCAGCAGGCGCTGGCGCTGCTCGCCCGGCTCTTCCTGGAGCCCGGCGGCGCGGTGGTCTGCGACCGGCTGGTGTACATGGGCTTCCAGCAGGTGGTGGAGTCGTACTCGCCGCGCATCCTGGCCGTCGACAGCGACCTGGAGACGGGGATCGACGTCGACGCGGTGCAGGCGCACCTGGAGCGCGGCCCGCGCCCGGCGTTCATCTACTGCATCACCGACGGCCACAACCCGCTGGGCGTGAGCGTGAGCCTGGAGAAGCGGCTGCGCCTGGCCGAGCTGGCGCGCCGCCACCGCGTGCCGCTGATCGAGGACGACGCCTACGGGCTGCTGCACTACGGCCAGCCCCTCCCGCCCATCCGGGCGCTGGAGGACCGCTGGGTGTTCTACGTGGGCTCGTTCAGCAAGGTGCTGGCGCCGGGCTTCCGCGCCGGCTGGCTGGTGGTGCCGGAGGAGCTGGTGAAGGTGCTTGGCTGCGCCAAGGATGGCGCGGACATCGATACCAGCACCTTCAGCCAGCGGCTGGTCTCCGCCTACCTGGCGGCGGGCGGCTTCGAGGCACACCTGGGCCGCATCCGCGCCGCCTACCACGAGCGCCGCGACGCGATGCTCGCCGCGCTGGCGCGCCACCTCCCCGCGGGCACGCGCTGGAGCGTGCCGCGCAACGGGGCGCTGCTCTGGGCCGAGCTCCCCGCCGGCCTCGACGCCGCGGCGACGCTCCCCGCGATCCTCGAGCACGAGGGGGTGGCCTACGTCCCCGGGAACGCCTTCAGCTTCGACGGGCGCGCGGGCACGGGCGCGATGCGGCTGAACTTCAGCTTCCCCTCGGTCGCGCAGATCGAGGACGGGATGGCGCGGCTCGGGCGCGTGTTCCGCGAGGACGCGCCTCGCCTCGCCGCGTAGAAAGCGCCTCACGCAGAGACGCAGAGCCACGGAGAGGGCTGATCGGTTCTCTCTGTGGCTCTGCGTCTCTGCGTGAGGTAATCTTTCCCAGATCCCGCGCGCCCCCCCCCGCAACGCCATGCCCGTGGACGCGACCTCTCCCTCCACCATCCATGCGCTCTTCGAGGCCGCCGCGACGGCGCACCCCGGGCGCGACGCCATCCGCTGGCGAGGCGAGGCGCTCACCTGCGCCGGGCTCGACGCGCGCGCCAACCGCCTCGCGCACCACCTGCGCGCGCTCGGCGCGGGGCCGGAGGTGGCGGTGGGCGTCTTCCTCCCCCGCACGCCGGAGCTGATCGTCGCCCTGCTCGCGGTGCTGAAGGCGGGCGCCGCCTACCTCCCGCTCGACCCGGCCTATCCGCCGGAGCGGGTGGAGTACATGCTCGGCGACACGCGCGTGCCGCTGCTCGTCACCACCTCCGCCCTCGCCGCGCGCGTCCCCCGCTTCGCGGGCGGCGTGGTGCGCGTGGACGCCGACGCGGAGGCGGTCGCCGCGCGGCCGGCGGAGTCGCCCGGGGTGGCGGTGGACCCGGCGAACCTGGCGTACGTCATCTACACCTCCGGATCGACCGGGCGGCCAAAGGGGGTGCAGATCGAGCACCGCAGCACCGCCGCCGTCCTCCACTGGCTGCACGATACGCTCTCGGACGAGGAGCGCGCCTCGGTGCTCGCCTCCACCTCCGTCTGCTTCGACGTCTCCATCGCCGAGATCTTCGGCACGCTCTGCTGGGGCGGCACGCTGGTGCTGGTGGAGAACGCGCTCTCGCTGGCATCGCTCGGCGAGCCCGTCGCCACCGTGGCGATGGTCCCCAGCGCGGCGGCCGAGCTGCTGCGCATGGGCGCCATCCCCCCCTGCGTGCGGACGCTGGCGCTCGGCGGCGAGCCGCTGCGCAACGAGCTGGCGCAGCGGCTGTACGCGCTGGGCCACGTGGACCGCGTGCTGAACCTCTACGGGCCGACCGAGGACACGACCTACTCCACCTGCAAGGAGGTGGAGAAGGGGCGCACCGCGGCGATGAGCGTCGGCCTCCCCGTGCGCGGCACCGAGGCGCGGGTGCTCGACGCGGGGCTGCGGCCGGTGCCGGAGGGGGAGACGGGGGAGGTGTGGATGGCCGGCGCCGGCGTGTCGCGCGGCTACGCGGGCGCGCCGGGGATGACGGCGGACCGCTACCGCCCCGACCCGCTGGGGGCGCCCGGCGCGCGGATGTACCGCACCGGCGACCTGGGCCGCATCCTCCCCGACGGCGACCTGCACTGCCTGGGGCGGATGGACCACCAGGTGAAGGTGCGCGGCTTCCGCGTGGAGCCGGGGGAGATCGAGATGGTGCTGGCGGCGCACCCCGCGGTGCGCGAGGCCGCCGTCACCGCCTGGGAGCACCGCGGCGAGACGCGCCTGGCCGCGTACGTCGTCGCCGAGGGGGCGGAGCCGTCGCCGGCGGCGCTGCGCGAGCAGGTGCGCGCGCACCTGCCGGAATACATGGTGCCGGACGCCGTCGCCTTCCTCCCCGCCCTTCCGCACACGCCGAACGGCAAGGTCGACCGCCTCGCCCTCCCCGCGCCGCAGCCGGACCGCGAGGGCGCCGGCGAGTACGTCGCCCCGCGCACGCCGGAAGAGGCGGCGCTGGCCACGATCTGGAGCGAGGTGCTGGGGGTGGAGCGGGTCGGCGTGCGCGACGACTTCTTCGCGCTCGGCGGGCACTCGCTGCTCGCCACGCAGATCGTGGCCCGCGTGCGGCAGACGCTGCACGCCGAGGTGCCGCTGGGGACCGTCTTCGCCATGCCGACGGTGGAGGAGCTCGCCCGCCAGCTCGCCCACGCCGCGTCGCCGGCGGAGGCGTCGGCGCGCATCCCCCGCGCCCCGCGCGACCGGCCGCTGCCGCTGTCGTATCCGCAGGAGAGCGTCTGGTTCTTCCAGCACCTGAAGCCGGACATGCGCTCCTACAACTTCCAGGCGACGGTGCGCATCCGCGGGCCGCTCGACGCCGGGGCGCTGGAGCGCACCCTCACCGAGATCGTCCGCCGCCACGAGATCTTCCGCACCACCTTTCCGGCGGTCGACGACGCGCCCGCGCAGGTCGTGCACGAACCGTGGTCCGTCCATCTCCCCCTCCACGACCTCAGTGTCGTCCCGGACTCCGAGCGCGAGGCACGGCTGGAGACGCTGCTCACGGAGGAGTTCCGCGAGCCCTTCGTCCTGGAGCGGCTGCCGCTGGTGCGCTGGTCGCTCTTCAAGCTCGGCGACGACGACCAGGTGCTCCTCGCCATCGAGCAGCACCTGGTGCACGACGGGTGGAGCTTCGCGGTGTTCCT
>JBJMPM010000048.1:0-5129 GCA_045803205.1 Longimicrobiaceae bacterium
CCCCCGCCTCCAGCCGGAAGGGGGGCGACACGGTGGTGGCGAACCCCACCCGCTCCGCCTGCAGGGTGTAGCGCCCGGCCCGCGGCGCGCGCAGGGCGAAGCCCCCCTGCCGGTCGGTGAGCGCGGTGCCCACCGTCCCCCCGGCCGAGTCTACCAGCGCCACCAGCGCCTGCGCCACCGGCGCGCCGCCGGGCTCCGTCAGCCGCCCCTGCACCGCCTGGGCGGCGAGGGGCGCGGCGGAGAGAAGGGCGGCGAGGGCGAGCGGAGCGGCGAAGGTCACGCGCATGGTTCGAACGGTCGGACCGGGTTCCCGCAGGTGCCTTGAAACGGCTGGGGAGGACGTGCTTCTGACGGTGCCGCGCGTGACGCCGCGCGGCGGAGCCGGAGACCGGGGAGGATGCCGCCTCTCCCGGTCCTCCGGCGTGCCCGGCTACCCGCGCACCCAGCTCAGCTGGAGCGAGGCGTTCTGGCTCTGCTTGGTGTAGGTGATGGCGTTCGCGCTGATGGTGCCCGTGTAGTCGTTCTCGAAGCGCACCTGGAAGGTCACCTGCCCGTTGCTCACGACCACGTCGCCGATGGTCTCGGCGGAGGTCGGCTGGCCGTTGGGGGTGTCGGGCGTGGTCAGGCGATAGTTCAGCACCTCGTCGAAGCGGCCGTTGTCCAGGATCACCAGCGAGCCGCTCTCCAGCACCGCCACGATCCCCGGCGAGGTGCCGGGAAGGGTGTACGGCAGCGCGTGGCCGTTGGCGGTGACGAGCTCGAAGGTGCCGGCCAGCTCCGCCGGGAAGCTCGGGGTGTCGCTGCACCCCGCCAGGGCGCCCGCCGCGACGGCGAGGAGCGCGAAGGTGCGGCGGATGCGGCGTGCGTACATGGAGGGGCTCCTTGGAGACGGGGTGGGCCACGAACGAAGGCGGATTCTGTTACTCCGCACGGCGCCGGGTGTTCTCCCGGCTGAAGTGCCAAGTGCCAAGTGCCAAGTGCCAAGTGCCAAGTGCCAAGTGCCAAGTGCCAAGTGCTCGATGATGTATGCCGTCGTAGCTCAGATGGAAGAGCGCTCGCTTCGTAAGCGAGAGGTCCCCGGTTCGATCCCGGGCTGCGGCTCTGGCGGGCGAAGATAGATGGCAACGGGACCGTAGCTCAGTGGGAGAGCGCTCCGTCGGCATCGGAGAGGTCGAGGGTTCGATTCCCTCCGGCTCCATTCGGTTTTCAAATCCCGGATTTCAGCAATCGTCCCTGGGGCCGTAGCTCAACTGGGAGAGCGCCCGCCTTGCAAGCGGGGGGTTGGCGGTTCGAATCCGCTCGGTCTCCACTCGACACTCAGCACCTGGCGCTGAGCACTTCCCGTAGAAGAGGGACTTGTGCGGCGCCGGCCGCGTACGCGTATTGGTAGGAAGCATCCGTTCGACGCCCCCCTGCCGAACCGCCCATGCGGGTCCGACTCTCCTTTGTCCTCTGCCTCGCCCTCGCGGCCGCGTGTGGCCCGCACGGGAGCAGTGCGCCGCGGCCGGTGCGGGAACCGGCGGGCGCCAACGTGGAGCGGGCGTTCTACGACGTGAGCGGCGGGAGCGTGGGCGAGCTGCTGACCTCGCTCAAGCAGCATGCTCCCGCGGCCACGCAGACGGACTCGAACTTCGCGCGCACCACCTGGTCGCTCACCTGGGACGGCGAGTGGGCCCCCGCCACCGGCGATTCGATGTGCGCGGTGACGACGTCGCGGGTGCGGCTGGAGAGCCGCATGGCGCTGCCGCGCTGGCGTCCCTCGCCGGGCACCTCCGGCGGCCTCTCGATCGACTGGTCGAAGTTCGTGCGCAACCTGGTGGGCCACGAGAACGGCCACCTGGCGACCGCGGTCGACGCAGCGCGCGAGGTGGAGCAGGGTCTCGGCCGCCTGCGCGGCCCCTGCGCCGCGATGCACGCGCGCGCGCAGGCGGCGATCGACAGCATCGTCGCCAGCTTCCGCCTGGTGGACGAGGAGTACGACCGGAGGACCGGCTTCGGCGCGCTGCAGGGTGCCGTGTGGCCGCCGCGCACCTCGCCCCGCCTGCGCATCCCGGGGCCGGAAGAGGCGGTGCGTGCGCGCCCCAATCCCCCGCCTCGCAGCGAGCGTCCGTGACTGATCAGGTCTGGTAAACCATTTCACGCAGAGACGCAGAGACACGGAGAGGCTGGGTGGTTCTCTCCGCGTCTCTGCGTGAGACGATCGTTCTTCCCCTGCGACAGTGAGATGTGCCCGCGCACGGCGGGCCGGCGCCTCCCCGGTTTCGGGAGCCGGGAGGCGTATGTCTTCAATTCCCGGAAAAGCGAGAGAGAGATGCGACAATGAGCACCACGCTGGTCATCAGCCCGGGCTACCTGCCGGTCGGCACCGTGAGCGTGCAGCGCGCGGTCCAGCTGTACGTGGACGGCAAGGCCGAGATCGAGCGGGCCCACCCCACGCGCCGCTTCCGTTCCATGAAGCTGGTCGTGCCCGCGCCGCGCGTGCTGCGCCTGCGGGCGGGCGTCAAGCTGCCCGCCCGGCTGTTCGGGGCGGCGCCGCTCGGCGGCTCCAACCACAACCTCTTCGACCGCGACGGGCGCCGCTGCCTGTACTGCGGCCGCACGGAGGCGCAGGTTCGGCGCGGGGGGCACCGGCTGACCCGTGACCACGTGGTGCCCCTGTCGCGGGGCGGGCGTGACGTGTGGCGCAACGTCGCCACCGCCTGCGAGCCGTGCAACAACCTGAAGGCCGACCGCACCCCCGACGAGGCCGGGATGCCGCTGCTCGCCGAGCCGCGCACCCCCACGGCGTGGGAGCTGGTGCAGGCGCGCCACGGCGACGTGGCCGAGCTGCTGGCCTTCCGCGAGCACGAAGCGGCCTGACGCGGGCCGTGCCGGCCTGGCCGGCGAACCGTCCGGGGAGGCGTGCCTTCCCGGACGGAGCGGCACCACGGTGACGGTAGCTCAGTCGGCAGAGCGCCGGAATGTGGCTCCGGAGGCCACGGGTTCGATCCCCGTTCGTCACCCTTATCGAAGAACACACCCCGGTGGAGGAACGGCAGACTCGCCCGGCTCAGACCCGGGAGGCCGCACGGCATTGAGGGTTCCTCCCTCCCGGGGTACCTGGATATGCGACGGATGCAGCGGACGGCCGGCATGTTAGCGGCGGCTGTAAATCTGACACTTCCGGCGGGTGAAAATCTGACAGTCGGCAGATCGCACTCGGGGCTGACGTTCGCGTATGAAGCGGGAGTCAGTCACTCCATGCACTTTGGTGCCTCCACCCCAAGCGGAGGCGCCAGTGATCGGACGGGAGAAGCGGATGCTGCTCAGACACTACCTGAAGGAAGGACTCAGCAAGAGCGAGATCTCGCGGCGGCTCGACATGAGTCGAGACACCATCCACCGGCTGATCCGTTCGGGGCAACTGGACCGTGACCTGGATGCGGAGCCGGTGCGGTACAAGCCGAGGCCGCCGGTGCCGACGAAGCTGGAGCCGTACCGGGCGCTGATCGTGGCGCGCCTGGAGGCGTACCCGCGGCTGTCGTCGGTGCGGCTGCTCGAGGAGGTGCGCGCGGCAGGGTACACGGGCGGGTACACGCAGGTGAAGGAGTTCGTGCGGACGGTGCGCCCGCGGGAGGCGCCGGAGCCGGTGGTGCGGTTCGAGACACCGGCGGGGCTGCAGGCGCAGGTGGACTTCGGCGAGTTCAAGTTCCCGTGGGGCAAGCGCTACGCGCTGGTGGTGGTGCTGGGCTACTCGCGGCTGCTGTGGCTGCGCTTCTACGAGCGCCAGGACATGCGGACGCTGTTCCGGGGGCTGGAGGAAGCCTTCGCCTTCTTCGGCGGCGTGCCGCGGGAGCTGCTGTTCGATCAGATGAAGGCGGTGATCACCCGTGACCTGCGGCTGTTGGGCGGGCAGCTGGTGATCAACGAGGAGTTCCTGCGCTTCGCAGCTCACTGGGGCTTCAAGGCGCGAGCGTGCCGGCCGTATCGGGCGCAGACGAAGGGCAAGGTGGAGCGGCCGATCAGCTATATCCGGGACAACTTCGTCTACGGGCGTGAGTTCCTGGGCGACCCTCACCTGGACGCGGAGCGGGAGCGCTGGCAGGAGCGCACGGCAAACGTGCGCCTCCACGCGACCACGAAGGAGCGGCCGCGGGAGCGCTTCGAGCGCGACGAGCGGCACGTGCTGCAGCCTCTGGCGGAGCGCCCGTATCGCTCGCTCATCCTCCTGCCGCCCAAGGCTGCGCCAGCCCCACAGGCAGCCGCGCCCGTGACGACTGACATCGACGTACAGCGCCGCTCGCTGGCCGCGTACGACGCCTTGGCGGCAGGTGCCGCATGAGGGGCGCTCCCCTGTCGCGACGCGACCGCATCCGGGCCCAGCTCGCGGACCTGAAGATGCCCGGCGCTCTGGAGTCGCTGGACGAGATCCTGAGCGGAATCGACGCCGGCGCGGTGACCGCGGCCGAAGCGATCGAGCGGGTGCTGGGCGCGCAGATCGCGCTGCGCAACGCGCGCCGCCTGGAGGCCGCCATGCGCTCCAGCCGGCTCCCGGCGGTGAAGACCCTCGCCGGCTTCGACTTCGCCTTCCAGCCGAGTCTGAAGCGTGAGCAGATAGAGAGCTTGCACGAGCTCGGCTTCGTGGAGCGCAAAGAGAACGTGGTCTTCCTCGGCCCGCCCGGGGTCGGTAAGAGCCACCTGGCCATCAGCCTCGCCATCGCCGCGGCAGAGAGCGGCCGCAGGGTCTACTACGGCAGCCTGGCCGAGTTGATCCGCTCGCTGGAGGAAGCGCAGGCCGCGGGCAAGCTCGTGCCGCGGCTCAAGACGCTGACCTACCCCTCGCTCCTGGTCGTGGACGAGATCGGGTATCTGCCGATCAGCCGCACCGGCGCCATGCTCTTCTTCCAGCTGATGAGCCGCAGGTACGAGCGCGCCTCGACGGTGCTCACCAGCAACAAGAGCTTCGAGGAGTGGGGCGAGATCTTCGGCGACGAGGTGATGGCGGCGGCGCTGATCGACCGGCTGCTCCACCACTGCCACATCGTGAACGTCCGCGGCAACAGCTACCGGATGCGTCACCACGCCACCGCCGGCCAGGCGGCCGAACGCGGTGGGGGGGGGGGGGGCGCCCCCCCCCCCCCCCCCCCCCC
>JBJMPM010000064.1:0-45939 GCA_045803205.1 Longimicrobiaceae bacterium
AGCCCGGGATCGAACCGGGGACCTCTCGCTTACGAAGCGAGCGCTCTTCCATCTGAGCTACGACGGCATACATCATCGAGCACTTGGCACTTGGCACTTGGCACTTGGCACTTGGCACTTGGCACTTGGCACTTGGCACTCAGCACTTCGAGAGACCCCCCGCCGGGAATCGAACCCGGTCACTGTCGGATCTGCAATCCGATGCCTTCCCACTTGGCGACGGAGGGAGGTGACGTGCAGTTGCTCGGGAGGGATTCGAACCCCCGACGCGCGGATCTTCAACCCGCCGCTCTACCCGCTGAGCTACCGAGCAATGAGACCATCTCTTGTGCAAGGGAATGTCATCCTGAGGGAGCCGCCGCGCCGGACGCGCGTCGTCGAGAGAAGTCTGGCGGCGACCGAAGGATCTGTAACGTCGGCAGCGAAATGGCCGGCCGTGTCGCGACCGCGGCTATTGTGCGTTCTCTAAACGCCTGGCGACGCGCCAGAATTTAGAGAGGAACCGCGTCAGAATTCAGAGAACCCGCACTGGGCTACCGGGCCGTGATTGCGATAGACACGGGAGGATTCGAACCTCCGGCCCCTCGGGTATCAGCCGAGTGCTCTCACCCCTGAGCTACGTGTCTGTGAGAAGCGGACAGCGGGATTCGAACCCGCGGCCTCGACCATGGCGGGGTCGCGCTCTGCCGGCTGAGCTATGTCCGCGGATGAAACAGGCGATGCCACGGGGATTCGAACCCCGGTCTCCGGATAGACAGTCCGGTATCCTCGGCCGCTGGACGATGGCACCGTAAAACAGCACGGCGGGAGGGAGTCGAACCCCCAACCTCAGGTTTTGGAGACCAGCGCTCTACCGGTTGAGCTACCGCCGTGTGTGACCTTCAAGCCTCCGCGGGGAGTCGAACCCCGGACCTCGTCCTTACCATGGACGCGCTCTGCCGGCTGAGCTACGGAAGCGTTCGATTCGCGAGGGAGAGGAGCGGACCATCCTGCCGTGCCACGCCTCCGCCGACGGGAGTCGCGTGCCACGTGGTGGGGCGGGCGCCGGCCCTCCGGCCCGCCCTCTCCGCTCGCGAACCATTCACGAGAACCCTTGACCCGAGTTGTCAAACACGCCGGGCCGCGTGGGCCCGCTGGTGCTGCCGAAGCCGGCCGGTCCGTTTCACCGGATGCGCCGGGACTGCCGTGGAGAGGCGCCGAAAACGTGAAGCGCCCCGCCTCCACGTGGGGAGGCGGGGCGCTCGATCCTTCCAGCGCCAGGTCCGGGTGCGGGTGCTACCCCCGCAACGGACCCCCTCCCGCGAGCTGTGCCTGATCCTGCCGATCCCATCCACCGACGAGCGTCGGCCGCGTAATGCCGCCGAATCGATCACTGCCGTCCGAGCTGCCGAGCCGGCTACCGATGCCCGGCGTGATGGTCCCACGGGTCTCCCCTCCGAGCGGCCGGATGGCCGGCGTCACGGCCATGGTGGCCGCGCACGGCTCCGCCGGGGCCCCGGGCGCCAGCGGCGCGGGGGCGGCCACGGACGCTCGATGCATCCGGATGGCGGCGGAGAGGGAGGTGGTCATCACAGTTTCCTTCGTTTCGTCAGGCAGTGGTTCGTCTCTTCGTGCGTCGGTACGGCCGGTCGCCGGCCGCGGATTCAGCGCAAACGAAAACGGGAGGCGCGTCCGACCGCCCCGTTTCCGAGGCGATCCCGTCTCGCAGACCAGCCCCTGGGGACGTGGTGCTGCGCCGACGGCTTGGGACGCGACTCCCGTTTCGTGCGCCGAACATAAACGCGCCCCTCGCCCGTCGTCAAGGGGCACGGTAACATGGTGCGGACGCCTCGAGGGGCGCGAACACGGGCGCCGCCAGCCCATCCGCGATTGCGGCGTGTGGGAATATGCGAGTGAACTCGCGGCTACAACGGCACACAGTCCGCCTTCGCGGACTCCAACGACGCACGTCCCGCGCGGCTTCATCCTTCCCCATTTTCTCGGCCTGATGATGAACCTTCGCTCGTTCCACCTCGGGAGCGCGCTGCCGCTGGCCGCACTCGCCGCATCGCTCGCCGCCGCCGGGTGCGCGCCGCCTGCACCGGCCGGGCCGACGCCGGCGGGGGTCTCGCTCGACAGCCTGTACCGGTTGGCGATCAGCGACGCGGCGGTGTACCGCGCGGAGCACGTGCTGCCGCTGAACGCCGCCGTCGCGGATGCAGCGGGGAACGTGCGCGTGGTCACCTTCACGAGCTGGGGCGGCTACATCGCGGGGACCGACACCATCACCCGCGACGTCTGGGTGACGCTGGTGCCCGAGGTGCGGGACTCGTGCAGCGGCTTCGGAGACGACCTGCGGCTGCGGCTCAACCAGATGCTGGGCCTTCCGCCCAACGCCGGCGACACGCTGATGGTGGAGATGACGGTGCCGCTCGGCGCCATCTTCCGCCCCGTCGCCGATCCCGCGCCGACCACGCGCTATCCGTGCGGCGACACCATCCAGCCCGGGTGCGGAGAATCCTTCCCCGACGGCGTGTCGCCCGCGCACGTGCGGTTCATCGCCGAGCAGTTCCTCACCCGCTGGGAGGTGCCCGGCGGCTATCCGTGGACGCGGCTGGGCTACACCTACAACTGGCATCCGGGCTCGCCCCGCTACGGTGCGTCGGAGTACCTGGTGCGCGCGGGCACCGTCGCCACGGGCGTGGCCGTGCAGCCCGTGCGCGCGTACTGCACGCGGTGACGCCACCCGGCCGCGCGAGAGCGGATCGCCGCCCGAGCCGGAACGCGGCGCGGGGCCCCGCCGGGTGGTCGGCGGGGCCCCGCGCTGCTTCGTCCCGCCGCGCCGCGTCAGCGGTAGACGGGCGTCGGCACCAGGCGGTCGGTGAAGGTCCCGTCGCCGAGCTGGCCGAAGCCGTTGGCGCCCCAGCAGTAGAGGTCGCCGCTCCCCTGCCGGAGCGCGCAGGTATGTTCGTCTATGCTCTCGCCGAGGAAGGTGGCGTTGGCGGACATCGCGACGCTCGAGAACAGCACCCCGGAGGGGTGTATGACCGGCGCCAGGGGATGGTCCACGCGCGAGCCGTCGCCCAGGTGCCCGGCCTGGTTGCTCCCTCCGCAGTAGAGCTCGCCCGTGGTCGCCACGGCGCAGAGGTCGAACACGCCCCCCAGGGTCACGCTGCCGAACCGGACGCTCGCCGGCTGGGACGGGTCCGGTGCCACGTCGGAGTACACCCGTGCCGACCAGCACTGGAGCTGCCCGATGTTCGAGACCGCGCAGCCCCGGGCGTCGTTGGTGTCGACCCACTGGAAGGTGACCTTTGGCTGCTGCACCGCAATGAAGGTGTCGGCGGCGACGCCGAGGGTCCTGCAGTAGACGTTGCCCGCTCCTGAGCGCACGCAGACCTCCCGCTCGTCGATGGCGAACTGCGTCACCGCCTCGGGGGTCACCAGCGGTTCGGCGGCGGGCTGGCTCCCGCCTCTCCAGCACCAGAGCTGGCCCGAGGTGTCCAACGCGCACAGGCCGTAGCCCAGTTCGTCGCGCGCCACCTCCAGCGAGGTGAAGGCGACCCCGGGCGGACCGGTAAGCGGCCACGGCGTGCTGCGCTGCGCGGGGCCGGTAGGGAGCGGCACCTGGCGCCCCCAGCAGTACGGCTCCCCATTGGTGGTCAGCGCGCAGGTGTAGAATCGACCCCGGGTGGACACCTGGGTGAAGCTCACCCCCTCCGGCTGGCGGACCCTCTGCGGGGTGGGGTAGATCCCCGCCGTGTCGCCGAACCCGAGGTCGCCCCCGAAGCTCCGGCCCCAGCACCAGGCCTGGCCGTCCGTGTCGATGGCGCAGGTGCGGTGCCCGCCGCCGGCCACCGAGATCGCCTGCAGCGGCACCAGCCGGCGCCCGCCCGGGGTTCCGAGCTGCCCCTCGGTGCCGAAGGCCGCGGTGGCGGGCACCCAGTGGCTGCTCGCGCCGCTCAGGTACGTGTTGTCGTTGGCCAGCGAGTCGAGCTCCAGGGAGATGCCGGTGGGCGGCGGCGAGGCCGTCTCGGCGGGCGCCGCGCCCCAGTCCACCGAGTCGGCGGTGAAGCCCGCGGGCGCGTGCAGCGCCAGCCAGTCGCCGGTGCCGTTGGCCAGGTCGATCCCCGAGTAGACGTAGTCCACCCGCAGGCCCCCGTTGGCCGCGCTGTCGGCGCTGAGGCCCAGCACCACGAAGGCGTGCGCGCCCACCACCAGCGAGGTGGTGATGGTGTGCGGCGCGTCGCCTCCCGAGGCGATGGTCCACCCCTGCAGGTCGATGGCGTCGCTGCTGCGGTTGTGCACCTCGAACCACTCGCCGGCGGGCTCGCTGGCGGTGGCGGGGTGCGCCATGATCTCGTTGATCACCAGCGTGGGCGCCGTGTGCGCGCTCACGAAGAGGGTGAAGGCGAAGACGGCCACGTCGGGGTCCACGTGGAACTGCCAGCTCTTCGCGGCCGAGGTCTGGTTGGGCGCGAGGATCCCCGGGTACTGGAAGTAGGGCTGGCTGGTGGCGGTGAACACCCCCACGCCGTCGGCGTTCTGCACGGTCACGGTCCCCCACCCGCTGGTGACCGTGGGGCCGGTGTGGAAGAAGACGCGGATTCCCGCCGGGTCGGGGTTCACCCCGTCCAGCGTGCCGATGGCGTAGGGGAGCAGGTTCTGCACGGTCTCGTCGAACGAGAAGGTGCCGGTGCTGGCGTTGAACGCCACGTTGCTGGAGGTGAGCCGCACGTACTGCCCCTGCCCGCCGATGATGGCCCCCCGCAGCCGCGACGACACGGGTGCCTGCGTAGCGCAGGTCACCTGCCGGTCGCGCACGCGGGCGAGGCATTCGAAGCGCTGCGTGGCGGGCTCGGGGCCGGCGGCCGCGTCGGGCTCCAGCGGCCCGCGGTCGGCGCAGGCGGCCAGCAGCGCCAGCGCCGCCAAGCCCAGCTTCTGGATGGATCGCATGGGGGAGTGCTCCATGGCTCAGCCGCCGGGAGAGAG
This sequence comes from Longimicrobiaceae bacterium, assembly GCA_045803205.1. GTDB lineage: Bacteria > Gemmatimonadota > Gemmatimonadetes > Longimicrobiales > Longimicrobiaceae > Longimicrobium. The sequence goes on from JBJMPM010000064.1 coordinate 4,972, forward strand.
GGCGGGCGGGGGGATTCGGGCAGGCGTCGTGCCCGGGACAGCAAGGTTAACGCTGCGAGCAGGCACGGGGAAGGTTGCTTTCCATCGCCTGGGCACCAGAATGTCCGCGCCGATGTACCGCGGATGGCGAGGGATGTTCTCCGCTGCCTCTGCTTCTCCGTGTGAGACCGTTTCCCGGAATCGGCTATGCAAAAAGAGATGTCATCCTGAAGGCGCCGCTGCTCCACGCCAGATGTCGCGCTGAATCATGGCGGCGCCTGAAGGATCTATAACCGCGGACGCGATACGACCGGCCTGTCGCTGCCGTAGTGATAGATCCTTCAGTCGCCGCCAGGCTGACTCGACGCCGCGAGTCCGGCGCGGCGGCTCCTTCAGGATGACATCTCTTTTTGCACAACGGTTTCCAAAGAGACGATACGAAACCCTTCTTTGGTGAGCTCGGGATGGAACCGACGACGGGGCCGCGCATCAAGATCTGCTGCATCGCCTCCGTGGAGGAGGCGTGGACGGCCATCCGGGCGGGGGCGTCGGCGCTGGGTCTGGTCTCGGCGATGCCCAGCGGGCCGGGGCCGATCGACGACGCCCTGATCGCCGGGATCACGGCGCGGGTGCCGCCGGGCGTCGCCACCTTCCTCCTCACCTGCGCGACCGACGCGGAGACGATCGTCCGCCAGCAGCGCGCGGCGCGGGTGAACACGCTGCAGCTCGTCGACGCCGTTCCTCACGACGTCTACCCGGTGCTGCGCGACGAGCTGCCGGGGATCGCGATCGTGCAGGTGATCCACGTCACCGGCCCCGAGTCCGTCGACGAGGCGGTGGCGGTGGCGCCGCACGTGGACGCCATCCTCCTCGACTCCGGCAACCCGTCGCTCGCGGTGAAGGAGCTGGGCGGCACCGGGCGCGTGCACGACTGGGCGCTGAGCCGCCGCATCCGCGAGGCGGTGGAGGTGCCCCTCTGGCTCGCCGGCGGGCTGCGCCCCGGCAACGTCGCCGAGGCGGTGGCGCGCGTGGGGCCGTTCGGGCTGGACGTGTGCAGCGGCGTGCGCACCGACGGGCGGCTGGACCCGGCGAAGCTCGGGGCGCTCGTCGCCGCCTCGTCCAGAGCCTCTCCGTGACTCTGTGCCGCTGTGTGATTACCAGATCCGGCAAAAGAAATCTCTCACAGAGGTCACAGAGGTCACAGGGGAACGGCGCTGTTCCTCCGTGACCTCTGTGACCTCCGTGAGAGACCAGGCTGAATTTCCCTCACACTCCAATGCGGATCTGGTATGAGACGTTTTCAGCAGGTCAGCCCTGCGCCGCCGCCTCGGCCTCCAGCCTGAAGCCGGAGACGAGCTCCTCCAGCCGCGCCGAGAGCGCCTTGAGCGACTCGCCGTCCGCGTCCTCGCCGCCGCCGCCGGCGAGCCGGGCGATGGTGGACATGCTCCCCTCGAGCTGCTCGGCGAGCGCGGCCATCTCCTGCGCGGAGGCGGCGTTCTCCTCGGCCACCGCGGCCACGTCGCCGATCATCCCCGCCGTGCCGCGCACCCGCTCGCTCACGCCGCGCGTGTCGGTGGCGAGCCCCTGCACCACGCGCTCGCTCTCCTCCAGCGCGTGGAAGATGGCGTCGAGCGCGCCGCCCACCTCGGCCGCGCGGCCGGCGGTGTCGGCCACTCCGGCGGCGCTGGCCTCGATCGCCGCCACCGTCTGGTCCACGTCGCGCTGCATCTCGCCCACCACGCTCACCGTGTGCGCGGCGGCGGCCGCGGCGCCCTCGGCCAGCTTGCGCACCTCGTCGGCGACCACGGCGAAGCCGCGCCCCGCCTCGCCGGCGCGCGCGGCCTCGATGGCGGCGTTCAGCGCCAGCAGGTTGGTCTGCGCCGCGATGCCGTGGATGGACTGCACGAACTCGCCGATCGCCGCCGAGTGGCGGCCCAGCCGCCGCACCTGCGCGGTGTTCTCGCCCACCACGCGCCCCAGGTCGCCCGTCGCCGCGGCCACCGCGCGCACCGTCTCGCCGCCGCGGCGCGCGGCCGCCACGGTACCGCGCAGCGCCGCCGCCGCGCGCTCGCTCCCGCCCGCCACCGACTCCAGCGACGCGGCGGCCCCCTCGGTCTCGGTGAGCGCCTGCTGCGCGCTGGCGGCCTGCTCCTGGGCGCCGGCGGTGATCTGCTCCACCGCCTGGTTCAGGTGCTCCACCGCGCTACGCGTCTCCCAGGTGAGGCTGGAGATCTCGGCCGCGTGCGCGCCGAGCGTGGTACCCGTCCGCTGGATGCGCCCGATCACCCCGCGCAGGTCCGCCGCCATGCGGTTGAAGGCGCGCGCCATCTCCGCCACCTCGTCGCCGCCGCGCGCCTCCACCTCGCCGGCGGAGAGGTCGCCCCCGGCGATGCGGCGCGCGTGCTCGGCCACGCGCGACACCGGCTCGGCGACCGAGCGCCCCAGCAGCCGGCTGATCAGCAGCCCGGCGCCGAGCAGCGCCAGCAGGCAGGCGACCCCGGTCCACTGGGCGGCGGCGCCGGAGCGGTCCACGGCGCGGGTGAGCGCGGCGCCGGCCGAGTCCTGCGCCTGCTCCATCTTCCCCAGCACCACGCGGAAGCTGTCGAGCTCGGCCACCACCCTCGCCTGCTCGGCCGCGTCGTCGCCGCCGCCGGCGCCGAGCCGGAGCGCCAGGGCGCCGCCGCGCAGCGCCAGCCTGCCGCGCGCGTCGATGGCATGCTGCGCCAGCGCGCGCCGCTCAGCGGAGAGCCCCGGGAGGGTGGTGTAGGCGTGCAGCCGCTCCTCGGTCTGGGCGATGTTCTGCCCGTAGAAGGAGAGCCAGCGGCGCACCTCGGCCGTGTCGCGCGCGCGCCCGGCGCCGCTCAGCCCCAGCACCGCCTGGTAGGCGTCGCGGTCGATGTTCAGCACCAGCCCCAGCCCCGCCATCTCCCGCTGCGAGAGCGCCCGCGCGCGGGCCCGGGCGCGCAGCACCCCGCCCACCGTGGCCGCCAGCCCGAGGGCGCCGATCAGCAGCAGCACCCCCATCCCCGCGCGCAGCTTCCAGGCGAACGCCCACGCCCGCGCGCCGCGCCGGGTCGCGCGCGAGGGTGGCCGTTCGGGGGCGGTGGCCGGGACCGCACCTGTGTCGGTCATCGATCTGCGGGGGAATCGTTCGGGAACATACGCCGTCCGGAAGGCGCCAACGTAGGCGTGCAGGCTCGGGGGCGGCAAGTCGTGGAGACGCGCGACCGGCGGCGGTGCGCGTCCGCGGCATCCACCCCTCACCCCGGTTCGGGCGGCGCAAGAGCCTGGAGTGAGCGACGGCTCCGTGTCGCCGCCCGAACCGACCCTCTCCCAACTGCTGGGAGAGGGTACTGAAGGCTTGCTTCGCTCGCAGCTGCGAGCCGGCTATCATGCGCGGCCCGCGGTATCCCCCCTCCCCGAAAATCGCGGACGGTACTGCATGTCCGCGATTTTCGACCCTCCCACGAGGGGAGGGTGGGGCGCTGCGCTTGTAACTGCGCGCGAATCGCAGTGCCGTTGCCGTCAACCTCTCCCACGTTGTTTTGGGAGAGGTCGAAAAAACAGATGAGACGGGGGTTTGTCTCATCTGTTTTTTCGGGTGAGGGATCCCCGGCCGCGGACGCGCGCTGACCTCCGTGTCCTCCGTTGCGACATCCCGGCTTCGGCACTACGCTGGAGCGTCCCCCCGAGCCCCATCGCCCTTCATCCGCCTGCAGATGAAACCCTTCGCCCGCACCTGGCCCGCCGCGGCGCTGCTGGCGCTTGGCGCCGCGCTCCCGGCCGCCGCGCAGGGCACCCCCGGCGAGCGCCTGCGCCGCGTGTTCGCCGACGAATGGGAGGCACGGCTGCGCGACAATCCGCGCCTCGCCACCCGAGTGGGCGACCACCGCTTCGACGACCGTCTGGCGGAGACCGGGGTCGCGGCCGCGCGCCGGCGGATGGAGTCGGCGCGCGCCTTCCTCGCGCGGGTGCGCGCCGTGCCGCGCGACTCGCTCGCGCGCGACGAGCAGATCAACCGCGACATCTTCGAGCGGCGGATGCGCGAGGCGGTGGAGGAGGCGGAGCTGGGCGACTGGCAGATCCCCATCACCAACCGCGAGGGGTTCCACATCTCCTTCCCCGAGCTGCCGGACGAGGTGCCGCTCCGCACCGCGCGGGACTACCGCAACTACGTCGCGCGGCTGCGCGCCTTCCGGCAGTACGAGGCCGGCATCGTGGAGCAGATGCGCGAGGGAATGCGCCGGGGGATGGTGCTCCCGCGCGTGTCGCTGAACGGGATGGAGGGGACGCTGGAGCCGCACATCGTCGACGATCCGACGAAATCCCTCCTCTGGAAGCCGTTCGCCGAGTTCCCCGCCACCGTTCCCGACTCGGCGCGCGCGGCGCTGATGGCGGCCGGGCGCGACGCGATCACCAGCGGCGTGGTGGCCGGCTACCGCGACTTCCTCCGCTTCATCCAGCAGGAGTACCGGCCGGCGGCGCGCGCGGGGCTGGGGGCGAGCGAGCTGCCCAACGGCCGCGCCTACTACGCTTGGCTGGTGCGCCACTACACCACCGTCGACGCGGCCACGCCGGAGCAGGTGCACGCCACGGGTTTGCGCGAGGTGGCCCGCATCCGCGCGGCGATGGACTCGGTGATGCGCGCCACCGGGTGGACGGGCGACTTCGCCGGCTTCGTGGCCATGCTGCGCAGCGACCCGCGCTTCTACGTCTCCACCCCCGAGGAGCTGATGCAGCGCTACGCCCTGGTGGCCAAGCGCCTGGACGGCGAGCTGCCGCGCCTCTTCGGCCGGCTGCCGCGGCTCCCGTACGGGATCCGGGCCATCCCCGACTACGTGGCGCCGCGCACCACCACCGCGTACTACGGCCAGGGGTCTGGCGACGGCACCCGCGCGGGCACCTTCTGGGTGAACAGCTGGGACCTGAAGAGCCGGCCGACGTACGAGCTGGAGGCGCTCACCGCGCACGAGGCGGTGCCGGGGCACCATCTCCAGATCTCCATCAACCAGGAGCTCACCGGGCTCCCGGAGTTCCGGCGCTTCGGCGGGGTGACGGCGTTCGTGGAGGGGTGGGCGCTCTACGCCGAGAGCCTGGGGAAGGAGGTGGGCTTCTACCGCGACCCGTACAGCGAGTTCGGGCGGCTCAGCTACGAGATGTGGCGCGCCTGCCGGCTGGTGGTGGACACCGGCATCCACGCGCAGGGGTGGACGCGCCAGCGGGCCATCGACTACATGGCGCAGAACAGCGCGCTCACGCTCACCAACATCACCAACGAGGTGGACCGCTACATCGCCTGGCCCGGGCAGGCGCTGGCGTACAAGACGGGGCAGATGAAGATCCGCGAGCTGCGCACCGAGGCCGAGCGCGCGCTGGGCGCCCGGTTCGACGTCCGCCGCTTCCACGACGTGGTGCTGGGGAGCGGCTCCGTCCCCCTGGGCGTGCTGGAGGACAACGTGCGCCTCTGGATCGCCCAGGAGCGGGCCCGGCCGTAGCACACGGAGGTGCGAAGCGGAAGCCGCCGGACGGGAGCGCTCCCGTCCGGCGGCTTCGTGCGTTCTCGACGGCAGCGCTCTGTCCCAGCGTGCTCCGGCGTCGGCAGGGTGCACCGTTCAGGCCAGGCACGCCGTGGAATTGGCGCTTCAGGCGCTACGGATTGGGTGCTTCCCCGGTCTTCACGGCCCCGGCTCCGGGAGCGGCGCTACGGTCGGTGTCAGCCCCCGGAGACCAGGATACCGGCAAGAGGCGTGGGCCGCGGCGTCCGCGGTGCGGGCATACGCATAGTAGTTTCCTTTGATGAAGAGAGGTCCCCGGGAAGATCCGGAGTCGGTGAGGCAGAGCCGGCGGAATGCGCGTTGCGGTCCAATAGCGCGAAAGCACCGCTCTTTATGATCTTATACTAGAACCTGCGGATCGACAAGAGGGTGCGTCAATTAGGGCGGAAAATGGTGATGTGTTGCCGGATGCGGTGGCTGCCTGACCGCCGAACGACCGGCCATCCGAATCCGCGCGCGCCGGGGCGCGAAGTTCGACGTGCGCCGCTTCCACGACGTGGTGCTGGGGAGCGGCTCCGTCCGCCTGGGCGTGCTGGAGGACAACGTGCGCCTCTGGATCGCGCAGGAGCAGGCGCGCCAGGGATTGCTCTCACAGAGACACGGAGGAACAGAGGAAACGCGGAGCCGCGGAGAGCACTGGGCTCTCCGCGGCTGCGCGTCGTCAGGCGAGACGGTCTTCGCCTCGTCCGGATCAGGTCCCCAGCAGGTAGACGCTGCCACCGGCGACGAGGAAGAAGACGTTGCCGCGCGAGAGGACCCGCGCCCCGCTGACATACGGGCCCAGGTCGTACCGCGTGCCGCCAGGGGTGACCAGGAAGTAGCGCCCCTCCGGGGTGGGGTAGCGGTAGATCACCGTGCCGTCGGGGCCGAGCGCCTCGAGGATGGTGGCCGTCGTCTCCGGCGAGACCTGCTGGACGGTGCCCGCGGGCGTCCGGCGTGAGGTCGGTACGAGCGGCGTGCTCCAGGCGATCCACCCGTTGTTCAGCCGGTGGTAGACAACGCCGCCGGTCTTGGCCGAGTGGCCCGCGAGCGGGACGTCGCTGTTGCCGTTGTCCAGGTAGAGCGCGGCCGACTCCGAGAAGGCGATGTAGTTGATGTACGCCACGTTCACGCCGTCGGTCTGGATCTGGGACACATACCCGCCGCCCTGCGTGGTGATGGGCGTGGTGGTGCCGCCCTGGTCGAGGAAGAAGCCGCTGCCGGTGCCGTAGACCACGTCCCCGTCCGCGCCCACCTCGACCGTGAGCGCTCCCGTGTTCGCGACCAGGCTGTTGGTGCCGGTGGTCAGGTTGCGGCGGAGCACCTGCGTTCCGGTGCTCCAGGCCGCCCACTCTCCTTCCACCGAGACCGCCGCGGGCGGGCCATCCGGCTTGAGCACCGGGCCCAGCGACGTCAGGGTGCCGTTGCGGTACTCGAACCAGCCGTCGTCGCCGCCGACGATGGCGCCGGCGCTGTACAGGTAGCCGGTGGTGAAGGAGCCCGAGTCTGCCTTCACCACCACGTCGGCGCCGGTGCCGGGGGTGCGGATCCTCACCAGGCGCGGGCCGCTGGCCTGCGCCTCCATATAGAGCACGCGGTCCACCGCCACGTCCAGCACCTGCCCCGGCACCGTGACCACCAGGGTGCGGGTCCCCGCGGCGATCACGTTCACCGTGAAGGTGGCCGTCAGCGTGCCGGCGGTCGCGGTCAGCGTCTGCGGACCGGCCGCGGGTCCCGGCGTCCACATCGTGGTCGCGATCCCTTCGCCTCCCGATCCGGTGAGCGAGGTGGCCGGGGTCACCGTTCCGCCGCTGCTGGCCGTCCACTGCACCCTGACCCCCGATACCGGGCCGATCGCGTCGCTGAGGGCGACGTAGGCGGTGATCGGCACCCCCGCCGAGACCGTGGCGCCGTTGGGCGACAGCGCCTTGAGGTCGCTCCCCGCGCGCGCGCCGAACCCCACCGCCGGCACCCCGGGGATGCTCGCGGTGAGGCTCTGGAGTCCGCTGCTGGCGGGCCCCAGCGTCCAGGCCATCTTCGCCACGCCGTTCGCGTCGGTCACGCTGGTGGCCGCAGTCGTGGTGCCGCTCCCCGCCGCCACCGCCCAGGTCACCGTGACGCCCGGCACCCCGTTGCCGAGCGCGTCGAGCACGCGCACGGCCGGCGTGTCGGCCACGACACTGTTCACCACGCCCGCCAGGGTGGCCGAGGCGTTCACGCGGACGAGCTGCGCCGGCGCGCCGGCGGTGACGGTGGCGGTCGCCGTCGCGGTCAGCGCCGCGCCGCTCCCGTTCACCACGCGCGCCTCCAGCGTCTGCACGCTCCCGGCGACGGTGCCCACCGTCCAGCGCTCCTGCGCGATCCCGTTCGCGTCGGTGGTGGCCGAGCCGGAGAAGACGTGGCCGCCGCCCGCGGTCACGTGGAAGGTGACCGCCTGCCCGGACACGGGGCGCCCGCGCGAATCCGTCACCTTCACGGCCACGGGGTTGGCCAGCTCCTGCCCCGCCGCGCCCGACTGGTTGTTGCCGGAGACCACGGCGATGGCCGCGGGGTCGCGCCGCCCCGGGTCCGAGGGCGAGTCGCAAGCCGGCGCCACGAGCACGGCCGCGAGGAGGGCCGCGGCCACGCGGCCGGATCGGGGGAAGATCTGCTTTGTCATCGATCGCACTCACTGGATGGAAGCCGGGGCGTCCGCCCCCGTATCCTCCCACCGGACGGACCGGCGGCGGCCGCGTTAGGGGAGCGAAGCCCCGGAAATGCGGGTGAAATCTCGCGGAACATACGGCTCTTCACCATTCCCGTCCCCCAGGGAATGCCGGGCGGCGCGGGGTGCGCCGTGGACGCTGGGCGCCCAAACGATCTTCTCCAGCCCTGTAGGTGCAAGGCTGGCAGGCACATAATGACGTGCCGCCCAGCGGCTGCGTCACCCCCGCGCGGCAGCCCGTGACAAAGTGGTACCGAAATCCGTGTCAGCTTCCGCCGCGGGCTCTCCCGCGTCTCCGGCCCTGCCGCCGTGCCTCTCCCGTGGTCTCCGTGTCTCCGTGTGATATCAGTTCGGGCAAATGACTGTGCATTCCGGGGGCGTAGTGAACAGAAGTCTCACACAGGCACAGAGGGACAGCGCTCTCTCCCGCGCGAGATCGTCGCCGGAGCGTGGCTGCAGGTGGCGCTCGCGCTGAGTATCGAAATTTTTTTGGAGAGACCCCTCACGTCGTTCCCTCGGCAGTGCAGCAGGCCCAGGCTGTCTCAACCGATCGATCGGGGGGTCACGAGGCGTCTCTGGCCGCCGTGCACATCCTCCGCATCGATGGATGGATGACGATCATTCGCCGATCCACGAAGGCCGGGGTGACGCACGGAGGCAGCGGCGTGCTCGATTCCCCCTGATGACGCAGTTGCCGAAGCCTTCAGGGCGCGGAAGCCGGGGTGAGCTCCCCAACCGGGTGTCCCGCAAAAAAATTTCGATACTCAGCGCATTCCGAGCCTGCAGCCACTCGTCGACGGGCCTCACGCTGCCGCAGTCGTCGGAGCCCGCGCCGATGAGTGGGGGAGAGTCACCGAGTGTCAGCCGTTCTGGTCGTGATCATCTGCCATCCCGAATGCACGACCCATTGGAGACGGTATGAACCCCGGCTGTTCAGCGCGCGTCGGCTTGACGCGGGCTCCCGGCGAACGGCACTTTTCCCCGATGACTGCGACCCTGGAGACCTCGCGCGAGCAGGAGCTGCTCGACGCCTTCCGCGCGGGGAAGCGCGCCGCGCTCGGCCGCGCCATGTCGGTGGTGGAAGACGGGCGCCCCGGCTTCGAGCGCCTGCTGCACGCGCTGCACGGCGAGATGCTGCGCGCGCACCGCATCGGCGTCACCGGGCCGCCGGGGGCGGGGAAGAGCACGCTCACCTCGAAGCTGGCGCTGCACTACCGCCAGCACGGCGAGCGGGTGGGGATCGTGGCGGTGGACCCCACCTCGCCCTTCACCGGGGGCGCGCTGCTCGGCGACCGCATCCGCATGAGCAACATCTCCACCGACCCGGGGGTCTTCATCCGCTCCATGGCCACCCGCGGCGCCCTGGGCGGCCTGGCCACGACCACCAAGGAGGTGGCCGACCTGCTGGACGCCTTCGGCTTCGAGCGGGTGGTGATGGAGACGGTGGGCGTGGGGCAGAGCGAGCTGGAGATCGCGGGGACGGCGGACACCTGCGTGGTGATCCTGGTCCCCGAGAGCGGCGACTCGATCCAGGCGATGAAGGCGGGGCTGATGGAGGTGGCCGACGTCTTCGTGATCAACAAGGCCGACCGCCCGGGCGCCGACAAGCTCGCCAACGAGCTGGAGCTGATGCTGCACATGCGGCTGGGCGAGATGCCTTCGTCCGCCGGCCACCACGGCGTCTCGCTGAAGACGGTCGGCCGCCACGCGCGCGAGTCGGCGCGGCAGGCGGCCGCCGAGAGCGGCGCCTGGGCCATCCCGGTGCTGAAGACCGTGGGGCAGAGCGGCGAGGGGGTCGAGGAGCTGGCGCGAACGCTGGACCGCCACCGGGTGTACCTGCAGGACTCCGGCGAGCTCTCCCGCCGGCGGCGCGCGCGGCTGGAGGAGCGGGTGCGCGCCGTGGTGGAGCGGCGGTTGCAGCGCCTGGCCTGGCGCTCCGGCCGCGGCGAGGAGATCCTGGCCGGGGCGCTGCCGGAGCTGGAGAGCGGCGACGCCTCGCCCTACGAGGTGGCGGAACGGATCGTGGCGGAGCTCGGCGTACCCTCCCGGTAGCGGGCGACACTTCACGTTGGACGGGACGAATCCAATGAGCGTGGTCGAGAGCGGCGTGGCGCCGGCGGAGCTGCTGGAGCGCATTCGCGCCAGGGAGAAGGAGCTGGAGACGCTGCGGGCGTCGCTCGCCGCCTGGGAGGGCGCGGCGGGGCGCGTGCCCGCGCGCGACGCGAACTTCACCTCCGTCTCCGGCGCGCCGGTGGAGCCGCTCTACACGCCGCTCGACCGCCCCGCGCCCTCGGCCGACGAGGCCGAGTTCTACAATGAGCGCATCGGCTTCCCCGGCGAGTTCCCGTTCACCCGCGGGCCGTACGGCACCATGTACCGCACGCGGCTCTGGACCATGCGGCAGTTCGCGGGCTTCGGGACGAGCGAAGAGACCAACGCGCGCTACCACTTCCTGCTGGAGCGCGGGCAGACGGGGCTCTCGGTCGCCTTCGACTTCCCCACGCTGATGGGGTACGACTCCGACCATCCCCGCTCGCTGGGCGAGGTGGGGAAGTGCGGGGTGGCCATCAGCTCGCTCGACGACATGGAGACGCTCTTCGGCGGCATCCCGCTGGACCAGGTGAGCGTCTCGATGACCATCAACGGCCCGGCCATCATCCTCTTCGCCTTCTACGTGGTGGCGGCCGAGAAACAGGGGGTGCCGCCGGAGAAGCTCCGCGGCACCGTCCAGAACGACATCCTCAAGGAGTACCAGGCGCAGCACGCCTGGGTGTACCCGCCCGAGCCGGCGCTCCGGCTGATCATCGACCTCTTCCAGTGGTGCTCCAGGCGGGCGCCCAAGTACAACCCCATCTCCATCTCCGGCTACCACATCCGCGAGGCGGGGGCGACGGCGGTGCAGGAGCTGGCGTACACGCTGCGCAACGGCTTCGAGTACGTGGAGCGGGGGATCGCGCGCGGGCTCGACGTCGACGACTTCGCGCCGCGGCTCTCCTTCTTCTGGGACGTGCACAACGACTTCTTCGAGGAAGTCGCCAAGTTCCGCGCCGCCCGCCGCATCTGGGCGCGCCACCTGCGCGACCGCTACGGCGCGAAGAACCCGGAGAGCTGGCGGCTGCGCACCCACGCGCAGACGGCGGGGGTCACGCTGACCGCGCAGCAGCCGGAGAACAACATCGTGCGCGTGGCCTACCAGGCGCTGGCGGCGGTGCTGGGGGGCACGCAGAGCCTGCACACCAACTCGATGGACGAGACGCTGGCGCTCCCCACCGAGAAGGCGGTGCAGATCGCGCTGCGCACGCAGCAGGTGCTGGCGTACGAGACCGGGGTGCCCAACACCATCGACCCGCTGGCGGGCTCGTACTACGTGGAGGCGCTCACCGACCGGATGGAGGAGGAGGCCGAGGCCATCTTCGCCGAGGTCGACCGGATGGGCGGGGTGGTGCCCGGGATCGAGATGGGGTACTTCCAGCGCGAGATCGCGCGCAGCGCCAGCCGGCAGCAGCGCGAGATCGAGCAGGGCGAGCGGGTGATCGTGGGGGTGAACGAGTTCACCGTGGAGGGCGAGACGCTGGAGATCCCGCTGCTGAAGGTGACGCAGGAGAGCGAGAACCGGCAGCGCGAGCGGATGGCCGCCATGCGCGCCCGCCGCTCGCAGGAGCAGGTGGACGCGGCGCTGGCGACGCTGAAGGAGGCCTGCCGCGCCGGCGAGAACGTGGTGGAGCCGCTGCTCGACGCGGTGCGCGCCTACGCCACCCTGTACGAGATCCGCGCGGCCATGGAGGAGGTCTTCGGCGCCTACCAGGAGCCGGTGTTCTTCTGAGGGCCACCCCTCGACAAAGCAACCGGCCGGACGCCCGCAGGTGTCCGGCCGGTTGCATTTGGTGGTAGGGAGGTGCTGTGGACTGATACCGGACCCGGCCAGGGAGTGCATCCGCGGATCACGCGACTATGCGACTGAAGTCGCCGGGTCGCCGCTACAACGGCACACAGTCCGCCTTCGCGGACTTCAACGACACAAGCTTTGATTCAGATCTGGCATGGGTGTATCTTTTCGTTGCTCCCGCTCCCGTACATGTCTCCTGAGGCCGGCCACGCCCTGCCTGGTTCGTCACCAGAGGTGGCAGGCCGAAGGATCTGCGGTCTGCGCTCGGAACCAGGCTTCCGAAGCGCTACCAAGGGGCTGGAGATGACCATGGTCGCCCCCTCGCATCCAGAGCCGCCGCTGATCACGGCTGACGAGCTCCTGCGGATGCCACGTGGCCGCTGCCGCGAATATCTCCTCCGCGGGCGGCTCGTCCAGCAGTCGTACCGCGGTGCTCGCTCCGGCCATGTCGCGGTGCAGATCATGGTACACCTGGGCAACCACGTATCCGCCAACGAACTCGGGCATGTGTTCGCTCCATGCGGATTCCAGCTCGCATGGGAACCCGACACGGTGCTCGCCCCCGCCGTCGCCTTCGTTCGTGGCAATCCTTCCGACGAGCTGTCCGAGGGCTACCATCAGGGTCCGCCTGACCTTGCGATCGAGCTGGTCTGTCCGAGCGAACGGCCGCATCATCTGGACGTGAAGGTGTCGGAGTGGCTCGCGGCCGGGTGCCCGATGCTCGTGGTCGTGAACCCGCGCCGGCGCAGCGCGATCATGTACCGCCCTGCCGCCCGGCTCGAGCTGCTGACGGAGAACGACGTGATCGACGGCGGCGACGTGGTGCCGGGGTGGACGCTGCCGCTGCGCGACCTGTTCGGCTGAAACGGAACGCCTCACGCGGAGACACGGAGAGGCCGGGCCATTCTCTCCGTGTCTCCGCGTCTCTGCGTGAGGCGAATTCACCAGGCTTGATTCACTTCGATGGGCCACTGGGGAGCAGTCTTGCTCGGCACGTCCGGTTTTGCGATGTTTCCGATCAGGCCACCCCGCTCGAGGAGGGACTGATGGCGCACGCTGCCACCGAGGCAAGAGTCGTCACCGCGGACGAGCTCCTGATGATGCCGGACCGGGGGGTACGGCGCGAGCTCGTGCGGGGGGAGGTGAGGGAGATGCCGCCGCCGGGTGAAGAGCACGCTGAGATCGCCACCGAGTTGATTGGGCACCTCAGGAACCACGTTCGCGCGCACTCGCTCGGACGGGTGTACGGTGAGCTGGGGTACCGTATCGCCTCCGATCCTGACACGGTGCTTGCGCCGGACGTCTCTTTCGTACGCGCGGATCGGCTCGGGACTGGGCCGCGGAACCGCGGATTCCGATCGGGCGCGCCCGACCTCGCGGTCGAGGTGGTCTCTCCGCGCGACTCGGTGGACGAGGTCGAAGAGAAAGTCTTCGAGTGGCTGATGGCCGGATGCCGCATGGTGCTCGTCGTGAACCCCAGACGCCGCACGGCGACCGTCTACCGTTCGTTCAAGGACGTCGTCGTACTCAGCAAGGACGAGACTCTGGACGGCGGCGACGTGGTGCCGGGGTGGACGCTGCCGCTGCGCGATCTGTTCGGCTGAAACACAGGATCTCTCGCAGAAGGCCCCGGAGACGCAGAGAGAGGCCGCGGCTCCTCCCCCGCGTCTCCGTGCTCTGTGAGAAACATTCCGGCCCCTGTATCCTCGCGGTTCAGAATTCCCCCGCCTCGTTCACCCCCTCATGCCTTCACCTGTCATGATCGAGCGCCGCCTCGGGACGCGTTCCGTCGCTCTGCTCGTGGCCGTGTCGATGGCGGCCTGCATGCCGGCCCTGTCGCGGAACCGTGCCTCCGATCCGCTCCTCCCGGCGTTCGACGCACGCACGGTGGAGTTCCGGTACAGCTGGGAGGGAGGACCCTCCGTCTGGAGCTCCTGGGTGCTCCACCTGGAGCGGCAGGGGGACACGTACACCTTCACGGGCACTTCGGAGCTGACGGTCGGCACGGTGGAAGGGCGCAGGCACGCGGGACCGCTCCCCGTCACCGTCCCCGATTCGGCGATGCGTGCGTTCCTGCGGGCGCTCGCCTCGGCTCCCCGCCGGCGGGGCGAGTACCACACGATCCGTACGCACCCCGACGACTATCCGCATTTCAGCATGACGCTGCGCTCCGACGCGGGGGTGGTGGAATTCTTCTCCGATTCGCAAAGCGAGCAGAACTGGCGCGTCACCATCGGCGGGGAACGGTACGTGAGCAGGTCCAGGGTGCCGCTCGATGCGCAAAAGCATACCGACCGCTTCGATCGCTACGGGGAGCTGCGCCAGATTGCGGACCAGGCCCGGCCAGTGAGGGAGTAATGCCAGACCCGGGAAAGATCGTCTCACGCGCCGCCGGCCAGGCGGGCGTTCACCACTCCCTACCTTTGATTTCAACGCGGCCGCACAGTAGTATCGGTGCGTTAGTATCGGTGCGTTCACCGCGCCGGCGGCTCGCCTTCCGATCGTCCTTCCATCAATCTCCAGGAATCAAATGTACATTCTCGGCTCCATGATCGCCCTGAACGACGGCGAGGCGCGAGTGCCGGTGCCATGGTGGCACCGGGCGCCGCTGGGGTTCGAGACGGGGACGCAGGTATACGTCTCGGTCACCGAGTCGCACGCTTCCCGCCCGGGCGACCTGCTGGTTTCGGTGATGGACCCCAACCAGTGGAGCTCCCACCTCTCGATCAGCTGCCTGCAGGACGACCGGCCGGGCGTGATCGAGGAGGCGTTCCGCGAGCTGCGCGCCTGGAACATCGCGCTCGCCGAAACCGTGACCGTGGGCGGCGGAAAGCTGCACCACGTGGACCTGATCTGCGAGCGGGTCAGCCACGATCAGGGGCAGGACCTGGAGGAATCGGTCGAGAGGCTGCGGGAGACGCTGCAGGAGCAGTTCGCGCACGTGCGGGTGCACCGGTTCGAGCCGTTCAACAGCCGGATGGAGTGGAGCCGCCTGGGACGGGTCGAAAACGGCTGGGTCACCTTCCAGGGTCAGATGGTGGTGACCTGGAGAGACACGATCGCCCGGCAGTTGCGTGAGCTGGGAGCAACCGAGGAGTTCGACACCCGGAAGCTGGTCCTGTCCGCCGATACCAGCGGCCGCCTTTTCCGGGGCGTCGTTCCGCGCAAGGGCGCCCTGATGGTGAGCATCGAGCACGCCGACAAGCCCGGCGTGCTGCGGCAGCTGGCGGGAGTCCTCCGCGAAGCCGGCGTGAACGTGCTCTCCTCACTGCTGAAGCGGGGCGGCGCCGCGCCGCGCAACGCCATCCTGGTGGCCGTTTGCGAGCCGGCCCGGGCGGATGACCCGCCGCTCGAGGAGGCCATCCAGAGGGCGCTCAAGGGGCTTCCCCAGGATCTTCGCCCCGACTGGAAGATCACCGAGAGCCTCGATCCCGAATCGGTCATCTACTCGCGGCATCCGGACGACGTCGTGGCGCACGTGCCCAACCACCTGCGGGCGCGGGTGGTGGAGCGCCGGTCCAACTTCTCCAGGGGAAAGCTGCCGGTCTTCCTGTCCCGGCGCTTCTTGAACGACGACCGCGCGCGCCAGTATGCCGAGACCATCCGCGAAGTGTTCGAGGCCGCCGGATGCGTCGTCGTGGAGGCCGAGGTGCTGCCAGGCGAGGGGCGCACCTCCTTCGAAGAGGTGTCGGCCGCGATGTGGGCCGCCCGGGCGGGCGTGGTGCTGGGAGTGGAGCCGGACGGCCAGCGGGACAACGGCGTGGCGTTCGGCCTGAACCTGGCGCACGAATTCGGGTTCATGCAGGGGCAGGGCAAGCCGGTCCTGCTGCTGGTGGAGGGGCAGGCGCCCACGGTCGAGCGCGAGCTCGACGCGTGGTCCAACATCAAGGGCGTCACCGTGGCGCGGTTCCTTCGCGACCACGCGGCGGACGAGAAGAACATCCACTCCATCGGCGCGCAGCTCCGCCGCTGGCTGGCCACCCTTCCGCATCGCGGCCCGTGACGCGCCCGTGCTGGCCGGTCCCCCGGTTCCTTCACAGGACACGAGCGTGACGGTACCACGTCCGGACCTCCCCCTCGTCTCCCGCGCCCGCGAACACGCCGGCCGCCTCGCCATCGTGGACGCGGCCGGCGGGCACGCGTACGCGGCGCTGCTCGACGCCTCCGCGCGCGTGGCGAGTGCGCTGCTGGAGGGTAAGACGGAGCTGGAGGAGGCGCGGGTGTGCTTCCTCGTGCCCCCGTCGTTCGAGTACGCGGCGGTGCAGTGGGGGGTCTGGCGCGCGGGGGGGATCGCGGTGCCGCTCGCCGTCAGCCATCCGCCCGCGGAGCTGGAATACGCGATCGGAGACGCGGACGCGGCGATCGTCGTCTCCCACCCGCACTTCGCCGACGTACTGCGGCCGCTCGCGGAGGCGCACGGCGCGCGCTTCCTGACGACGGACGAGGCGCTCGCGGCGGAGCCGGCCGCGCTTCCCTCCGTCGACGAGGGGCGGCGGGCGATGATGCTCTACACCAGCGGCACCACGGGGCGTCCCAAGGGCGTGGTGTGGACGCACGCCAACCTCCGCGCGCAGCTCGAGACGCTCACCGAGGCGTGGGGATGGCGCGGGGACGACCGCACGCTGCTGGTGCTCCCGCTGCACCACGTGCACGGCATCGTCAACATCCTCTCCTGCGCGCTCTGGAACGGCGCCGTCTGCGAGGTGCAGGCGAAGTTCGACGCCGAGGCCGTGTGGGCGCGGATCGAATCGGGCGAGCTGACGGTGTTCATGGCGGTGCCGACCGTCTACAACCGCCTGGTGGCCGCGTGGGAGGCGGCCCCGCCGGAACGGCGCGAGCGGATGTCGGCGGGGTGCGGGGCGATGCGGCTGATGGTCTCGGGGTCGGCGGCGCTGCCGGTGGGGACGCTGGAGCGGTGGCGCCAGATCAGCGGCCACACCCTGCTGGAGCGCTACGGGATGACGGAGATCGGGATGGCGCTCGGCAACCCGCTGCACGGCGAGCGGCGCCCCGGCTTCGTGGGCGTGCCCCTCCCCGGGGTGGAGGTGCGGCTGGTGGAGGAGGACGGGAGCCCCGCCGCCCCCGGCGCGCCGGGAGAGATCGAGGTGCGCGGCCCCGGCGTGTTCCTGGAGTACTGGCGCCGCCCCGAGGCCACCGTCGAGGCCTTCCGCGAGG
The DNA here is from genome assembly GCA_045803205.1 of Longimicrobiaceae bacterium. GTDB lineage: Bacteria > Gemmatimonadota > Gemmatimonadetes > Longimicrobiales > Longimicrobiaceae > Longimicrobium. The sequence continues at coordinate 22,250 of JBJMPM010000064.1, forward strand.
GCCGCTGGTTCCGCACCGGCGACGTGGCGGTGGTGGAGGACGGCTCGTATCGCATCCTGGGCCGCCGCAGCGTGGACATCATCAAGACCGGCGGCTTCAAGGTCTCGGCGCTGGAGATCGAGGAGGTGCTGCGCACCCACCCCGCCGTGGCCGAGTGCGCCGTGGTGGGGGTGGAGGACCCCGAGTGGGGGGAGCGGGTCTGCGCCGCGGTGGAGCTGCGCGGCGCGCTCACCCTGGACGCGCTGCAGCCCTGGGCGCGCGAGCGGCTGGCGCCCTACAAGCTGCCGCGCGCCCTGCTGGCGGTCGACGCGCTCCCGCGCAACGCCATGGGGAAGGTGGTGAAGCCCGAGGTGGCGCGGCTCTTCGCCGCCGTTCCCGGCGGAATGTATCAGGGTTGATGCGTCCACCCTCTACTGTTACTGTTAGGACTGTCGGGGTGAACCGCGGCATCCACCCCGGCTCCACCGGCGAGCCCGGACGGCGTGCGGCACCCCTCCCGTCCAGGTCCACCCGTTCCGCCCCCGTGGTTCATCCGTTCCTCCCTCGTACCGAGGACATCGTGCAATCCATCCGACCGAAGGCCGCGCGTCCCCGCCGTCCCTGGGTGAGCCCCGTGGTGGCCGACCTCCCGCGGCTGACCGACCTGACGCTCACCACCGGCGTCCCCATTCCCGGCAGCGGCGACACGGGCGGCACCGGCAGCACGGTCACGCCCTGACGCCGGCCCCCCACTCCATGCTCCTGGGCATCGCCGTCACCGAGCACTGCAACCTGCGCTGTCCCCACTGCATCCGGGACGACGTGACCACGGTGCGCAACCTGGACCCGGAGCTCATCTTCCGCACGGTCGACGAGGCGCGCACGGTCTTCCCCGAGGTGGGGGTGAGCATGACCGGCGGCGAGCCGACCCTCCATCCCCGCTGGGACGACATCATCGCCGGGCTGCACGAGCGCGGGGTCGCCTACCGCTTCGTGACCAACGGCTGGCACATGCGGCGGCTGATGCCGGGGCTCGACCGGCATCCGCCGCTCTACGTGCGCGTGTCGCTCTCGGGCGCGGACGAGGCGGTGCACGACGCGGAGCGGGGGCGCGGCTCCTTCAGGCGCGTGCTGCTGGCGGTGGCGCTGCTCACCAGCCGCCGGATCCCCACCTCGCTGGGGTTCGTGGTGGACCGGAGGGACCGCCACCAGCTCCGGCAGGCGGCCGACCTGGCCGAGGGGCTGGGGTGCATGAGCCTGAACTTCGCGCTGGCGCAGCCGGTGCCGGGGAGCGCGGCGCGCGACAGCGACCTGGCCCCGCACGAGTGGTACGCCGCGCGCGACGAGATCCACGCGCTGGGGCGCGAGGGGCGCCGCACCGGGATCTACCTGGACTACGGCGCGCCCTTCGACGGGCCGGAGCGCGGGTGCGACACCTTCGCGCACAAGCGCCTCTACGTCGACGCGCGCGGCCGGCTCTCGCTCTGCTGCCAGCTCTCGGAGTACGGCGACAACGAGCACGACGTGGTGGCGGACCTCAACCACACCTCGTTCCTGGAGGCGTGGCCCCGCTACACCGCCCGGCTGGAGGCGCTGCGGCAGGCCAGCGAGGCGCTCGCGGCGCGCGGGGGCGAGACCGACCGCTTCCCCTGCATCCGCTGCGCGAAGGCGCTGGGGAAGATGGAGTGGGTGCGGCAGTTCCCCGGCAGCCCCTGGCACGGCGCGGCGGAAGACGCGGTGCTGCCGAAGCCGGTGCCGCTGGTCAACATCCGGTACCGCAGGCGGGAGCTGCAGCCGGCATAGCTGAACGGCCGTTTCACGCAGAGACGCAGAGGAACCGAGAGAACGCAGAGGGCTCACGTGAGTCCTCTGCGTTCTCTCGGTTCCTCTGCGTCTTCTGCGTCGGCAGCTCAGACTTTCGCCGTCTGCCGGCGGGCCTGGGCGCAGAGGCGCTCCAGCCCCGCCTCGTCCTCCAGCCACCAGCGTTCGGGGACCGGGGTGAGGCGGCGCCGGTCCGTGCCGGATTCGAAGCAGAGCCACGACGGCTCGGTGGGCGGGAAGTAGAGGCGGTTGCGCCGCATGTCCAGGCGCCGCTCCGCGAGCTTCCTCCGCTCGGGGTGGTGGATCTTGACCACGGCGATCCGCCGCACCCCGCGCCGGCGGCAGACCGGCGAGGGCACGACCTCCCACACGCGCCACGGCGTGCCCTGCGAGTCGGTGAAGCGGCGGTAGCTCATCGTGTTTCGCTGGAGGGGGTTAGGAGCAATCTAACGCGCCCCCCGTTTCCGGAGAAGCGGTTCGTCGCCGCGGCGCATCGGAGCGCATCTTGCTGAGTGCGTCGCCGCCTGGGGGGCCGACGCACACGGGAGCGAGAGACGGACGGATGCCGCAATCGGGGTTCGAGAGTCTGCTGGCCGGGCACCGGCTGGCCGGCCGCTACCACGTGGAGGAGGTGATCGGGCGCGGCGGGTTCGCGGCGGTCTACCGCGCCACCGACGAGCGCCTGGGCCGCACGGTGGCGGTGAAGGTCATCACCCACTCGGCCGGGGCCGCCGACCTGCGCGACGAGATTCAGAAGCGCTTCCAGCGCGAGGCGCGCGCCATCGCCAGCCTGCAGCACCCCAACGTCGTCACCGTCTACGACTTCGGCGCCGACGAGACGCTGGGGCTCGACTTCCTGGTGATGGAGCTGCTGGAGGGCGAGGTGCTCTCCGAGCGGCTGCGGCGCGCCGAGCCGCTGGCGGTGGACGAGGCGCTGCGCATCCTGATCGACGCGGCGGCGGGGGTGGAGGCGGGGCACCGCGCGGGGCTGGTGCACCGCGACCTGAAGCCGGGGAACGTCTTCCTGGCCCGCAACGACCACGGCGGGCCGCCGCGCGTGTACGTGCTGGACTTCGGGATCGCGCGCTTCACCGAGGCCGAGACCACGCAGCTCACGCGGTCCGGGCGCTCGTTCCTCTCCCCCGCCTACGCGTCGCCCGAGCAGCTCCGCGGCGAGCACGAGGTGACCGCCGCGGCCGACGTGTTCAGCCTGGGGGTGATCGGCTACCAGATGCTGGCGCGCGAGAAGCCCTTCCGCCGCGACCGGCAGCACCTGGCCGCGGGCGAGGGCGCGCACCCGCTGCCGCTGCGCGAGCGCAACCCGGCCGTGCCCGAGGCGGTCGCGGCCGCCATCCACCGGGCCATGAGCGAAGACCCGGCGGAGCGCTTCGCCGACGCCGGTGAGCTCGCCCGCGCCCTGCGCGAGGCGGCGGCGCAGGTGGAAGCCCTCGCTCCCGTGCCCGTCGCCGTCCCCGTGCCCGAGTCCATGGTGCCGGCCGCCGCGCCCCCCGCGCCGCCGCCCTTCACGGCCGTGCCCGCGCCGGCCACGCCCGCGCGCGAAGCCGCCCCTGCTCGGCTTCAGCCCCCTTCCGGTGGCGTGCCGGTGCGTTCCCCGTCTGCGCCGGGGCGTGGGGTGAAGCCGGCGCTGCTCGCCGTCCCGCTCCTCGTCGTGCTTGCGATCGCCGCGTGGCTGCTCGCCGGCCGCCGCGAGTCGCCGCGGGTGGCGGAGCGCCCGGCGGCGGAGACGCAGACTGCACCCGCCGCGTCGCCTCCCTCGTCCGCTCCGGCCGCGCCACCGGCCGCCGCTCCGGGTACAGCAGGTCCGGGTGCCGTGCGGCCGGGTGCGGCATCGACGGGCGCGGGGACGGCGACCGTTCCACCTCCCGCGCCTGTGTCGCCTGGAGCGGCTCCGCAGCCCGCGCGTGGCGCACCGGTGGCCGCGCGGCCGCGGCCGGCCACGGTTCCGCCCGCTGCGCCGGCACCGCCCGTCGCGGCGCGTCCGGCGCCATCGCCATCGGCGGCGGCGGTGAGCCGAGGGAACGAAGGAGCGGAGTTTCGCGAGAACCTCAGCCATCCGTGCCAGGACTCCGGGTCCCAGGGCGAGATGTTCGCCTGTCTGCAGCGGGATTACACCGCCGCGGACGCCGAGCTGAACCGGGCCTACCAGCAGAAGATGCGGGAACTCGACGCGGACGGGAGACGCCGCCTCGTGCAGTCGCAGCGCGCGTGGCTGGAGCGCTACGACCGCGTGCTCACGTCGTACTACTCCCGCCCCTGGGCGAACCATTCCAGGGTGAAGGTGCTCCCCTCGCAGATCCGGGCCGTGCGGGACCGGACGGCGTGGGTGCGAAGGTTCCGCGGCTAGGCGAACGAAAACAGAATGGTTTCACGCAGAGGGACCAGAGGTACCAGAGAACTGCACCGATTTCTCTGGTACCTCTGGTCCCTCTGCGTGAAACCGTCTTTGGGTTCAGCGCACGGTGAACTCGTAGCGGTGGCCCTGCGCGTCGCGGAGCGTGAGCTGGATTCCGGCGCGTGCCACCTGGTAGACGACGGGTGTCTCCGGGGCGTCGCTGGGCGTCACCGTCAGCGTTCCGTTGCTCTCCGTGTAGCTGCCGCGCATGCTCTGCTCGGCGGGCGGGAACTGCGGCGAGTTGCGCGCGACCAGGGTCAGCACGAAGGCGCCCTCGCGCCCCAGCGTCAGCAGACCCCGCTCGACCCGCACGTTCGGCTCGGTCGGGGAGTAGGTGGGGAGGGCGCGGTTGTCGATCCGCGTCAGCACGTAGCTGCCGACGATGGAAGGCGAGTCGTCTTCCCCCGCCGATCGGGTAGTGGCGCAGGCGGCGAGGGCGAGCAGGAGGGCGGCGGCGAAGGTACGCATCGGCATGGCTCCTGGGTGGGTTTTTCTCTCACAGAGAAGGGCGGCCGAGCGGCCGGAGGCGCTGCATCGCCGCCATCAGTCCCAGCACCCCTTCTTCCCCGAACGGACGGCCGACCACCTGCAGCCCGCACGGCATCCCCTCGGCGTCGAGGCCGGCGGGGACGGAGCCGACCGGGAGGCCGGTGAGGCTCAGCACGTAGGTGGGGGCGATCCAGTCTACGTAGGTCTCCATCTCCCGTCCCCCCACCGTGCGCGGGTAGTTCTCCACCACGGGGAAGGGGGAGACGGCCATCGTGGGCGTGAGCAGGAAGTCGTACGTGCGGAAGAGGGCGGCGAACCGCTCGCGGATGCGCTTGCGCGCCTGCTCGGCGGCGCCCAGCTCCTCCACGCTCGTCTTCAGCCCCGCCCTGAGGTTGTTGGCGACGTTGACGCCGAACTCCTCCAGCTTCGACAGGTGGGGATGGAGCATGGAGACGAACCAGAGGCCGCGCAGCGCCAGGAAGGCCTTCCGCCCGTACGCCAGGTCGAGCGCGATCTCCTCCACCTCCGCCCCCGCATCCTCCAGCGCGAACGCCGCCTCGCGGCAGACGCGCTCCACCTCCGCGTCGATGCCGATCCCCGCGATGTCGCGGCAGTAGGCCACGCGCAGCGCCTCGGCGCTGGCGCGGCGCGCGGCGGCCACGAAATCGCGCCCCTCCATCGGCTGCGCGAGCGGCGCCTCGGGGCTGGGGCCGGCGACCGCCTGGAGCATGAGCGCCACGTCTTCGGCGGTGCGTGCCATGGGGCCGGTGACCTGCAGCGTGTCCCACGCGTAGTCGCTGGGCACCGTCGGCACCAGCCCCACGCTCGGCCGCAGCCCCACCACGCCGCAGAACGAGGCGGGGATGCGGAGCGACCCGCCCAGGTCGGTGCCCTCGGCGAGCGCGATCATCCCCGTCGCCAGACCGGCCGCGCCGCCGCCGGTGGAGCCGCCCGCGCTCCGCTCCGGGTTCCACGGGTTGCGCGTGCGGCCGAAGACCTCGTTGAAGGTGTTCCCCCCCGCCGCGAACTCGGGGCAGTTCGTCTTGCCGAGGATGACGGCGCCGGCCGCGCGCAGCCGCCGCACCACCAGCGCGTCCTCCTCCGGCACGTGGTCGGCGAAGAGCGGCGACCCGAAGGTGGTGCGCACCCCGCCTACCTGCGTCACGTCCTTGATCCCCACCGGCAGGCCGGCCAGCGGGCCCGGGTCCTCGCCTGCGGCGACGCGGCGCTCCAGCGCCCGGGCCGCGTCGCGCGCGCCGGGATCCAGGGTGACCACGGCGTTGATCGACGGGTTCAGCGCCTCCACCCGCTCCAGGCAGGCGTCCAGCACCTCCACCGGCGAGAGCTCCCGCGCCCGGACGCGGCGCGCCAGCTCGGCTGCGGGGAGGAGGGCGATCGAGTCGTCGGGCATCCTTGCGCAGGTCGAGGGGATGAGCGTTGGTGGAGACGGCGAATGCGCGGCCGGGACATCGTATCGTCCCGGCCGCGCCGCGTCACGGGGTCTCCGTGACCTCCGTGCCTCCGTGATACCACATCCAGCAAAAGAATTCTCTCACAGAGGTCACAGAGGTCACGGGGGAACGGCGCTGTTCCTCCGTGACCTCTGTGGCCTCTGTGAGAGATCAAGCTGAGGTTGCCTCACGCTCTAATTGCGGATCTGGTATGAAACCCGTCAGCCGCGGGTGGAGACGGCGCGGGGGACGCGGGGCGCCGAGGCCCGCAGGCGCAGCAGCAGCGTGGAGAGCGCGAAGCCCGCGAACGCGCCGCCGAGGCCGCCCTGGATCTGGTAGGGGCTGGAGGAGAGGATCCATCCAAGCGCGCCTCCGACGACCGTCCCGAGCAGCGTCCCCAGCACCGCGAGGCCGAGCGGCACGCGGCGCAGGAAGAGCCAGGCGGTGATCGGCAGGAGCACGCCGCCCAGCAGCGCTCCCAGCGAGCCCACGAACAGCAGAGGCTCCAGGGTGATCAGCTCCGGGCCGGGGTTTTCGAGGGCGATGGCGATGAGAAAGGCCACGTCGGCGGCGATGAAGCCCGCGACGGCGCCGGCCACCAGCAGGCCCGCGGTCACGGCGGCGATGCGAAGGTTCCGGTTCATGAGGAGAGGTGTAGTCGTACGCTCGCGGGCCGGGCGCCGGACAGCGTGGCGGAGCATGTACCCCGGCGCGGGAAGAGGTTCCTGCGCGGCGTCAGCCCCGGAACTCGACGCTCTGCAGGGGATGGACCGCGTGCAGGGGGAGGAGCACCTCCTCGACCACGCCGCGCATCCAGCCGAGCACGGCGCCGTTCGTCGGGTCCACGTCTTCGAACGCGGGGCTGCGGATGGGCCCGCTCTCGGCCCGCCAGCTCGCTCCCTTTCCGCCGGTGATCCGTGCGCTCGCGGGGTACGCCACGCGGCCGAGGAGCCCCTCGAGCACCTCGCGCTCCGGCGGCTCCTCGCGGAAGTCGATGCGCACGCACACGCGCCGCTCCTCCTCCGGCGCCTGGCCCAGGGTGCGGAAGTAGCCCCGCACGGGGAAGGGAAGGGCCTGCAGCCACGCGCGCTCCCGGCGCACCAGCCACGGCGCCAGCACCACCCGCCCGCCGAAGAAGCCGACGATCGCGAGCAGGGTCAGGCCTATCCCCATCTTCGACCAGAACGGCTGTCGCAGCCCCATGAGGTCGCCGAACACCAGGAGCACGGTGCCGGCGATTACCATCACCATGGCGATGGGGAGGAGCGGCGGCGCCGGGCCGCGCGGGCTCTCCAGCAGCGCCGCGCGCACGTAGCCGCGCCCCAGCCGCTCCACCTCGCGCCGCTCCCGCGATCAGTCCTTCACCGGCTTCGCCCACCCTGTAGGATGAAACGGGTGTTCACGGTCTAAGTCTAAGTGGCACACCGACAAACTCCTGCAGGGACAGCTAACCGCGCTCCCGAAGTTTTGTTTCTATTCAGTTGTGTGTCGTCGTGAAGACGTACGGGTTCCCGTACCCCACGATCTGGATCCCCACCGTCTTGAACGTTCCGTTGCTGAATGAGACGTCGTGGTATTCGCCCAGGAGGCGCATTCCGTTGACGTCCGCCGGGTATTGCGACACGTCGGAGACGGCGCCGCTGAGCGTGTGGACCGGCTGGCCGGCGTCCTCCACCACGGGCGTGCTCCCGCCGAGGACGACGTAGCGCGCGACGTTGTAGTACGTCGGCACGTTGAGCCCGAACGCATAGAACGAGACGAGGTAGTTCCCGCTCGCGTCGAAGTCCATCGACGGCTGCACGTCGTTGCCGCCGTTCCACGGCAGCGTGATCCGCGGCCCCCACCCCATGCCCGGGACTCCCACGGTGCCGAAGTCGATGACTGATCCGCCGGTACCGTTGGGCCGGTGCCATGCAACGGCGATCCTGCGGCGGGCCGCGTCGAGCCGCGCGATCGGTATGGAGGCCGCACGCACCGCGCAACCGGCTCCGCACGCGAAGGTCTCGGCTCCTCCATACAGGTTCCCGACGTTGGCCGGCAGGCCCTGGGTGAAGGTCATGGAGCCGGTGCTCGGGCTGTAGGCCGGCGACCGGGCGATGCGCAGCTCGTCGGTGCCAGCCAGCCACCGTGTCCACAGGACGTAGACGTCGCCGTTCGAGTCCACCATCACCTGTGGCGCCTGGTGGCTGGTGGTGGCGGGGTCCGTCACTAGGGTCGGCGCCTTCCACGTGGCGCCCGCATCGGTGCTTGCCTGCACCACGAGCTCGTTCCGGTTCGTGAGGCGGTTGCGCCGGATGTACGCGACGTAGACGTATCCCGCCGACCCCGCCGCGGCCGACACCGCAACCGCCGGCTTGTCCCTGAAGAAAGCAGCGGGACTCGTCGAGTCGCCGCTGATCAGGCCGGGCGCCGACCAGCTATAGCCGCCGTTGTCCGAATACCAGCGGACGAGCGCGTTGGGATCGGCCGTGGAGCCTCCCGCGATGATCCCCACCAGGTAGATCCGCTGGAGGGGCGCGGCACTGCTCGTGTTCTGTGCGAGCCACGGATCCGCGTAGCGCCCCGTGTAGCCAGGAAGCTTGCCGAGGTAGTTGGCCCGCCCGTTCCCGTTCGCGAAATGCGAGGAGGCGAACTGGCTTCCGCCGGCCAGTCCGTTCGTGAACTCCATCCACACCGCGACCTGGTGCTCGACACCCGCGCGCACCTGGGTCATGAGCGCTGGCTCGATGTCCTGGTACGTTGCGAACGCTGCCTGCCGTCCCGGCGAGGTCGCGAGGCTCAATCTCGGCCCGCCGCTGGGACCAGTCACCGTCTTCAGCGTCTCGGGTTGATCCTGGCAGGCTCCCAGGGCGAGAAGGCCGGCGAGTACCGGCACATGAAAATGTCGCGTACGGATCTCATGCCAGGGAAGGGGCGGAAGGAATCGTGGTCTTCGACTCATGGGTGATCTCCTTTTGCCGGTGGATGGGCGTAGGCGGAACGCGCGTGGGCCTCGTTTCAATGTATGACACAAAAGGGGTTTACGTAAGGGTGTATTTCCCGGCCACCACGGGTTGCCCAAGTGCTCCGCGACGAGATGGCGCTCGGCCGCGTCGACCTCGCGCTCCTGGCGCCCGTCCGGCGCCTCCCTTGCATTCTCGCGGCGCGCGACGCCACACTTGGGCACGCGCGCACCCGCGCCAGGAGACGTGCGGCACACCGCCGCCGTCGCGACACGTGCGACGGCGGCGGGGAGTCCGCGCAGGCGGACTTCGTGTGGTTGTAGCCGCGGCTTCAGCCGCAAAGGTCGCGAAAAAACCTCCCTGCGTCACCACGGCCACCTTCTCCGTGCCCCTGCGTCTCCGCGTGAGGTGCGGTTATGCCACGACCGGCAGCGCCTGCGGCATGGAGTGGAGGTAGGCGTTGGGATCGTGGTTCATCGCCCCCTTGGGGAGCCATTCCCAGAGCGGGCCCAGGTGGCGGCGCACCTGGTCCGTCATCTGCGCCGGCACCTGCGTGGTCTTCCCCTCGAAGAAGGCGCGGAACGACGGGTCCTCCATCCAGCGCCGCATCTTCATGTGGTACCCCATCCGGTTGCTGCGGTCGGACGAGATGCCGCGGAAGAGCTGCTCCCAGGTGATGTACGAGTGGCGGTTGTGCCAGAAGCGCCGCGCGATCGCCTTCGCCGAGAACGCGTAGTCGAAGGTGTCGACCACGTGGTCGTAGAACTCGGTCCAGCTGTAGTTCTTCGGCCGCACGTTCATCGCCTGCACCAGGTCCAGGAAGTGGAAGGGCACAGGGACGACCCGGCCGGCGCGCTGGTACTCCAGGTTCAGCACCGCGTTGCGCCCGAAGGACGAGAGCACGGCGAAGTGCGGATACACCCCCGGCGCCAGGTCGACGAAGCGCTTCGTCAGCTCGAAGGGCTCGGAGCCCTCGTCGCAGTCCAGCCCGAAGATCAGGTTGCACTGCGTGTAGGGGATGTAGGCGTTGACCAGGTTGGCGTGCTCGGCCACGGACTCCACCTTCTCCATCCCCCGGGCCGAGCGCAGCTTCGACTTGTCCCCCATGTCGTACCACGACTCGATCCCCGGGGCGATGGCCTTGAAGCCGTTGTGCTTCAGCCGCTTGAGGTTCTCCTCCTTGAGCAGCGAGAGCGAGGTCTCGGCCACGAAGGTCACGCTCCCCGGCGGGACCGTCTCTTCGATCACGTCCAGGTACTGGTCGAAGCGGATGCCGAAGTTGGGGTCGTGCCACACCGCCACCGAGCGCGGCAGCTTCAGCTCCTGGAAGAAGCGCAGGTCGTCGCGCAGCCCGTCGAACTCGAGCGGCTGGTAGGGCACGGTGGAGTCGATGCAGAAGCTGCACTTGTAGGGGCACCCCAGGCTCCCGATCAGCGGCACCAGCTTGAGCACCTTCGCCCGGTCCATCGAGGGCTTGAGGAACTTCCAGCGCTGGCGGAGCCCCGGCAGGCTGTGCGGCTGCCCCGCGGCGGAGAGGTGCACCCCCAGCGGCCGGTGCTGCGAGCAGTCGCGCAGGATGTCGCCGAGGAGTGCGCGGTCGCAGAAGCCCACCACGTAGTCGAAGTACTGCCGCGCGTCTTCCGGGTACGAGCGCGCGTGCGGCCCGCCGAGCACGGTGGGCACGCCGCGGTGGCGCCACGAGGCGCTGAGCGCGTAGGCGAGGAGGGCGGCCTGCGAGAAGGCGTTGATGAACACCAGGTCCACGTCGTCCGGGAGGCCGCCGGCGAGGAGGGCGGGGCCGGAGTAGTAGGCGATGTGGACCTCGTGCCCCTCTTCCTCGCACCACGCCCCGATCACCTGGGGCATGATGCTGGTGTTGTTGGCGCGCATCAGGCGCGAGTAGCCGTTGCGCGGCGGCTCCTTCCCCAGCAGGTCGACGATGCCGATTCGCAAAGCGCTTCCTCCAGCTCTGGGTCAACGAGGCGATCTTCCCGTCACAGCATAGGTTCGCCGCTGCGGCGAAACAAGAATTTTCAGGATTTCTCTCGTTTCCCCCTTCGCTTCTTCGGGCCGCCTGCCCCTTCCTGCTGCGCGGCGGAGTAGGAGAGCGTGACCATGCCGCTCGGGTAGGTGTGCGTGCCGGTGAGGGTGAGCCGGGCAGTGCCGCCGGGCGTGATCAGCGGCAGCCCGCCGCCCAGCAGCACGGGGGCGACCGTCACTTCGACGGAATCGACCTGCCCCGCGTCGAGCAGGCTGCGGAAGAGGACGCCGCCGCCCCAGAGCCAGATTTCCTTCTCCCCCGGCTCCGCGCGGAGGGCGGCGACCACGCCGGCCGCATCGTCCCCGACGATGGTGACCTTCGGATGGTCCTCGGGGCGCAGCGTCCGCGAGAAGACGTAGACGCGCATCTTCTTCCCGAACCCCGGGCCGCCCTGCGCCGCCTCGTAGCTGCGGCGGCCCATGAGCACGGTGTCGAAGCTCGCGAACAGCGCGCCGAAGTCGATGGTCGGATCGTTGGGGATCCAGTCGTACTCGCCGTTCGGCCCGGCGATGTAGCCGTCCAGGCTCGCCGCCACGTTGTAGCGTACCCGCCGCATCGTTCCCTCCGGTCGAGATCAGAAACGGTTTGGAAACCACCCCAACGGTGTCATCCTGAGGCCCGGCCTCACCTCATCCTGTGGCCACGGTGGGCTTCGCAGGGGCCGAAGGATCTAATCGCGGCCGCCACGGGGCACGCTGCGGAAGCCGCGCGGTAACCGCGGCAACGTCGCACCTGGACCGCTGCGAGGACCGGCATTCGCGACGCTGCCGCGCCCGGGCCTCGCGGCTTGCCGAGTAGATCCCTCGGCCCTGCGGACATTCGCGCGGCAGCGAGTCCAGGTGGCCGGGCCTCGGGATGACACCAGGTGTTTTGGCCGCGTCGAGGTTTCCTCAACAATCTCCCGCGTCGTCAGGTCAGGAGCGCCCAGGATGATGTCGTGCGGCGAGCGCGACCGCCAGCTTCGCGAACGGGGATGCGCGCAGCCCGTCGCGGTCGAGCGCCAGGCCGATGCTCGCCCGTCCCGGCGCCGCGATCCGCCGGAAGCCGAGCCGCTCTGCCAGACGGAGCGCGGGCGCGTTCGCCGGGTGCACGTTTGTGGTGAGCCGGCGCCACGGCATCTCCCCGACCGCGCCGAACGCGTCGGCGAGGAGCACCCCCAGCGCCCGGCCGCCGCGCGCCCCGGGCCCGAGCTGCACCGAGGCCACGTAGAGGTCGGCCGCGTCGTTCCAGTCGCGCGCGAAGTCGGCGCACCCCGCCAGCACGCCGCCGCGCAGCAGCAGCACCGCCGTCCGGTCCGCCGCCGCGAGCCCGGCCCGGCGCCGGTCCTCGGGGAAGGTCTGCCCCGTCGCCCGCAGCAGCGGTTCCAGGTTCTCCCGCTCCAGCGCGAGGATCGCGTCGATCCCCCCGCTCTCCGCCAGCGCCGGCCCGGACAGCCGCAGCACGGAGTACGGCCTCATACCAAATCCGCCTGAACACCTGGTGTTGAACGCACCTCAAACAAACGACGTCATCCTGAGGCCGGCCATGCTGCAACCATCGTCTGCGGAATAACTTGCAGGCCGAAGGATCTATAACCGCGTCAGCACGTGAGTCGGTGAGATGCGCCAACGCTATCCCCGGATTTGGTATCACCCCTGGCTGCGCCGGCGCGGCCGCGGCACCAGCTCGCCGCCGCAGTTGGGGCATACGGCATCCATCCCCGACGTGCAGTCAGGGCAGAAAGTGCACTCGTAGCTGCAGATGAACGCGGCGCCATCTCCCGCCAGCGCCCTCCCGCACTTCTCGCACTCCGTTCGCATCTCCAGCGCCATCTTCATCTCCTTTCGTGCGGGCGGCTACCCGCGATCGCCGCCGACCCGGATCAAGCCCGCCAGGGTGGGCTGGAATCCGCACTGCGTGTAGAAATCGTGAAGGTGCGGATCGTAGTCCACGTGCACCCAGTCCAGCTTGTGCGCCTTCGCCACGCCCACCGCGTGCTCCACCAGCCGCCGCCCGATGCCGCGCCGCTGGAAGTCCGCGTGCACGGTGGTGTCGAGGATGAACGCGTGCTGGGCGCCGTCCCACGCCAGGTTCACGTAGCCCACGAGCTTCTCGCCCGCGTACGCGCACACCCACGCGAGGCTGTGCCGCAGCGCCGGCCCGAAGTCGTACCACTGGTGTTTCGGCCACGCCGTGGAGAAGAGCGCGTCCAGCTCGTCGTTCGTCACCTCCGGGCGGACGCGGAAGTCGATTCCGTCCGTGCCGCTCATCCGCGCTCCGCGGCAGGGGCGTCGCCGCCGGTCCAAGGCGTGGCGCGCGGGAGCCAGCGCGGCACCGCGGCCTTGTAGCGCCGATAGGCCTCGCCGAAGCGCAGCTCCAGCCCCGGCTCCTCCAGCACCAGGAAGTAGACCTGGTTGATGACGAAGAAGGTGGCGCCCCAGACGGCGATCGCGCGCGAGCCGAGGAAGAGCGCCTCGCCGAAGATCATCGCCAGCACGCCGGTGATCATCGGGTTGCGCATGTAGCGGTAGGGGCCGACGGCGACGAGCCGCCTGGTCGGGTCCCAGGGCGCGAGCGTCCCCTGGCCCACGCGGGCGAAGAGCGCCACGCACCACGCGAAGAGCGCGAATCCGGCCAGGAAGAGCAGCGCCCCCGCCGTGTGCCCGGTCCACGCCGCCGTCCCCGCCCGCCAGCGCGTGTCGGACGCGGCCTCGCCGAGCACGATCCAGCGCGGCACCACCACCACCATCACGAACGGGAGAAGGAGGATCGACAGCAGGTGCCGCAGGATGCGCATGGTGCCTCAGAGACGGGTGGAAACCTCGGCCTCGATGGTGTCATCCTGAGGCCCGGCCGCACATGAGCCTGTGTCCACAATGGGCACCGCAGGGCCGAAGGATCTGATCACGGCCGCCACGAAGCCCGCAGCGGAAGCCGCACTGGCAGCCGCGGCAACGTCATGCGTTGGACCGATGCGAGCCCGCCGATCGCGACGCTGCCGCGCCCGGGCCCCGCGGCGTCCTTGGCCAGATCCCTCGGCTCTGCGGGCATCGGTGCGGCGGCGAGTTTCGCGTGGCCGAGCCTCGGGATGACACCGTGGTGTTGCGGCTGATTTTCTCAGACCGTCGAGGGGTCGAGCGGCACGTCGCTGCGCTTTCCCGTCGTCCCGAAGTAGCTGCCGCCGTACAGGTGCCAGGGCAGCGCCGCCAGGATCTCCAGCGCGTTGTGCGGCGTCGCGCGCGCGGCCTGCTCCGGCGTGACGAGCCCGCGGTACCACCGCCCGGAGCCGGAGAACGCCTCGATCTCGTAGTGATAATGCAGCCACGGGCGTCCGCAATACTTGCAGCGCTCGAGCGCCACGTCGGCGTAGCGCCCGCCGCCTTCGTGCATGCCGAGCTCTTCCCGCACGAAGCCGCGGTAGTCCAGGGGAGGCGTCAGGCAGCGGCAGTGCGCGCCGACCATCTCCAGGGCGTTCGCGACCTCCATCGCGGCGTCCCACCGGTTGGCGAGCGCCAGGAACTCGTCTCCCCAGCCGCTGCTGATGCTGACCTCCTGCATCGGCCCCGTGGGCAGGAAGATCACGGACCACCACCGGCTCAGCGGCTGGCCTCCTTCGATGGCCGCGATCATCCCGTCGATCTCCTCCAGCGCGTCGGTCTCGTCTTCCCACGACGACCAGAGGTAGTCGCTGTCCGGCCGGGCGAGCAGCGCGCGGCACTCGCGGAGGACTTCCAGCAGCTCCTTGCGTGGGTCCATGTGCCCTCCTCAGCCAAGCCAGTCGACCGACTGGCCGTGCGGGCCCGTCAGCGCCACCGGATTCCCGTCGACTGCCAGCAGGAACCGGTCGTCCGGCGGCCGGGAGGCGCACTTCGACGCAACGTGCGGAAGCACGCGGGGGAACTCGTTGCTGATCCACACCGCGCCGAGCGCCGCCACCTGGCGCTCGAACCGCTCCCGTTCCTCGGGCGATGCGTACGCCAGCACGGCCGAGTGGAAGACGACGAGCGTCGCGCCCGGCGGGGCCGTGGCGGCGAGCGCGGGGAGATCGTCGAGCAGGTCGCCGCGAACGACGGCGGGCGGATTCTCTCGCGCGACCTCGATCGCCGCCCTCAGCCGCGCGGCGCGTGCGTCGTTCCCGGGCCAGACCAGCGTCTCCAGCCACGCGGCCGCCTCGGGATCGGCCAGGTCGACCGGATTCAGGTCGATCCCCGCCCGCCAGGCGATCTCCGGAACGCGCGGAGGGAGCGGCGTCGCCCCGCTCGCGCGGCACGGGAAGACGGGCGCGCGCGGATCGCCCGGCTCGATGCGCAGGCGGCCGTAGTCGTACCCATAGCGGTCCACCAGCAGGCACAGCCCCGCCGACGCACCCACCTCGAGCAGGGCCAGCGGCTCGCGCAGCCCGCCCAGCGCGGGGAGGAGCGCGGCGCAGCGGCCTGGCTCGTTCGTCTGCGTGCTCCGCGCCAGGATCAGCCGCCGGACCGGCTCCGGGTGCCGCTCGACGAGCCGCGCGAGGTGCGCCGCATCTTCCGGCGTGCCGCAGAGGCGGCGCACCGCGGCGAAGACCAGGTTCGGCTGCTGCTTCGCCTCGGGGAGAGACGCGATGAACCGCAGCAGCGGCTCCGACTCCGCCACCCCGCGCGCCAGCGCCTCGTACAGGGGAGAGACGCCCTTCGCCTCGTTCTCGGCGAAGGCGAGATACCGCCCCCGGATCGGCTCGAAACCCTGGTTCGCGGCGCCCACGTCAGCGGGGGAGCTGGCGGAGGGTGGGCGCGCTCAGCCGGAGATCGCGGCGCCGGTCATCCGCTCCGCCGCCTCGGTGGAGGTGATCACGGGAACGACCTCGAACTCCACCAGGTCCTCCCAGGCGTCCATCCACTGCCGCAGCAGGGCCGGGTCGCCGCACTCCATCACCTGGAAGCAGCGGGAGAAGTCCGGCTCCACCCAGCTCGAGACGTAGGCGAGCCCCGGCGGCATCATCCGGCCCCGCTCCCGCGCCCGCTGGTAGACGGCGGGCGCCTGCCCCGGGCGAAAGCGCTCGATGATCATGTAGAGCATGAGGGGGATGATGGAGAGGACGTCGCGCGAGCGCCAGAGAAGTGCGTCACGGCGCCGGAAAAGATCGCCTCACGCGGAGACGCGGAGACACGGGGAGAGCCACCCGGCCTCTCCGTGTCTCCGCGTCTCCGCGTGAGACCGCTGTTCCCAGGCCCGGTCAGCCGCAGTCGTGCACGCTGCCGCGCTCGCTGAACTGCACCGGCTGGCCGGCCACGGCGATGCGGGCGAGGTCGACGGGCTGGGTGAGCGCCTGGGTGGTGGCACAGCGCGACCCCGGCGAGACCTTGTGGATCAGCACCTCCACGTAGCCCTCGCGCTGGTACGCGCCGTCGACGTAGATGCTGTAGCCACCGGTATTGCGCGTGCCGAGCGCCGCAGCCACCACGACCTCGTGCCCGAAGTCCACCTGCGGCAGCGGCTGCGAGCCTCCGACGGCGCTCCACACCTGCGCCCACTCCTCCGGGGTGCGCACCACCACCCGCGCGGAGTCCTTCATCCCGCTGTAGTACGCGAAGGAGTACGGCTCGCTCCGCAGCCGCGTGACGGTGAGCGGGTCGCCGGGCGTTCCCGTCTCCCCGCGCAGCGTGGCGATCTCGGTGGGAGCGGTGCAGCCGGCGCTCAGCAGCGCGGCGATACCGGCGGCGATGGCGAGACGTCGCATTCGGTCATCCTCCAAGCGCGTGATGCTCAGCTGCTTCAGTCGTGCCGAAAAACGCTCCGACCTGCTCCGGCGTGACATTCACGTGGCCAGCGAACGAATTCAGGGATGCGGAAGCACGTCGAACGCAGATCCGTTCGCCAAGCGATAGATGTGGAAGTGTCGGTCGAGCGTGAAGACGTGGCGCAAGGAAAGGCTCTCTGCCACCGCAACGAGAGACGCATCGGCGAGATCCATCGGTGCGTCTCTGTATGTCGCCATCAGCACGGATGCCCGCTCGGCTTCAGCTGCGGTCAGGTCGTGCAGGACAAGACGACCGCCGGGCCCTGAGATGCCACAGCGCCCTCTGAGCAGGGTAGCCGCCGGCCTTGCCGAGAAGGTACATGGCCTCAGTGAAACAGGGCCATGTCGTCAGCATCGGTCTGGACGGAAGCGTGGTCAACGCCACAGGTGCGATGATGCTGATCCTTCTGGTTCAGCAGCGCGATGAGCGGGCCTGCGTCAGTCAGCGTCACAGCCGGCCAGCTTCGCGTCGCTGTGCCAGCACCTCGGTGAACCGCCTCCCGGTATCTTCGGAAAGACGAGTGCCTCCCTCCACTTCGTCACCGATGGGGAGAACGCCGACGTAACCTTCGAGGAAGTCGGCGAGGGTGCCGCAGGTCTCGTGCACGTCGTCGACGACCACCTCGAGCCGCTCACGGAGGTATGCCTGAGCGAGTAGTTCCGGCGTGGTCCCCTGCCGGCGCGCGGCATTCGTCAGCGCAGATTCGAGATCTGGCGTCAGGTCGATTCGCATCGAATGTGCTCCCTGGCGGGGTTCGCTTCGCAACCTGTCCCGGTACCCTCAGAAATGCAGACGGATCGCCCTCACCCTCCTGCGCGGCGCGGCGATGGCCGCTGCGCCACGAGTCGCGTCATCCCTCTCCCGGATACTCGGTCTCCTCCGGCACGTCGGTGGGGCTCTCGAAGAAGATGCGGTAGCCGTCCGGGTCCACGAACGGCGCGACCCACATCCGGTTGCCGACGAAGGGGTTCCGCGCGGAGGGGACGCCGCGGCCGGTGACCTCGCGGTAGACCGCCAGTGCGTCCCGGCACACGAAGTTGAGCGACACGCCCTCGCCCACGGGGCCCTTCGGCACCCACGTGTCGTGCCCCTGCTTACGAAACTGCTGCAGCATGAGCGCGGCGCCCCCGAGCTGCAGCCAGCACCAGCGCAGCTCGCCCTCGTCGATCCAGCGGTTCGTCATCTCGAACCCGAACCCGTCGACGTAGAAGCGCAGCGACGCCGCCATATCCGCCACGTTGAGCAGCGGCACCACCTGCTGGACGTTGGCATCTGGCATACAGAACTCTGGTTAAAGCTCCCATCAGGGACGCGGAGCAACTGAGCTGAGCAGCCGGCAGCCTCGGCCACAGATCGGTGTTCCGCCGACGTGGCGCAGCGGCGCTCAGCAGTGTGGGTAACGGGACCAGACGTGGTATGAGGCCTCTCCCCCTGCACGTATCGGAGGCTTGGCGAGTTGTGGGTACGCCCGACCCGAGCCGCGTGACAGTGCTCGAATGTCACTACCTCACCACTAGGGAGAACTGCGAACTCTGTCTTGGTCTAAGCCCTTCAATCGATCGAGTTGCGAACCCTCATTCATACGATATCTCCGGAAAAAATCTTGGAAGCGCTCACGTTCTTGAAGTTTGAGGAGTTCTTCAATGTCGTGATGCTTCCAACCCGGAACTGGTTGAACAAAATCGATAGCGATCACGGACGTTGCTGTGGCAAACACTTGCTGGTTTTCACGCACGACCCTCGCGAAGTACGCCGCTTCACAGCCATTCACGTTCCCCATTGCGCTCCGGATGTTCTCTGCCGTCCGCACGTACAACAACGCTTCAATCCGTCTGTTGAGTCGGAGTGCGCGCTCGGTGAGCTCGCCAAGCGTTGCGCAGGTTGTATTGAACTCAGCTTGGGTTTGCGCGGATGCGGGTGCAACTGTCAGCAACAGCCCAGCCAGGAGAGTCAGTCGATTCATTTGGATGTATCGCGGTTGAAGGGAACGACGTTCAGGCGCGTAGTATCCCTCGCTACGCCAGTTGTATCACGGTTGAAGGGAACGACTTTCAGACGAGTAGTGTCGCTCGCTGCTTCACCCATGTAACCAGGGAACTCATCCTTGCTGGCGATGGTCCCGAGGATAAGCAACACCCCCAGCGTCATCGCGATTATTCCTGGAGAGGCAGTCACGATCCCAGCCGAAAGCTTCTCGTTGCCGAGATTAACGTGCGACTGTGTCTTTAATGTATAGAACACTACTCCGGTTCCGAGGAACAGGAGTGCAAACCCGCTAAAAAGCCCGACCGATCGTTTGATCATTGCCAGATGGAGGTGGTAGATGTGCAGATGGTAAGTGGTAGCTGTGGCGGGTACACCGTCTAGGGCGTGGGCCCGGAACCAGAGAATATTCTCCACCAAAAACGAGGCAATACATATCAACGTGACGGTACTGGCAATGGTCAGGAACCAGGGAATTGAATCTTCCCAACGCCGCATGGCGGAGGCTTTGGGGAAACGGACCGCTTTCGGTTGTTGCATACGCGGCACAGGGCGTACCGCATCTTGTGACGGCTGCACCGCGGAGGGCGTGCTCGAATCTGTTTCCATCTCGTGCTCCTCAGGTTAGTCTGACATTGCACAGGAGTACCCTGCTACGACACCCAGGAGGGGCTCATCGCGAGGCGCAGGGGTCACCGCTCCCGCGGCGATATCGGGCGACCCCAATCGTCGTGGATGCGCTGCTGACGTGCCCTCGGCCGGCTGCACGGCCGATACCGTGAGCGTGTACGTCGCGGCGCCGCCGAGCTGGAACCAGCACCAGCGCAGCTCACCCTCGTCGATCCAGCGGTTCGTCATCTCGAACCCGAGCCCGTCGACGTAGAAGCGCAGCGACGCCGCCATGTCCGCCACGGCGAGCAGCGGCACCACCTGCTGGACGTTGGGCTCGGCCCGGGGCGTGTGATCCGTCATGGGTCCTCCTCTCGCGCGGGTGCCGCTACGCCAGCCGGAGCTGCGACCACTGCCAGCCGAAGACGACGAGCAGGAGCAGCACGACCACCGCATGGTACGCGCGCCTGCGGACGAAGGCGAGGGAGAGCAGGACCGCCGCGATGGACACCGTGGGGATCGCCCGCAGCGGGCTGGCCGAGTGGACCGTGTCGTCCGTGTACACCAGGACGTCCAGCACGAACGCCAGGAGGGTGAACACCGCGAAGAGGATCCAGAAGTAGCGGCGGTTCTCGTCGTAGTAGG
Organism: Longimicrobiaceae bacterium; assembly: GCA_045803205.1. Lineage (GTDB taxonomy): Bacteria > Gemmatimonadota > Gemmatimonadetes > Longimicrobiales > Longimicrobiaceae > Longimicrobium. The sequence continues at coordinate 42,379 of JBJMPM010000064.1, forward strand.
CCGCGAGGTCCAGCCCGTCTTCGGGGACCGTGTCCGGCAGCGCGGCCGAGGCGAGCAGGAACATGCCGATGAGCGCCGCGGCCAGCACCAGGAACGCCCAGTAGCGCGTCCAGACCTCGGCGCGGCCCATGGCGTAGAAGGCCCACCAGAAGAAGAGGATGAGGAGCAGCACCAGCAGGGCGGCGGCGAGCGGGAGCCAGTCCCACCGCACGCGCCTGCGCGCCCGCAGCAGGCGGTGCAGGCTGAGAGACAGGTCGCCGATGGCCAACCCCACCAGGATCGACACCATCGGCAGCACGTACTCGAACGGGCTCACGGGGGCCTCACCGCATGGCGGGGAAGGCGGCTCGCGCATCTCCCTCGAGCTTCGCCTCGAACCCGGGCGTCACCGTGGCGCGCGCCGCAGCACGTGGACCGACCACGCGCAGAGCGCCGCCGCGGCCGTGGTGATCGCCCAGTACGCGGGATCCGCGGAGAAGCCGGCCTCCATGAACATCCGCGCGAGGTGCGCGACGGTGAGCAGGCCGAACACCGCGCCCGTGGTGATCACGTAGGCTTTCATGGAGTCTCGCGAACGGAGAAGCAGGGAGGAAGGTCCGTCGAATGTGTCGCCCGGCCCACGCCCGCGCCACACATTTCTTGCGCGCCGCACCTGATTGGCGGGCTCGCACACGCAGCGTGCCGTGTTCCAGCACACCGCGACCCGCTCCCGCACGGTGACGGATGCCCTGATTCCGCTGCGCCCTCGCCGACACACGGCGGGAGCCCTGCCGTCTTCCGACCCTCGTAGGAATCCAACACTCCCACGCCTAGATTGCGGTCCGGCAGGCGACTTCATTTTCCTCGGCCGGATCGTGGTCTCGAACCCTGCCCTGGTGCCGCTCCCTCCCCGGCGCCGTTCATATTATCCCTCTTCAGGAGAGACCAGTCATGCCTCGATGCAACGTACAGCCTTCTCTGCTCAGCGGTTGCTATGCGTGGAGGGGAGACGGGTTCGATGGGGACGCGCGGGTCGCGGCGGTCGGATACTTCTTCTTCTCCGGCACCTCGGTGCTGGGGGGATACACGGGCACGCACAACGGCAATCCGGTCGTCCGGACCATCCAGAGCGGCACCGTCTCGGGCCCCGACGTGAACGGCTTCGGGCACATCCACTTCGTCGACAACGCAAGCTCGTCCGAAGATCTCGACTTCGTGATGGCGAACGGGGGCACGGAGCTGTACCTGGTGCACAAGCGGCAGAACACCGCGGCCACGTACGTGGCCCGCAAGGTCTGACCGCCGGCCGCGAACCGACCCGCCTTGCGGGCGCGCAAAGGCGCGGGGGCTCCCCCCGCGCCTTTCGCTTTCCCGGACACTCACCACGAGATGCTTCACGCGGCCGCGGCCATGGAGTCCGTGCCGGGCTCGACGTCCCGCATGTGGGCCATGACGGCGGCCCCGAGACCCATCGAAGATCCGCCCGCACCATGACCACGCCTGACATCTTGCACGCCGCACCGGGTCGGCGGGCTCCCCGGGGAGCGAGACCGGACCGGCGGCCATGGATCTGGCTACCGGACGCGGAAGCCGGCCTCCTTCTCCAGCGCCGCCTTTTCCTCGGGGGACATGCGCTCGACGAAGTAGCGGATCGTGTAGCCGCCGACGAGCAGATCGCCGTCGACGTACTTCCAATCGGTAATCTCGGCGGGCGTGAAGCGGACCGTATCGCCATACTTCACGAGGCGCGTGTCGTTCGCATCGTTGGCGATCGTGCCCTCGAAGCCCCCGGCGACCTCCCGGATGTTTTCGATCCACATGTGCTCACCGCCGCCGGCGGGAGTCGCGTACGGCTTTTTCACGGCGAAATCGCGATAGGCGGGGTTTCCGCTCCGCAGGGCGGTGACGAAGTCCGAAAACGTCGCTTTCGCCCTTGCCATCGCCGCATTCATCGCCGCGTCCTCGTCCCCGACGTACGTATAGTTCGGATCGCGGGCATCGCGCTCGACACGCTTCGCATCGCATGCCGCGAGAACCGCTGCGGCGACAACCAAAAGGGGGATCAGTCTCATCTTTGGCGTGGGGGGCGGGAGGTGGCGTGTCGAGATCATGGTAGACCCCGGGTGAGGGTGCGAGGGCGTGATCACGTACTCCTTCGACCGCGCGGGTGCCTCTACGCGAGCCGGAGCTGCGACCACTGCCAGCCGAAGACGACGAGCAGGAGCAGCACGACCACCGTATGGTACGCGCGCCTGCGGACGAAGGCGAGGGAGAGCAGGACCGCCGCAATGGAAAGAGTGGGGATTGCCCGCAGCGGGCCCGTCGAGTGGACCGCGTCGTCCGTGTACACGAGGAAGTCCAGCACGAACGCCAGGAGGTTGAACACCGCGAAGAGGACCCAGAAGTAGCGGCGGTTCTCGTCGTAGTAGGCCGCGAGGTCCAGCCCGTCTTCGGGAACGGCGTCCGGCAGCGCGGCCGAGGCGAGCAGGAACATGCCGATGAGCGCCGCGGCCAGCACCAGGAACGCCCAGTAGCGCGTCCAGACCTCGGCTCGGCCCATGGCGTAGAAGGCCCACCAGAAGAAGAGGATGAGGAGCAGCACCAGCAGGGCGGCGGCGAGCGGGAGCCAGTCCCACCGCACGCGCCTGCGCGCCCGGAGCAGGCGGTGCAGGCTGAGAGACAGGTCGCCGATGGCCAACCCCACTAGGATCGACACCATCGGCAGCACGTACTCGAACGGGCTCACGGGGGCCTTTCTTCACAGTGCGATCACGAGGCTGCGCGAATGCGTCTCGATAGTCGTGAGTTAGGGTCCAAATGTCAGTTGCGCACTGAATCGGGGTTGTATTGTGCTAACCTTTCGATTGTTTGTTGCTGACGCTGAAGGCTTTGTCGATACCCGTCTAGTAGGTTTGCAACTGCCGATCGGCCGTCTGGAGCGGTATCGCTGCTCACAGCCTTTCTGACACGCTCGTAAAGCTTCCGCGCCTTATTCGATCCGAAATAAAAGACAAAATGGCGAAGGTCTTGTTCGAGTTCGGCAATTTCTTCAAGGCTATGAAGGGGAGTACCCATGTCCTCCAACCGTTGTAGATCGAATGTGCGTGTTTCGATTTCCCCATTCAGCAACTGTACTTCCAGCTTCTGGATTTCAGCGATAGCTGCCACCTCGTCTTTGACTGCCTTGAATGTGCGTCGCTCGCGGAGCTTGACACGGGTTTCGTGGAGTCTTGAAAGCAGAACAATGATCAACGGTACTCCAAGGATGCCTATTCCAGACGCTGCCGCCATAAATATAGACTTTATCTCTTCTAGTGTTGGCGAAGTTAGGTTGATCACGGCAGCTACCCAAGTTGCTTGTTGTAGGAGGAATTACTGCTAAGGGGTAGATCCACCAAGCATTGGCGTGCATCCAACTCTATCGAAGTGAGTTCTTCTATTAGCCTGGCTTATTCACCCGAAACGGCTTCCGGGGGTGATAGAAAGAGAAAACCCATGTCGTATCTTCTTCGGGCGCAGTAAGATGGGTGGTGTCTAAGCAACCATCCGTCCACGCACCGCCGAATCCACGACATGGGTGAG